>OMQO01000013.1 GCA_900313275.1 uncultured Bacteroidales bacterium
AGAACTTCCCGATTAGCATGTCGGTGTCGTCCGGATAGTCCTTCTCCCATTTCTGGAGATGGGTCTCTATGCCCACTCCCGTAGCGCCCAACTTGCTGACCAGCAAGTTATAACGGTCAAGGTACTCCTTCTGGGTGGGTTTTGTCTGGGCGACAAGCGGCAGCAGCGTCAACGCGGCCACAAGGGTCAAAAGCAACTTCTTCATATTCATAAATCCATTCTTATCCTTCTGTTTTGCGGATGGAGATTGTTCCACCGCTTTCCGATGTTTTTCACAAAGCCGAGGGGATGGCCCTCGAAGCATACTATCAAATAACCTTCCGGTTGTCCTTCAATGAATATGCCGTCACGGTGGAGGTACTTAAGCGCCATGTCCAAATCCAGCTCCACCGTCGGGTACTTGTCCACAGGCGGTTCGATGCTCAGAGCCCAATCGGCGGAAGGTATGAAATCCCGTCCTTTGATGGTTCCTTTGTCCAGTCCATTACGAATCGGTCTGAGCGATTCGGGGCCAAGTTTTGTCTTACCGGCTGCGGCGGTCTTCTCAAGCGCGGCAACGAACTGTCCTTCCCCTTTCACAAAGCCCGGCACCAAGAGTCCGCCGGTACGAGTCGGAATGACTCCGGGGAGGTTTGAATATTCATAATCAACGACTTCCGCTCCAAGCTCAGTGGCCACCCACTCGACATTCGAGTCATTTTCAGCTTCCTCAAAGGTGCATGTGGAATAGATAAGCAGGCCGCCTTTACGGAGAGATGGCCAGGCGTCGGCTAAGATTCTCCTCTGACGGGCGGCGCAAAGATCGACCGCCTCGGGCGACCAGTCCTCGACGGCTTTGGGGTCCTTTCGGAACATCCCCTCTCCGGAGCAAGGGACATCTGTGACGATGATATCGAAATAGCCTTCAAGGGCGGCGAAAGCCTTGGGATCGCACGAAGTCACAATGACTTGCGGATCGCCCCAGATGGCGACATTGTCTGAAAGTATTGCCGCCCGGTTCCTCATCACTTCATTGGCGACGAGTTGGAAGCCATCTCCGAAGCGATCCCTAAGCGAGGTGGCGATGTCGGTTGTTTTGCCGCCAGGAGCGGCGCAGAGGTCCAGCACGCAGATCGGTCTCCCGAGGCCTTCGAAGCGGTCGAGATGCTCCCTCAGGAGATGCCCGACGACCATCGCCGAAGAGTCTTGGACATAGTAGCAGCCGGCATGGAACAAAGGGTCCAGCACGAACCGAGGCCGCTCCGGCAGCATCATCCCGTACTTGTTCCATGGAATACCCTCGAACTGGATGGGCCTTAGATGCTCAACCGCCTCGCTTCGCTCTAACGACGCTATCGTTGCCAGCTCTGGCGGCTCGACCGCCTCGCTTCGCTCGGCCCCACCGTTCGCTTCGCTCACGGTCCCCCCTCTTAACGTGCCGAGGGTGGCAGTGGTCTCGCCATCCAGACTGGCAACGCTAGCCCTATTATTTGGATCGGTCGAACCCCTAAGGCCCTTCTGGTCAGACAATAACTTATAAGGATTAAGACGGATGGAGACAGAAGGAGTCTGGGAAAAGGCTTCGAAGGCGATGGGGGCACGTTCCGGCCCGACCGCCCTCGAAAGGATGTCCATCAAGATCCTATCCTCAATCCCCAGCATCGCCTCTATGCCTGACCTTGCCTCTTGGCAAGTTCCTCCTGCATCTTGCGCATGGTCTCCTCATCGATCCCTTCGGGCATCCTGCCCTCGGAGACTGACACCAACCCATCCACGACCTTGTCGAGAGCGTCCTTGATCTTGCCCGAGAGCATCATCTTCATCATCAGGTTGAGGTCGGCGTGGAACTCGATGTGGAAATCAGTCCTCTGCGAACCATCCGGCACGGCATCGAAATGAAGCGAGCCTCCGAAGCTGAACGGCGCGCCGTTGTCGATAAACTGGATCATCGAATATGGAATCCTGTCCCTCACCATGATTCCGATCTTAAAGCCCTGGACGGTGGCCGTGATCGTATCATAGTCAGCCTCAACGCCCTGACGTTTGTCCTCAGGGAGCATCTGGAGGAAGTTCCTCATGTCCACGAATGCCATATAAAGCTCGAAAGGAGACTTCGAGACAATCCCGTGCTTGCTGATTATGTCTGTATTCATATTCCTTAATCTTTAATAATCAATCGTTTCCCCAATTTGCGGGATTGAGGCGCCAGCTCCGCAGAACCTCCGCGTCAGACGCTTTCACAACCCCCGCGGAAGTCGCCTCATCAATAAGCGAGCCATAGTTTGAAAGGGTTGACAGCCGGACACCGGCCTCTTTGAAACGGTCGGCGGCGAGATCGAACCCATAGGTGAATATCGCCACCATCCCGAGCACCTCAGCGCCTGCCTTCCGCAAAGCGTCAACGGCAGCGAGGCTGCTCATCCCGGTTGAGATAAGGTCTTCAATCACAACGACTTTGGCTCCTTCAGGAAGATTTCCCTCTATCTGCGAGCCGGTCCCGTGATCCTTCGGTTTCGGACGCACATAGACGAACGGCTTGCCAAGCCTGTCGGCAGCCAGAACCCCGTGAGCGATAGCCCCGGTGGCCACTCCGGCGACCACCTCAGCTTCCGGATAAAGCGCTGTAACCTTCTCAGCGAAAGCCTCGGCGACCATTGACCTCAACTGGGGATCCGAGAGAATCCGGCGGTTGTCGCAATAAATCGGCGACCTCCATCCGGAAGCCCAGGTGAACGGCTCATCCGGCCGGAGCAGCACCGCCCCGATCCGAAGCAACCCCGCCGCCAGTTTTCTGTCTATATGTTCCATATTCATTGCAAATGATTTCTTAAATTCGCGTCATAATTTACAAATATAGCGATTTTAATCATCAAGATGCGCAAGATCTACCTTGAAAAGAGATGCATCGTCATCTGCCCGCCTGATGAGCCGGCCCTGTCCGACCCTAACTCAATGGAATTCCACTACGGAGGGGCGGGAGACATCCCGAGGCTTGTGGACATGTTCGAGTCATCTTCGTCGCTCTCGAGGATCTACATCCCGACAGCGGACGTGGAGGCGGTTTACGACGCTTTCCGCTCTTGCTTCAAGGAGGTCAACGCTGCCGGTGGGGTTGTGTCCAACAGGCGCGGGGATGTGCTCCTTATTCGCAGGAATGACCTTTGGGACCTTCCGAAGGGACATCAGGAAGAAGGAGAAGACATAAAGGTCACCGCTCTGCGGGAAGTTGAGGAAGAGACCGGTGTGCCAGACCTGGAGCTGAGGCAGCTGATATGCGTGACCGACCACTGTTACCGGCGGAACGGCATCTGGCACCTTAAGCACACTTGGTGGTACGACATGCTCTACACGAATCCGGTGGACCTCACTCCCCAACGTGAAGAAGACATCACAAAGGCCGCCTGGGTGGCCCGCAGCGGCCTTTCCCCCTACCTCAAAGACACCTATCCTTCAATTGTTGAAGTCTTTAGGGAAATGAGGGGATAATTACAATCTTTTTTACCTATATTTATAAAATATCCCAAAATTAGTAAACCTGATTTATTATTCAGCGTTGAAACATTTTCGTGAAAACATCCGTATATTTAAAGTATCGGACTAATTCGCTATATGAAACTATCGCAATTCCAGTTCCTCCTTCCCAAGGAGCGTGTGGCCCAGGAGCCCACAAGATGGCGTGATGAATGCAGACTCATGGTGGTCCACAAGGACACAGGTGAGATCGAGCATAGGATATTCAAAGACATCATTGATTATTTCGGCAAAGGCGACACTTTCGTCCTCAACGACACAAAGGTTTTTCCGGCCAGGCTTTATGGCAAGAAGGAAAAGACCGGGGCGGACATCATGGTTTTCCTTTTGAGGGAACTCAACCGTGAGCAGCACCTCTGGGATGTGATCGTGGATCCGGCCAGGAAGATAAGGATCGGGAATAAGCTGTATTTTGGTGACGATCAGAGTCTTGTGGCTGAGGTCATCGACAACACCACATCAAGGGGACGCACCCTGCGTTTCCTTTATGACGGACCCTACGAGGACTTCAAGCAGTCTCTCTTCAACCTTGGTGAGCTGCCTGTTCCGAAGTGGGTCAAGAGCAAGGTGACCGCTGAGGACAGGGAGAACTATCAGACCATCTTCGCGGCTCACGAAGGTGCTGTTGCCGTCCCCGCCGCAGGTACCCATTTCAGCCGTGAACTCTTCAACAGGATGATTCTCAAGGACATCGAGAAGGCTTTCATCACTGTCCACATGGGTATTGGCCAGTTCCGCAGAGTCGATGTCGAGGACCTGTCCAAGCACCGGATGGATTCCGAGAGGCTCATCATCACAGATGAGGCTTGCCAAATCATCAACAAGGCCAAGAATGGTGGCCATAAAGTGGTCGCCATCGGCACTACCGTCATGAGGGGCCTTGAGACCTATGTGACTACTACTCATGAGGTTAAACCTTACGACGGCTGGACCAACAAGTTCATATTCCCGCCATACGAATTCTCCATTCCTGACGCGATCGTCTCTGGCTTCCACATGCCGGAGTCAACGATGCTGATGGCCGTGGCGGCATTTGGTGGGTTTGAGAAGATCATGAACGCCTACAAGGTGGCTCTTGACGAGAACTATCGGTTCGGACCTTATGGCGATGCCATGCTGGTCATCTAGCGATTAATCCGATTGAAATTAGCGGTCGGCAGGAAGTCCTGCCGACCTTTTTTGTTATATTCGCGGAAAATGATCTGACTATGGAAAATTTCAACGAAGAAGAAAGGGCGTGCCTTTGCGCCCTGAACAGGATTTTCGGATTCGAGCCGAAAATCGGGAAAGGCCTTCTGGATGCCTTTGGCGGACCTACCGCCGTGTTTAAAGCCAAGTCAAACGAAATCAGCGACTTCCTCGGCTCGTTAGCCCGGTCGAGATACTCTCCGCTTGTGACGGGCAGCGCCTTCGAGTCAGCCGCCATCGAGCTTGAGAAACTCGCCAGGGACGGTTGCCGCTTTATCGGGCTCGGCGAAGATGGTTACCCTCAAGCTCTACTTGAATGCGAAGACCCGCCACTGGGGCTATATTACAAAGGTAACCTTACGCCCGAGGAGGTCTTTGACAAAAGGCCCCAAATCGCCGTGATCGGCACACGGAACCTGTCCTACTATGGCCGCGACTGGTGCAGGAATATTGTCGAAGCACTCTCAAAGGCCAAGGTGAAGCCGATGATAGTCAGCGGTTTGGCCCTCGGAGTGGATGTGACCGCACATAGAGCGGCACTGGACTTCGGACTTCCCACGGTCGGGGTCATGGCAACCGGGATCGACGACATCTACCCACCTCAAAACTTCAAAACCGGCCAATTGATGGCCATGACCCCAGGATGCGCCCTTATCACAGATTATCCTCCGCAGACTGGCGCGGTCAAGATAAACTTTCTCAGACGCAACCGGATAATCGCCGGAATATGTTCGACGACAATCCTTGTAGAGTCTAAAATCAGAGGCGGGGGGATGATGACCGCCCGTCTGGCCTATTCCTACGACAGGGATGTCTTCGCCCTCCCCGGACGAGTTGACGATCCTCTCTCACAAGGTTGTAACATGTTGATTAAGGAGACTATAGCCGAACCTATCGGCGACCTCGCGGAGCTTGTGGAAAGACTCGGGCTGGGAAGGACTGAGATGTCTTTGAAAGCTGATTTCAAGAAAGAAGTTGAAGAGTGTTACTCGGACTTGGACGAAGGATCGAGAGCGGACCTCCTCAAAGTGGCGTTGGCCGTAAAATCCCGCCGCGGGATAGGCATTGACGAATTGTGCGAGCTGTTCGGCTGGACATTCAGCAGAGTCAGCAGGATAGTAACCACTCTGGAGTGCGACGGCTTCATAGCGGTTGACCTGTTGCAGCACTGCTCCCCCAGGGTGGCTAAAAACTGAACAAGATTCACGGAAAAATGAGTATCTTTGAGGGATATGACTTTCATCGACACTCATTGCCATATTTCCGACGGCGCTTTCGCCGGCGAGGAGGACGCTTACATCCAAAGGGCCCATGAGGCCGGAGTGGAGATAATGCTCCAGCCGGATGTGGACAGCCTTGAGAGGGATGCCATGTTCGCCCTGACCGACCGTCACCCCGGAGTGCTGTTCCCGATGCTCGGATTGTATCCAGGCTCGGTTGACGGGAATTGGAAGGAAGAGATCGATCGGATGCTGGAATATTCCGATAGGAAAGTGGTCGCAATCGGGGAGATCGGGTTGGACTACTATTACGGAAAGGAATTCGAGAAAGAGCAAAGGGAGGCCCTCCATTGGCAGCTTGATTATGCCAAAGAGAGGGACCTGCCGGTCAACATACACCTCAGGGACGCGATGGGCGACTTCCTTGACATTTTGAAGAGCCACAAGGGTTTAAGAGGGAATATGCACGCCTACAGCGGTAGTTACGAGAGTTTCCTTGAGATTCAGAAGCTAGGCGACTGGCGCGTCGGAGTCGGAGGTGTGGTGACTTTCAAAAAGGCTTCCCTGGCCGAGGTGGTGAGGAAAGTCCCCCTCGAAAGGATAGTGCTTGAGACTGACGCCCCCTATCTTACACCTGTCCCCTACAGAGGCCGGCGGAATGAGAGCTCTTACATCCCCTACATCGCCGACAAGGTGGCGGAATTAAAAGAGGTGAGTGTCGAGGAGGTGGCGGAGGTGACCACAGCGAACGCAAGAGAATTATTCGGAATACGTAATATATGAACGACTCTTCATCAGTACTTATAATCTACACCGGAGGCACCATCGGGATGCGTCAAGACCCTATAGATGGGACCCTTAAGCCATTCGATTTCAGCCAGATAATGGCGGAAGTGCCGGAACTCGGGAAATATGCCGTGAGGATCGACTCTTTCACTTTCGACCCGCTGATCGACTCTTCGGACGTGGAACCGGGACTCTGGCAGTCACTTGCCACCCTGATCCAGGAACGCTACGACGAGTACGATGGTTTCGTGGTGCTGCACGGCACCGACACGATGGCATATTCGGCATCAGCCCTCAGTTTCATGCTGGACAACCTTGCCAAACCGGTCATATTCACAGGAAGCCAACTTCCGATCGGAGTGCCCAGGACGGACGGGAAGGAAAACCTGATCTCAGCCGTGGAGATCGCTGCGGCGAAGGACGAGAAAGGCCATCCTCTGGTGCCAGAGGTGAGCATATTCTTTGATTCACAATTATTTAGGGGCAATAGGAGCACCAAGGTCAGCTCTGAGGAGTTCAGGGCTTTCAGGTCTCCCGGATACCCGACTCTCGCGGAGGCGGGAATCAACATCAAATACAACCATCAGGCGATTCGCGAGCCCGAATCCTGGACGCCAAGTCATGAGATACTTCTTGTGCGGTCCCGAGACCAGGGCCATCATTCTGGAGACCTATGGTTCCGGCAACGCCCCTTCCAGCCAGTGGTTCCTCGACATCGTCAAGGAAGCCGCCGCGATGGGTAAGGTGCTGATGAACGTGACACAATGCGCTTCAGGGGCTGTCAATATGGATCTTTACGCCACCGGCAAGGCTCTCCAGAAGGCAGGAGTGGTCTCGGGACTCGACATCACGACAGAAAGCGCTCTCGGCAAATTGTTTTACCTCCTCGGCAAAAGCGAGGACAACGAGTGGGTAAAAGCGAGGCTCGGAGAGAATCTTAAGGGAGAAATTTCAAAGTAATCCTTGCCTTTTGAAAATTATTTAGTAAATTGCAACGGTTTTTTGTGGGGTTTTTTGTCCGAAAAATCAATTAGAAAGATATAACTATTTAATACTTTATTAATTAAAACACACGAAAACGGTTATGAAAAAGTTTTTCATGTTCTTGGCTGTAGCAGGTGCCCTCACCTTCTCCGCCAGCATCGCGTCCGCTCAGGATCAGCCCGCTGAAGGTGCCGCCACTGAGCAAGCCGCTCCCCAGCAGATGTCAGCTGAGGATCTTCTCAAAGGTACCGGCGAGGATGTTCCTTTCCACCAGCAGATCAAGTCCTACTTCATCCAGGGAGGTCCGGAATTCATGTCCGCGATCATCCTCTGCTTGATCCTCGGTCTTGCTCTCGCTATCGAGAGGATTCTTTATCTGTCGTTCGCGAAGACAAACACCAAGAAGCTCATCGCCAAGGTTGAGGACGCTCTCGCTGAGGGTGGTGTCCAGAAGGCTCTTGATGTCTGCCGTGACACCAAAGGCCCTGTCGCCAGCATTTTCTACGATGGACTTCTCCATTATGATGAAGGTCTCGACGTGGTCGAGAAGAGAATCGCTTCCGCTGGTGGTGTCCAGATGAGCCTCATGGAGAACAACCTCTCTTGGATCTCCCTCTTCATCGCTATCGCTCCTTCACTCGGATTCTTGGGAACTGTTATCGGTATGGTCAAGGCCTTCGACGCTATCGAGGCCGCTGGAGACATCTCCCCGAACATCGTTGCTGGAGGTATGAAGGTCGCCCTTATCACCACCGTCGGTGGTCTTATCGTCGCTATGATTCTCCAGGTTTTCTACAACTATATCCTTTCCAGGATTGACGCCCTCTCAATCGACATGGAGGAGGCTTCGATCAACCTCGTCGACGCCCTCGCGAAGAACGAGAAGAAATAATCGTCTTTAGTTGTAACAACCTTTAGAGTCTTATAAAATGAAGAATATTTCCAAGATAATCGGCTGGGTGCTCGGTATCGTTGGCATCGTCCTGGGAATCTGGTGTCTCACCAAGGGTGAGGCGGCAAATGAGGGACCTGTCAACCTCCTCCTCAGGTACAGCTACTTCCTGCTCATCGCGGCGGTAGTCATCCTGCTGGGGCTCGCCATCATCCAGTCCGCCAGGAACAATCCCAAAGGGCTGCTCAAAGCCCTCTGCGTGATTGTCGGGGTTGCCGCCCTTGTTGCGATCGCCTATGCGCTCGCTTCAGGCGACCCGGCCGTCAACGTCAAGAACCAGCCAAGCTCCACTTGGCTCAAGTTGACAGACACCATTATGCTCCTTGTCTACATCCTCGGAGGCGCGGCAGTCCTGTCGATCCTCTTTGGAGTGGTCAAAAACGCTATCACCAACAAATAACATTCGGCTATGGCTAAAAGAAAAACTCCGGGTCTGAACACCCAATCGACAGCCGACATCGCTTTCCTTCTGTTGTGCTACTTCCTGATGGTTTCCACTATGGACCAGCAGTCCGGCCTTGTGCGCCGTCTGCCCCAGATGCCGGATCCCAAGCAGAAGCAAGAGGACACGAAGGTCAACAAGCGCAATATCATCATCGTGAAGATCAACTCTTCCGACAGGTTGTTCGCAGGTGACCAGCTCATGGATGTTAGCCAGCTCAAGGATAAGATCAAGGAATTCATGACGAACCCCAACGACGATCCGAACCTCCCGGAGAGGGAGCCCAAGAACATCGAGGGATTCGGTGAGTATCCTGTCACCAAAGGAGTCATCTCCCTCCAGAACGACCGTGGAACAAGTTATCAGGCCTACATCGCAGTTCAGAATGAGCTGGTTAAGGCCATCAATGAGATCCGCGACGATTTCTGCCGCCAGAACTTCGGAAGGGTGTACAGCCTCGTGACCGAAGATCAGCAGAAGATCGCCAGGGAAGCTATTCCACAGAACATTTCGGAGGCTGAGCCTAAGGATGTAACCAAAAAGTAATTCAGGAGGACCAACACATGCCTATTTTCAAAAGAAGTGGTAAAAAAGACATGCCCGAGCTTGGAACAAGCTCCGACATAGTGTTCATGTTCCTGTTCTTCTTCATGGTCACAACGCAGATGCGTTCCAGTGAAGTTAAGGTCAAGGTGCATCTCCCTGAAGCTACCGAGGTTGCGAAGCTTGAGAGAAAAGACCTCGCGTCCTACATCTACATCGGTTCTCCTACACAGCAGTACCAGAACCAGTATGGAACCGAGGCCAGAATCCAGCTCAACGATTCCTTCAAGACAACCAACGACATCCGTGACTTCATCGCCGCCGAGCGCGACGCCATGAGCGAGGCCGACAGACAGTTGATGCAGGTTGACATCAAAGCTGACGAGGATGTCAGGATGGGTATCATCACAGACGTGAAGCAAGAGCTAAGGCGCTGCTCCGCTCTGAAAATCATGTACGCCGCTCGTAAGAAAGGCCAATAACCCATCAGGACTTCATGAATGGAAAAAGAGGCTGACCCTTTGGGATTCAGCCTCTTTTTGACTATATTTGAGATAACCAACTTAAAACATGGTAGATATGCGGCGCTTCAGACCATCGATAGTGAAGATGATGTTTTTCGGACTCATCTTTTTCATATCCTGCGGGCGGGACATTTCTCGTGATCTCCTCTCAGACATTGAGTCGTACATCGACTCCCGGCCAGACAGTGCCCTTGCGGCCATCAGGCAAATCGACACGACAGCCCTCCACGGCAGGGCCGCCAAGGCGAAATACGCCCTTCTCCACGCCATCGCCCTGGACAAGAACTACATCGACACCGCCGACACACGCGTCGTCCAGCCCGCCGTAGATTACTACGACCGCCACGGCTCCCCCGAACAGCGCCTCAAGTCCCACATGTACCTCGGCACGGAGCAATACAATGGAGGACGCTACAACCAGGCCATCGTCTCCTTCAGCCAGGCCGCCGAATTTGCGGAAAAAGTTGATGATCAGAACCTTCTGGGAATTCTTTACTCGAGGATGGCGGACACGTTCACGAGGACAATGGATCATCCGCAGGCCGCAAGTTACATCGAGAAAGCGATGCAATGTTTCCGTGATTGCGGAAGAAAAGACCAGGAGGACATTGAACTACTCCGAAAAGCGGGGAACCTCGCACAACGAAGGAAAAGAGGCGAGGCTGACAGTTGCTTTCTCTTCATTTTGGCAGACGCCACAATTGATAAGGATATCAAGAATATGGCAGGCATGGATTACGCCATGTTCCTTTTGAGTTTACCAGAACCTGATGACGAAGGCGCCATGAGACTGTTTGCCTCGGCGATTAAGGACGGCGCTCAGTTTGAGGATCCTTCTCAATTATACGCTTACGCCTATCTTTTGAATTCTCATGGAGAAGATGGCGAAGCCGAGAGGATATGGTCAACAAAGCGAGCAGGAGACCTCAAAAGTAACTTTCATTATAATTACTGGAGACACCGCAAATGTTTGAAGGAAGGTGATTATGAGGCCGCCTATAAATACTTATGGTCAGCCATGTCTGTCCGAGACTCAATATTGGAAGAGAATTATGAGAAATCCGCTGCAAGTTCCCACACATTCAATCTTGAAGTAAATAACGCTCGCCGCGAGACCAGAATCAAAGAACAAAGGGGATTGATTTCCTCGCTCATCTTGATTTTTGCGCTTGTTTTAACTATCATGTATTTCCTATATCAAAACACCGCCAGGAAAAGGCGGGATGCTATTGAGAAAATGGCTATTGCGATTGATAATCTTAAAGAACAGCTTCTTGACAAAAGAGAGTACAACCCTAAAAAAGCGAAACTCTCGTTCTTGGCTGACGTCTACGAGGAGGCGTTTCTCAATCAAAAGGACAATGATAAAGCGAACGAAAATCTTTCAGCGGTCCTTCATAGGAGGATCGGAAACCTGAGAACTGACCCCGAGGCGCAACGCGGCTTTGAGGGCATAATCGACCGTGAGATGGATATGCTGATGACAAAATTCAGGAAGGATTGCCCGGGACTAACAGAATCAGATTATAGGATGGCGAGTTATTATTTCGCGGGATTTGACAACACGACAGTGATGGTGATAATGGGTATCTCTACATTGGAGAACACTAGATCGAGGAAGAGGTACTTGCGCCAAAAACTCTCTAATAGATTTGGTGAAAAAGGTAGTCGCTATTCATTTTTAATTGGAGGTGCTTTGTAATTTACTGATTATCAATCAATTAAGTCGTGATAAATAACAGCCTTTATAACTAATTCAAAATCAGTGAATTAGCCTCGTCCCGAAACCCTTTTCACGAGAAAAGCGTGAGATTTTCCGAAAAAAGCCTCTGCAGACCGCTGCGAAGGCTTTATTACTTGCATGCTTTTTCACGCTTTTCTTCTCCCAAAATATTAATCTATCCCTCCATAAACCAGAAATTTGTAAACAAATATTATCAGCATATGCGTTATTCTCTCGTGTTATTCTTTATTCTCTGCTCTCAAATGTGTTTTGGGGCAACGTTGAATCATCCGTCAATGGTTGAATCCGCAGATTCAGTCATTGTAATTGATCCATTTCCCGGCACGGTTCCACGACCTGGGCCTAAGATGCCTGCGATGATCCCCATCTCAGCCTCCTACGAGGCCATGCTCTCAACGCTCTTCTTGACCTTCACCTCCAATCTCGGCGAGATCGAGGTCGAGGTCATGAACACCACCACCGGAGGCTATGACTCCAGCACGATCGACACACAGTTCCTCTACGCCACCGTTCCCATAACCATGGGTCCAGGTCACTACATCATCCTGTTCACCCTTCCGTCAGGACAACGATACAAGGGCGAACTAGACATTTAATCATTTTTTTCACTTGCGTTATGCAAGGTTTTTAATAATCGGGATTTAGTATAATAGAATTGTTTATGAAACTTATTGTTAAAATCTTTTCAACCCTTTTCATTCTGCTGGCTGTCTCTTGTTCAAAAGAGGCAGGGCATTATTCTGACTTTAATGAAAATATAGATCTCTCCGACAAGCCTAATTACGCAATATCAATAGAAAATATGAACACATACCTGTCTGAGCGATCTCATTCTCTTAAGACAAGGGGGGCGTTTTACGATATTCAGCCCATAACAGAGAAAAATGATACCGTTCTTTATATAGTGAACTACGAGAACGGATGGGAAGTTTTCTCTGCAGACAAGAGGGCTCCACGCATATTTGCAAAAGCCGATTCTGGTTCGATAACAAGGGAAGACTTTGATGCGATTCCTCCGCTAAAGTTTTTATATGATGCCTTTGTGGAAAACGTTTGCTATTTAAAAGAAAACCCTGACTTAAAACCTCATATTACTTTTATTGATAGTTGGGAAGCAATCAATACTGCCGATCAAAATAAATCAGATTCATTGGAGCCAAGGACAAGATCGGGAGAATATGAGGTTATACAGTCCCATCTGTTACCGACTAAATGGGGTCAGGAATCTCCATGGAATATCAGGGCACCATATACTGATGTCAATCTTCAAAATCATTGTCTTACAGGTTGCGGGCCTGTTGCTATGGCCCAACTTCTGTATTATCTTCATATAGCAGAAGGGCTTCAATACATCCCTTATGAGGACAGTTACACTAATAAATATATACCAACAAACAGCAACTACATACATTTATATCAGAATGAAGTGAATTTCATTCCAGCAAATGGTAATTCGCCTTCTGTCTGGGGTTCAATGCCTTTGGATCAGTATGGAACAGGTTCTTTCGAGGCTGTGTCAACTTTGATGATTGATATGGGTATTGCCTCGCAATCTCTCTATTACTCAAACTCGACCTCAACAAATAATTATGATATGTTTTATGCCTTGCTTACCCATTGTAATCTGACAATGATTATTGATGATGTTGATTTTGATGTTTTGTCAAATATGATAGTCATGAATCATTACCCTGCGATTTTATTGATTGGATATACTAATGCCTTTGATGTATGGGTGTATGGGCACTATGTTGTCGCCGATGCTATGAAAAACCAATATTCGGACACAGATCAATTGATTAGTCGTTATGTAGGATTCAACTGGGGATATGACGGACAATATGATAATATATGGCTCAACACGGATGTCATAAGTTGGACATCGAGTTCATATTACAATAGTGTAGAGTGTATGATGTATGAGTATACATTAGTTAATTGAGAATCTCAAAAATAATAACAACATGAAAAACACCCCGAAATCCATTTTGATTTGCATCTTCGTGTCAATGCTGTCTGCAGGATGCAGTTTGCTGGATGTGACCCGCACTGACTCGGAAGAGGCCGTTATCAGCGAGGTTGAAGAGATTACTGTATGTAATCCCATTCCAGACAAAGAGATATCAAATGTTCCTTTGACTCCAAGGCAAAAGAGTTTTGTCATGGGCGGCAACGCTTTCGCGATCAGATTGCTTGACCAGATCAGTTCAACCCAGGAGGGAAGTTTCATCTTTTCTCCCATCAGCGTGGCCTTGGATTTTTCCATGCTGGCTGCCGGTACGACTGACTCTGCCTCAGAGATCCTTACGGCTCTTGGGTATGATAAATCAGACATGGCGGAATTCAACAATTACTACAAAACCTTGATAGAAGGGTTGCCCGCCGTTGATTTGTCCACGAAACTCAAATTATCCAACGCGGTAATCGTTTCCAAGGCGTACTCGATTAAAGACTCCTTCAGGAATGTGATTCAAAACAATTATTATGGCGCCGTGGAATCGATGGCGTTTGACAAGCCCGATCGTGTCAAGCAAATAATAAATGACTGGGTTAGCAAAAACACCGAAGGCCTTATCCCTGAATTTTTGCGGGACTTCTCGCCTGATATTACGGCATGTATGCTGAACGCGATCTATTTCAAGGCAGGCTGGCTCGAGCCGTTTAATCCGGAACTGACGAAAGAAGATGTTTTCAACTCTCCGAAAGGTGAGGTCAAGAAAGACTTCATGGTCAGTCAACAAGAGTGTGATTTTCTTGAGAATGATTCATTCTCGTGTGTCTCTATCCCCATGGGAAAGAAAGGCAAATTCAGCATGACCATGGTTCTTCCTAATAAGGGAGAAGACATCAACGCCGTTATCGGGACAATTGAGAATGAAGGATGGGAAAGCTTGTCCGGAAAAATGAGGAGCGAGCAAGTGTTGGTCAAGATACCCAAACAGGATCTTAAGTCGGAGTTTGATTTGATACCGCTATTGAAATCAGTTGGAATCAACAGGGTATTTCAGGCCTCAGATTTCAGTCTTATGGTTGAACAGACTCCTGCTATCTTCAGGGTCAGTCAGGCTCTGCAAAAAGCCACGATGACCCTTGATGAGGGAGGAATAGAAGCTGCTGCCGCAACCTTCATTGGCATGGAGGGAATATCGCCCCAAGGGTATGAGCAGCCTAAAGTCAAGTATTTCACAGCGGACAGGCCTTATCTGTTCTGCATTCAGGAGAACACTTCGGGAGCGATACTCTTCGTTGGACTCAACAACGGGTAACTATGAAAGACTGACATATTTCAGGTGCGGCCTACACAGGTCGCACCTTTTATTTGTGTGACTAAATAGATTTTCTTAGTATATTTGTGGGATTATGTAAAGTTTTGAAGGAAATGAGCGAATTGACAAGAACAAAGGTGAAAGACCTGCTGAAAGCGGCCCCTGGCCAGGAGGTTCTGACGAAGGGTTGGGTCAGGACAAAAAGAGGCAACAAACAGATCAAGTTCATCGCCCTTAACGATGGCTCGACTGTCAACAACATACAGGTGGTGGCGGACACTTCCTTATTTGACGAGAGCCTTCTCGCCAAAGTGACCACCGGCGCAAGCCTGGCGGTCAAGGGTTCGCTTGTCGAATCTTTAGGTAGCGGACAGGCTGTCGAGATCCAGGCCAAGGAAATCGAGGTCATTGGAGAGTGCGATCCGATGAGATATCCCCTCCAAAAGAAGGACACTTCCCTGGAATATCTCCGCACGGTGGCTCACATGCGCCCGAGGACCAACACATTCGGAGCGATCCTGAGGATTCGCCACGCCATGGCTTTCGCCATCCATAAGTTCTTCAATGACAAGGGTTTCGTCTATCTTAACACTCCCCTCATCACCGAATCGGACGCTGAGGGCGCGGGCGACATGTTCCAGGTCACAACCTTGCCGCTCGAGAATGTGCCAAAGAAAGACAACGGGAAGGTTGACTTCTCCAAGGACTTCTTCGGAAAGAAGACGAGCCTGACGGTCAGCGGCCAGCTCGAGGGCGAGCTCGGAGCCACAGCCGTCGGCGAAATCTACACCTTCGGTCCCACCTTCAGGGCTGAGAACTCCAACACTCCCAGGCACTTGGCCGAGTTCTGGATGATCGAGCCTGAGATGGCGTTCTACGACATCAATGACGACATGGTCCTCGCCGAGGAATTCGTGAAGTACCTTGTCCAGTATGCCCTGGACAACTGCATGGATGACCTCACCTTCCTGCAGGGCAAGTACGACGATGGTCTGATCGAGAGGCTCCGCAGCGTTCTCGGCATAGAGTTCCAGAGGCTAACTTACACCGATGCCGTGGATATTCTCGAGGCGGCTGTCAAGAACGGCGAACAATTCGAGTACCCTGTCAGTTGGGGCACCGATTTCCAGAGCGAGCACGAGAGGTACCTGGTAGAGAAACATTTCGGTAAGCCGGTGATTCTCACCGATTTCCCTCAAGCCATCAAGGCTTTCTACATGAAGCAGAATGAAGGCTGCGAGCCCGGAAGGGAGACCGTCAGGGGAATGGATGTCCTCTTCCCGAAAATCGGCGAGATCATCGGAGGTTCCGAGAGAGAGGCTTCCCTTGAGAAACTTGAGAGAAGGATCGACGAGCTCGGGATGAGCCGCAAGAACCTTGAGTGGTACATCGACACCCGCCGTTTCGGTACCGTGCCTCACAGCGGGTTCGGCCTTGGCTTTGAGAGACTGCTTCTCTTCGTCACCGGAATGACGAACATCCGTGATGTCATCCCCTTCCCGAGGACCCCTAAAAACGCTGAATTCTAATAATAAAAGATATGTTAGTCATAGGAATCGCCGGTGGTTCCGGCTCTGGAAAAACCACAGTGGTCAACGCGATCACAAGCAGGCTGAAGGAGAAAGTAGTCACTATCCCCCAGGACTCCTACTACAAAGACTCCAGCCATCTTCCGATGGAGGAGAGACAGCAGATCAACTTCGATCATCCCGACGCCATCGACTTCAAACTCCTCTGCAAGCAGCTTGAGGAGCTGAAAGCGGGCAAGACAGTTGAGCAGCCGGTGTATTCCTACATCACATGCTCCCGGTCAAAGACCGAGACCGTGACGGTGGCTCCGGCCGATGTAATCATAATAGAGGGTATCTTGATATTCACATGCAAGGAACTCCGTGACCAGATGGACATCAAGATATTCGTCGATGCCGACGATGACGACCGCCTGATGAGGGTTATGGCCCGCGACATCCTCGAAAGAGGCAAGACTGTCGAGACCGTCATCGAGCGCTACACCAAGACCGTAAAGCCGATGTACCTCCAGTTCATCGAGCCGAGCAAGCGGTACGCTGACATTATCATTCCTCAGGGCGGTCACAACAAAGTGGCGATCAACATGATCTCCGCCACGGTTGAGAAGTCGCTCAGGGACAAGAAGAAAGAGGAAGGCAAATAATCCTTTTCACCTTTCGGCATGAAGAGCGAAGACAGGGCAGGACTCTACATCACGGTGATATTCCATCTGGTGATTATCATCGTTCTCCTGGCATGCCAGATCGGGGCGGTGCTAAGGAGGGAGAACACCTTTGTCCTCGACTTCACCAAGCAGGAGGAGGTAGAGAAGAAGAAGGCTGAGGAGAATTTCAAAGAGGAGGTCAGCGACAGGCTCGACCAGTTGCTCGCGTCCGCCTCCGGTGTGCCGATCAGGAATATCGCCGTTGACCGTAGTTCCATTCTCAAAGACGACCGCAACACCAACGCCGAGCAGCTCTACAAAGATGCGGAAAGGCTCGCGAAGGAACTGAAGGACGGCTTCAAGGCTGATGAGCCGGACGATGACTATGTCGCCATCAACAAGCCTGTCGTCAAGAAAGAAGAACCCAAGAAGCAGTCCTACAGCGGGCCATCGGTGGTCTCCTATGCCCTTGACGGGAGAAAAGCCAGTAGGCTTTCAATCCCCGCTTACAGGTGCCTTGGAGCAGGCCATGTCACTGTCATAATCACAGTCGATCCTTCAGGGAATGTGCTGAACGCGAAGATCCAGGAAGATGCCTCGTCTTCAGACCGGTGTCTCAGGGACTTCGCTGTGAGGGCGGCGCGACTGTCAAAATTCTCCGCGTCAACATCTGCCCCCGCAAGGCAGATCGGCAACATCGTGTATATGTTCATAGCACAATGAGAAAGAGCACCTTATATGTCTTGATCGCTTTGGCGGCGATCCTCATCGCGGGGATCACCGCGGCGGTTGTCACCCTCTACTCCGACTCCGAGAAGAGCCAGGTAGCGGCTGACGCGGGAGAGTTTCTGGAACATCATGAACTCATCTCCGCAGTCCCCTCAGATGCCGCCATAGTGTTGTGTGTCAAGAACTTCGGTAGAGCGTTGGAGTATCTTTCCGACACTGTGGCCGTATTCCGGGAACTCACCTCGCGAAAGTTTGACAAGATTGCCCAAGAGTCTTTTGATGGCTTAAAGAAAGACCCTGCCATCATCTCAATCCACTACAGTAAGGACATGCCTCCGCTTCTGGTCGTGAAGGCCGGACAGGCGGTTTCCGACACCACGTGGAACGACGCGGCCAAGCTCAAAGCGGTGGCTGACTCAGCGGGGCTCTCGGTCAAAGTCCTAAACGGTAATCTGCTAATCATCTCATCTTCCGAGACCATAGCCAACTCTTCGGTCAGGCATCTGCTGGAGGGGCATTCAGTGATCGAGTCTTCTGGCTTTGCGGAGCTTGCCGGACAGGTTGCCGGAAGCGATATACTATTCGTTTCCAACACTTACTCAGACACTATTTTTGAGACGTTCCTTGCCCGTAAGTACCGCAAACTCAGCGGTTTCTTCAAGGAGATAGCAGGATGGACGGCTTTCACGACGACACGTCACTCTGATAGCGGCGTCTCCATGGACGGGACTTTGCTCTACGGGGGAGATCCCGCTTTCTACATGAATGTCCTGCGCCATGCGGGCACAAGCCAGGTCAGTATAGCTGACGCGGTCCCTTCCAACACCGCATTCCTCCTTGATCTTCCGCTCGGGAATATCACATCCTACCTCAAGGCCTACCGCAATTACCTTGACGCCAAGGCCAAACTGGACAAATATGAGGCTCTCCTTTCCAAACAGAAGAAAGATGCGGGGCAATCCTCCGAAGATTGGGCCAAGTCATTGGACATCAAGGAAGTAGCCATGGTAAATCTCCACTTTGACGGAAAGATGCGCCAAATGCTCTTCCTAAGACCTGGAGGCAAACGCCAGGACAGTGGGATCGAGGATTTCACTCGTTTCGCGGGCTTTGCCAAGACAGTGTTCGGAGATGTTTTCAACGCTGAGGATGAATCCGTTTCCGCAACCGTGAACGGATGGATTGTCATCGGATCAAGGGATTGCGTGGACGAATTCTCGCAGATGTCTTTCGAGACGCTTAAGGAGAGGCTCTCCGCCTGCGGCATGTCCGACAAGATCCCACAGAAGGGCTGCGGATTCTGGATGTACCACTCTATGACAGAGGATCCGAACCTCATCAGCACCACTTTCAGTCCTCTTATGGCTGAAGGATTCCGCAATGTGACCAGTGGCGTGTCCTATGTTCCTGTCACCCTCTCAGCTCTCTCAAAGGGTGAGAAGATGGGGCTGGCTTTTGACTTGACCAGAACCGAGATCCCTGGAGGCAGGGCTCCTCTACCCTCCGTCAGGGACACGACCGTGACGGTCAACAACGGGGAGTTCAAGGTGTTCAACAGCGCTACAGGAAAGACCAACACCCTCTACCAGAATTCCCACCTCTCGATCTGCCTTAAGGACGAGAACGGGAAAGACATGTGGGGAATACCTTTCAAACATCCCTTCTGCGGATATGTGAAAGAGATAGACTATTACAACAACGGCAAGTTGCAATACCTTTTCGCCGCCGACACAAAGCTTTACCTCATCGACCGCCTCGGGCGTTTCGTGGGAGGCTTCCCTGTCGATCTCGGCAAAAAAATAGCGCTCGGTCCCGAGGTGTATGACTTCACAGGAGCGAAGGGCTACACAGCCATGGTCCTCCATAAGGACAACACCGTAGGAATGTACAATCTCCATGGAGCGCCCTCGCCGTCTTGGAAAGGAATCACCTCAGAAGAAACGATCAAGACCCTGCCGGAACTTCTTGAAGCCGGTGGAAAGCGATATTGGATTGTGAGGACCTCCAGGCAGGCCTTCCTCTGTCCTTTCGACGGAGGAGAGCCTGTAATCAAAGGCGAGGGAGAGAAGATGATACGCCCGGACAGCGAGATCAATTTCAATGAGAAAGGATCTTTCACGGCGAAGTGCCGGGACGGTAAAGAAAGGACATTCAAATTGGAAAAAGAAAAAAGATGATATCATGAACGAATTCAAGTTCCAATCAGTCAACAAGCTCATAGAGAAGAGCTTCCAGGAGAACTGGGACAGGCTTGCCCTATCCAACTATCAAGGTGTCAGCCTGTGCTACCGCGATGTGGCGAGAAGAATCGAGAAGCTGCATATCGCCTTCGAGAAGTGCTTCCTCCACAAAGGAGACAAAGTGGCCATCTGCGCCCGCAACCAGGTCAACTGGGCGGTAAGCTATCTCGCCACGATGACCTATGGCGCTGTCGTGGTGCCGATTCTCCACGAGTTCAAGCCCGGTAATATCCACTACCTTGTGAACCATTCGGAGGCCAAGGTGCTGTTCGTGGATGATGTAATATGGGAAGGTCTGAGCCCGGATGAGATGCCTGGGGTTTACGCCGTGGTGAGAATCAACACTTTCCAGCTTCTTTACGCGAGAAATGACCGCATTGTCCAGGCCAGGGAGCACATGAACGAATATTTCGGAAAGCGCCATCCCAACACCTTCTCTCCTGAGGACTTGAACTACTACAAGGACTCTCCCAACGAGCTGGCCATGATCAATTACACCTCAGGAACTTCCGGGTTCTCCAAGGGTGTCATGATCCCCTACCGGGCGCTTTGCTCGAATATCCAGTTCGCCTCCCACGTGCTGCCCGAGCTTTGCAACAAGTCCAACGTGGTCTCCATGCTACCCACCGCCCACATGTACGGCATGATGTTCGAGTTCCTTTTCGAGATGACCATCGGCATGCATGTCCATTTCCTGACCAGGGTTCCCAGTCCAAAGATCATCACTCAAGCCCTCCAGGAAGTCAAACCAAACATCATCATCGCCGTTCCGCTGATCATCGAGAAGGTTTACAAGTCCAAGATTCAGAAGACGATAGAGAAGGGTAGCATCAAGACCATGCTTAAGATTCCTGTCCTCAACGAGATGGTCCGCAAGAAGATCCGCACGGAGCTGGTGACCGCCTTCGGTGGCAGCTTCATCGAGATCATTATGGGAGGTGCCGCCTTCAATAAAGACATCGAGAAGTTCTTCTGGGACATTGACTTCCCTTACACCGTAGGCTACGGAATGACGGAGTGCGCCCCGATTATCACCTACGCCCATTTCAACAAGAAGAAGCTATATTCCTGCGGCCAGGCCGCCTATAACATGCAGATAAGGATTGACTCCGAGGATCCCGAGAGGATCGAAGGAGAGATCCAGTGCAAAGGCCCCAACAACTGCCTTGGTTACTACAAGAACGAGGAAGCGACCGCAAGCTTGTTCACTGAGGATGGTTGGATGAGAACCGGTGACATGGGTATCATCGACAAGGACGGATTCCTGTTCATCAGAGGCCGCAGCAAGTGCATGATCCTTGGCCCTAACGGCCAGAACATCTACCCTGAGGAACTCGAGTCCGTGATCAATGCTGTCTCCTATGTGGTTGATTCCCTGGTGATTGAGGATAATGGTGGACTGACAGCCCTGATCTATCCCGACTACCATCAGGCGGAACTGGACGGGATGACGAGAGACCAGCTGGAGAAGACCTTGAACGGACTCCTTCCCGACATAAACAAGGAGATTCCGGGCTACGCCCAAATCAGGAAGATAGAGTTCATGCCTGAGGATTTCGAAAGGACTCCGAAGCGTTCAATCAAGAGATACCTCTACCAAAGAAGCGGCAAGTGATGGAGAAATTCGACCACAGATACATCGAGATGGCCGAGATATGGGCCAAGAACTCATATTGCAAGAGACGGCAGGTCGGCGCTCTGATAGTCAAGGACAAAATGATTATTTCCGATGGCTACAACGGCACTCCCTCCGGGTTTGAGAACATCTGCGAAGACGAGAACGGGGTGACCAAACCCTATGTCCTCCACGCTGAGGCGAACGCCATCACGAAGGTGGCTAAATCCGGCAACAGCAGCGAGGGAGCCACACTTTTCGTGACCGCTTCCCCTTGCCTGGAGTGCTCCAAATTGATTATCCAGTCCGGAATAAAGAGGGTTGTGTACAGGGATGAATATCGCCTGACGGATGGTGTCGATCTCCTTCGCCGGGCAGGGATTGAAGTTGAGAAGATAGACTGAAAATGAAGAGGATTTCCCCTATCCTGATAGCGGTTCTTGGCATTATTGTGGGTGCCCTGGCGGTTACGACCTACAACGCCTACCGCCTGCGCAAGCACTATTATAATGTCCAATATGACAATTGGCGCAAGCTGAATCTCATCCTCGACCAAGTTGACAAGAACTATGTTGACACAGTTGACACTGAGGGAGTTACCGATGCCGCTATAGTTGCCGCACTGGCAAAGCTTGACCCCCATTCCGTCTATATGCCTCCTGTCGAGCTAGGCGAGGCCGAGACGGATCTTGCCGGCAACTTCGACGGGATAGGCATCCAGTTCAATGTGCCCAATGACACCGCGACAGTTATCGAGGTGATCCCCGGAGGCCCGTCCGAGAAGGCCGGTTTGCTGCAAGGAGACCGGATCTTGAAGGTTGACGATAAGGTCATAGCCGGAGTCGGCTTCCCTCAAGACAGCATGGTGCGCAGGATGAAAGGTCCCGCCGGATCGAAAGTCAAGATAACCGTTGGGCGAGGGAAAGAGATTATTCCCTTCGACATAACCCGGGGAAAGATTCCCGTGCATTGTGTTGACGCCTCGTTCATGGCCAACGACACGACTGGTTACATCAAGCTCTCAAAGTTCTCCAAAACCACTTTCTCCGAGGTCAACGCGGCGGCGACCAAACTGCTCGCCCAAGGGATGAAGAAGCTGATCCTTGACCTTAGGGACAACACCGGAGGCTACTTTGACCAGGCCCTTCTCCTTAGTGACATGTTCCTCGAGAGGGGTGATGAGATAGTTTACATGCAGGGTCTCCACAGGAAAAAGGAAGAGTACAAGGCTGACGGCAAAGGAATCCTTAGAGACATCTCCCTCGCCGTGCTCATCAATGAGTCCACAGCCTCTTCCAGCGAGATTTTCGCAGGTGCGATCCAAGACAATGACAGGGGCACGATCATCGGCCGCCGTTCTTTCGGCAAAGGCCTTGTGCAAGAGCCTCTTTACTTCAGCGACGGCTCAGGTGTACGGCTCACGGTCGCTCGTTTCTACACCCCTTCGGGCAGGTGCATCCAGAAGCCATATTCAGACGACTACCGCTACGACATCTACAAGCGTTATTCCGGCGGGGAGATGTACGATGCCGACAGTA
Source organism: uncultured Bacteroidales bacterium (assembly GCA_900313275.1). GTDB lineage: Bacteria > Bacteroidota > Bacteroidia > Bacteroidales > UBA932 > Cryptobacteroides. The sequence goes on from OMQO01000013.1 coordinate 23,455, forward strand.
TCAAGGTTGACACCACGGCCGCTTACAAGACAGTCGGCGGACGCACAGTCTATGGAGGTGGCGGAATAATTCCTGATGTGTTCGTCCCTGTTGACACCACCCGCGCAAGCGATTTCTACATCGCCTGCAACCGCAAGGCCACCCAGATGAGATTCTCTTCCGCCATGTTCGACAGATACAAGGGAACTCTCTCAGGGATAAGCGATTTCGATGAGCTGAACCGTTTTCTGGACTCGATGGACATCCCTTCCAAGTTCAGGGAATATGCCTCAAGGGTAGATGGAATCACCTGTACCACAGAGGAATGGAAAGTGACAGAAGATTATCTGCTCCCTCAGTTGAGGGCGCTTATCGGACGCTATTCCAAACTCGGAGAGGACGCTTTCTACAAGATGTACCTCGGGGTGGACACCACCATACGGAAGGCTATTGAACTGGAATGACGTAGAGTTTCACGTCTTCGGCACTTATAGGGTTGCCGCCGAAAATCATGAGGCGCTCAACCACATTCCCAAGCTCACGGATATTCCCAGGCCAGCTCTTCTCCTGAAGGAGTTTGATGGCCTCAGGAGAGAATGGTCTCGGAACCATACCCTTCTCGGCGCTAAGTTGCTGGACGAAATGGTCCACCAGAAGAGGAATGTCATCTTTTCTCTCATCCAGGGACGGAACCTTGATGACAACCACACTCAGACGGTAATAGAGGTCCTCTCTGAAACGGCCTTCAGCGATCTCCTTGCGAAGATCCTTGTTTGTGGCCGCCACCACCCTGACATCAACGATAATGTCTTTGTCACTACCGACTCTTGAGAGTTTCTTTTCCTGGAGGACGCGCAAGACCTTAGCCTGTGCGGCCAGACTCATGTCCCCGATCTCATCAAGGAACAAGGTGCCTCCATCGGCTTGCTCGAACTTCCCTTTATGCTGCTTGATAGCGGAAGTGAAGGATCCTTTTTCATGGCCAAACAGCTCACTCTCAATGAGTTCCGATGGAATAGCGGCACAGTTGACCTCAATGTAGGGCATAGCGCTGCGGGCACTCTGCTCATAGAGGCTCCGGGCCACCAGCTCTTTTCCGGAACCGTTGGGACCCATAATCAGCACTCGGGAATCTGTCGGAGCGACCTTGGAGATCATATCCCTGATCTGGCGGATCGGCTCAGACTCCCCTATCATCTTCTGACCGTAAACTTTCTTCTTAAGCTGACGGTTCTCTTTGACGATGACAGCCCTGTCGGTAGCATTCTTGATGGTGATGAGTATCCTGTTGAGATCCAACGGTTTCGGAATAAAGTCGAAAGCTCCCTTCTTGATGCATTCGACAGCGGTCTCAATCTCGGCATGACCGGAGATCATCACGACCACCGAATCCACTCCATCGGCCACCAGCTTCTCGAGAACCTCGATCCCGTCCATCCCGGGCATCTTGATGTCACAGAATATGACATCGAAACGCTCCTTGTCAACCTTCGCCAATGCGGAAGGTCCATCCTCCGCGGTATCGACCTCATAACCTTCATCAGATAGGATCTCACCCAATGAGTTCCTTATGGCTTTCTCATCATCTACTATAAGAATCTTCATATCCGGACTTGCTTTTCTGTCACAACTTTACGCGAATATCGGACTTTTTTCTCGGAATTTTGATATTTTTGTCATTATGAATATTCCAGACATTATCATAGCCATTGACGGCTACTCTTCGACAGGCAAGAGCACCCTTGCCAAACTGATCGCCGAACAGTATTCATTCCTCTATCTTGACTCGGGAGCCATGTACCGCGGGGTGACACTCCATGCCCTTGAGACCGGGATCATCGACAGCGAAGGTAACATCGATGAGACTCGCCTCAAAGAGGCCCTCAAGACTTTGGACCTGGATTTCAGGATCGACGGTACCTACATCGGAGACCGCAGGGTTGAGCAGGACATCCGCACTCTGGAGGTGTCCAGCCACGTCAGCCCCGTGTCGGCTATTCCTTTCGTGAGGGTCTTCGTGGATGAGAAACTCCATGCCTTTGGCCTGCGCAAAAGGGTCGTGATGGACGGAAGGGACATTGGCACGACTGTTTTCCCCGACGCTGAGGTTAAGATTTTCATGACCGCCACGGCGGAAGTCAGGGCCCAGAGACGCTTTGATGAGATGAAGATGAAGGGCCAGGAACCTGTTATGGAAGAAGTCATGAAGAACCTCCTCGAGAGGGATTACATCGACTCCCACAGGGAGGTCTCTCCCCTATCCAGGGCTGCTGACGCCTATGTCCTGGACAATTCCGACATGACCCTTCATGAGGAGACCGTCTGGTTCCAGGGGCTTTGCCAAGGCAAGTTCGGGATCCTGGAGTAATGGCTCTTACTGTCGAGATCGACAAGCGCTCAGGCTTCTGTGGAGGAGTCATACGGGCCATCAGCCGGGCTGAGGAGTTCCTGGACTTGAATCCCGGCCGTAAACTGTACTCCCTCGGGGCCATAGTCCACAATGAGGCCGAGCTTTCCAGGCTCGGCGCCAAAGGTCTTGTCACGGTCGGCAAGGAGGACATCCCTAATATTCCCGACCCTTCACATGAGACTCTTCTGATCCGCGCCCACGGAGAACCTCCTGAGACTTATGAGCTGGCCTCACAGGTCGGCATCAATGTCATTGACTGCACCTGCCCTGTGGTGCTGAGGCTCCAGAAAAGCATCCGGGAAGCGTATGCCTCACATGGCCAGATAGTGATATTCGGGAAGATAGGACATGCGGAAGTGATGGGTCTGTTGGGGCAAGTCGGAGGCGATGCGGTTGTCATCGAGAACATGGACATGCTTCTGGCGGCTTTAGAGGACGGCTCCATCAACCTTGATGTCCCCCTGGAGATATTCTCCCAGACAACTAAGAGTCCGACTGAATATTCCGAGATCTGCTCCGTGCTTTCGGAGAAGGCCCGCGCCGGGCTGACTGTCCACAACACGATCTGCTCGCAAGTAGCATTCCGCCATGAGGAACTGGCTTCTTTCGCGTCTTCCCACGACGTTATTCTCTTTGTGTCAGGAGCTTCCAGTTCCAACGGCAAGGTTCTATGCGACCTTTGCCGCACCCATAACCCAAGAACCATGCACATCTCCGGTCCCGAAGAGATTGACCCGGCTTGGTTTGGCCCGGACGACCGGGTAGGCATCTGCGGAGCCACCTCCACCCCACGTTGGCTTCTTGAGGAAGTCGCCTCGAAACTCAGAACCTTGTAATAAAAAATCCCTTGGCTGCTGCCAAGGGATTTGATTTCAGTCAGGATCCTCCTATTAGAAAGGAATACCGACGCTGATGTTGATCATGTTGAGCTTGGCTGTGTAATCAGGATCAAGTGAAGTGATCATGTCCTCATAACCAAGACCTACGAAGAAGCCAGAGACTTTGGCCTTGACACCAATCTGATAGCCAAGAGCGAAACGCCTGATGCCATCACCCTCTTCATCATCGAAAATGTTATAAGACTCAGAATCTCCCTCATATTTATAGGTCTCCTTTCCGATAACATAGAAGCGGGCATTAACACCGGCGTAAGGATAAAGAGTCACATTGTCAGAAAGAGGGAACGCGTACATAGCAGACACAGGAACCTTCGCTCCAATTAAACTCACTGTGGAAGAAGCGCCGTGACTCTTTTCTGTCTTGGTTGTATATTCGGCAAAAGCACCATATTCAATCAAAATCGGAGCGGCAGACATAGGTGCGGCATGAGTGTAGCCCAAAGCGAAGGTGTTATAACCGCTCTCAGAATGCGACGAACCATTATAACTCGTCTTGAACGTGGTCGGCATGTAGGAGAGCCAGAGGGCGCTGAACCCGCTGTCGCCGGTCTTTATGTAAGTATTACTACTTGAGGAAACAATCTGGGCATTCGCAGCGATCGCGAGAAAACAAGCTGCCACAAGAATAACAATCTTTTTCATTTTACTGATGTGAAATTTAATTAATTGATATTGAATTATTTCTTTTTCTGAAGGGGTTCGATTTCCTTACTACCGGTTAATCTGGTCTGATCCAATCTAATCCACTCATAATCAGCCGTTGTCGCAGGCTGCCAATCGTAGAAATTGCCAGGATAACCTATAATGGTCAGATCATACCCCGAACCATCCTGAGATGTTTGATAAATAAAGGTCGGGGCGACAATCACGTCAACATTAAACTTTTCGGCAGTCTTGAAGATTCCATAACTACGTATGTTTGTAATGTCTCCGTGCAGAGAAGCATTCGCCTCTTCTTTTGTCAAATGAATAGTGTTTTTGATTCTTCCATTGGCTTCCGCCCCAGGTGTTTTGACGATGTTCACCTTAACCGTAAGAGGCAGAACATACACACTGCTTATCGCATCGACCGCACGTGCCTGTGTATCAAGCCTTCTCTCTTCAACTTTCTGTGCGAAGGCATTATTCGCGCAAAACAGCATCAAGAATAATGGAACAAGATAAATAAAGTGTTTCATGATAATGATATTTAATAATTCAAAAATGATTATCTATTATCGAATTTACCCACTTTTGCAAATATAGTATTTTTTTTGAAATACCCAGTATATAATTGGGAAGCGAGAACAAGCCCCGTTCCATTTTTTTTTGCTCAATAGATGTCAATTAGTTAAATTTGCATGTTTGCGTTTCAGAATTATTAATTCATTCAGTATATGGCAACAACAGCAGATTTTAAGAACGGACTGTTCATCAGCTACAATGGCAAACCCTGCCAGGTAGTCTATTTCCAGCATGTCAAGCCTGGTAAAGGCCCCGCTTTCGTCAAGACAAAGCTCCGCAACCTCGAGAACGGAAGAATCCTTGAGAACACTTTCACCGCCGGCATGAAGATCGACGTCATCACTGTTGAGAGACGTCCCTACCAGTTCCTCTATTCCGATGAGGACGGTTTCAACTTCATGCA
>OMQO01000043.1 GCA_900313275.1 uncultured Bacteroidales bacterium
CTGACTGCGGAAATTTCATTGGCAGGACGCAATATTGTACTGATGCCCTTCGCTGAGAAGGTCAGTGTCTCACAGAAAATCTCCTCCAAAGAGGAGAAAAGAAGGCTCGACTCTCTTGTCAGAAGCATCCTCCCCAAAAATTACGGGGCAATCATCCGCACAGCGGCAGAAGGAAAGAATGCCGCGGTTCTTGTTGCGGAGCTCAAGTCCCTCATTCAGAAATGGGAGGCTTCCTGGCAGAAAATCGCCAAGGACAAAGGCATCCAACTGCTTTTCACAGAGTACAGCAAGACCACCACAATCCTCAGGGATCTCCTGAACGACTCGTTCACCAACATTTATGTGAACGATGAGAATGTCTATGAGGAGACAAAGAAGTATATTTCCTTGATCTCGCCAGGTCAGGAAAAGATAGTGAAGCTGTACGACGGTAAGGAGAAGATCTTCGACCACTTCGAGGTGACAAGGCAGATAAAGAGCTCGTTCGGCAAGGTGGTGCCGATGAAGCAAGGAGCCTATCTCGTCATTGAGAGCACCGAGGCGCTCAATGTCATCGATGTCAACAGCGGCATCCGCGCCAAAACCTCAGACCAGGAGGAGAACACCTTCGAGGTCAATAAGATAGCCGCTGAGGAGATAGCGAGACAATTGCGCCTGAGGGATATGGGAGGCATCGTTATCGTGGATTTCATCGACATGGAATCCGGCGAGCACCGCAATGAGCTCCACAAGTACATGCAGGAGCTCATGGAATCGGACCGCGCCAAGCATAACGTGCTCCCTCTCACCAAGTTCGGACTCATGCAGATCACCCGCCAGAGGATTCGCCCGGCCACGGAGATCAACACAATGGAAGTTTGTCCTGTGTGTCATGGTACCGGAAAGATATCCTCAAGCCTCGTGATTGACGAGCAGATCGAGCGCAACATCGCCTATTACGCCGGACATGGCAAGAGCGTCATCACGCTCAAGGTCAGCCCCATTCTGGGCGCCTACCTCAAACGCGGCCAGACGATGCTCTCAGACAAGTCCTTTATCGGTAAGTGGAAACGCAAGTACAAATGTCGGATCAATGTTGAAGAAGTGACCGACTTCTCAGTCCTGCAGAATGAATTATTTGATGAGAAAGGGGACAGGCTTGAGGCTTGACCCCTTTTTTCATTTCGCTCCGGTGAAGCGGCGTACCACCGCTATCAGCAGGAGAAGAACGAACATCAGGACGCAAATCCTCCCAGCGAAATCACCATGCCGGACGAAAAATGTCCGCTCGTCGGACAGGCCGACTTTTCCGGACAGCACAGCCGGCTCCCACCAGTCAGTATGGGAGATGACATTCCCGGAAGGATCTATTATCGCCGAGATTCCGGTGTTGCCGCAACGGGCGATCCACCGACGGGTCTCTATCGCGCGCAAAGAGGCATAGGAAAGGTGCTGCCTGTAGCCGGGAGTGTCCCCCCACCAAGCATCGTTCGTAATGATAGTCAGCAACTTGGCCCCTTTACGAATATAATCGGCGCAGAATTCGCCGTAAACTGATTCATAGCAAATCGCGCAGCCTATCTTGGTACCCGCGTATTCAAGACATTCAGCCTTTCCATCCCCGATACATCTTCCCATCACACCACCCAACTTGTCATCTATGGGCCGAAATATGGCGGGATAAGGAGTCATCTCCACCCCGACCACAAGCTTGTTCTTGTGGTAAGTCTGGAGCTCACTCCCCTTCGTCATCATCAAAGCGGTGTTATGTGACTCTACCCAGTTACCGTTATTGAGCTGGCGGGCTGTCTGGGATGGTCTGGAAATGCCCGGAAGGTATTCCCAAGTCGAGGCTCCGAAAAGAAGCCCTGATAACGGCCTGGCGGACATGAAACTCTCAAAAGCCTGGACAGTCGGGCTGGTCGTGACATCGTTCATGACAATGTCACTTGTGAAAGTCTCCGGGGCGATCAGCAGAATGGCGCTGTCTTTTGGTGCCTTGTCCAGAAGAGAAAGCAAGGTCTTGTTCTGATCCGCCTGGGTGAGGCCTCCATGCTTGCCATAGACATCGATGTTAGGCTGGGCGATGAAAACATCCATGCTCCCGGAAGAAGGTGCGGGCCTAAGGAAAAGAGAAACCGTCGGAGGGGCCAGGAAAAGAACCAGCGCACCGATAACCGATGCCGCTTTTGCCTTGACATTGAATAACTTCCATTTCCCGCTACGGAACGCCATGAGTATTCCGAAAACCGCCAGATTGCACGCCCAAATCCAAAGCGAGCCACCAAGTGTGCCTGTGTATTCGTACCACTGGATCCAATTGGTGGTCCTTGCGAACGAGTTGCCGAGGACCAGCCAAGGCCAGCTTATCTGCGCCCAAGTCAGGTACCAACGCTCCCAGGCGATCCAAGCGAAGACCAGGAAAAGATACGGCAGGGATCCCCGCAACGACTTCTTGCTCCAACGGAACAAGCCGAAAACCAATGACATCTGGAAGGCGTTGGCCACACAGGCGAATATTCCCCCACCCACAGTGGCGTTGCAGACCCAGAATGTCGTGGCCGCGTTCCAAAGCAGGAAACACAGGTAGTGCCACCAGCAGAAACCCTTCTTCTTTGTCTCATCAGCGACCTGCTCGGCGAAAAGCAGGGGAACAAAAGCCACAAGCATGAGAAACCCTGTTCCGGGCACAAGAAATGGGATGCTCAGAAGGACTGATGATAAAAGGATAAGAAGGAATAACATAACGCGTCAGAGATTGAATGCGAAACCCAAGTTGACCACAAACCTATTAGGATGCGGGACACTCACCCCGTCCACCATCTTGTCCCTGTGAGTCAGTCTCCAGACGGCGTCAACCCGCATGATTTTGAATATGTTGGAAATACCTACTCCAGCCTCGACATAAGGGGTGTTGAGTTTATTCATTCCCTCGGGGAATATCATGTCAGAGCCGAAGGCCGGATCACCAAGAATACCATTGTTCTCATCCCGGAGCGTGCCGTAAGCCGCCCTCACAAGAACTATCTCCCTGAGTTTAAGCTTCTTGATCAGAGGGATCTTTCCAAGGAAGAAGCCCCGGAAATCATGCTCCCAGAACAGCGTTGTCCATGTGTCGGAAGCGAACTCGTAATAGTCCATACATGAAAAAGCCTTGCTCCTGATGCGATAGGTCTCATTGCCCTCGTAAATCTTCAGGAGAGGATAGGGCACCTTGCCCACGATGGTACCAGCGTTCAAGGATATGCTGGAAGACCCTATCGGAGCGGTGAGAAGCGTGTATTGGAGCCTCAACTCCGGACGGAAGAAGGTGTATTCATTCCGTCCCACACCCTGCATCGCAGCGGCAAGATTGATGGTCACCACAGGATAGGAAGAGAAGACATAATGTTTGTCGAACACCCCCCTGGTGACTATCTCAACCTTGGAGAATCGCAGTTGCAGCAAGGCCTGGACGAAAGCGACTGACTCGAACTCCGTCCCGTCCGGCCTCAACATCGGGACAACCCGGCTCGGGAATATCTCCCTCCGCTGCAATCCGGTGGTCATGTTGAAACCTTGGGACCACTCATGCTGGTAACTGACCGAGAAGTCATTGATCATGCTCATCTTACGCCCACCTTTCTTGGCCAGGATGGATGTCACCACATCCCCGTTGCCGAATCCGAAAGCGCTGGAACCGAGCGGGAGCATATCATGTTTATAGGAGAGAACCAGCTTACGCTGAGGCATATGGCCTATCATGAACTCAGTCGAGACTCCTCCCTTCCACAACTCATCAGAAAGCCCATAGGCCGCGTAACCCATCAAGCGGAACCGCCTGCTGAGATCCTTGGTGGTCCTGAAACCCATCTGCAGCCTGGTCCCTTCCAAGTCATTGAAACTATACACTGAGTTATATGGCCCTAGACCGACATACTTGAAATTGTAGAAACCATTGGAGAACATGTCCACAAGCTTCTCGGCTCCTTTGTAAAGAGGGACGTTCTTGACGGAATCCACCATGTCGTAGATGCCCTGCTCTTTCTCGCTCAATGGATATGGACGGATCGAGGCCCAATACTCCTCGTCATTTTTCAAGACATCGTTGTGCATCAGCACCGGAGCCTTTGTGTCCAGGATCCCCAGTATCTGGCTCTCGGTGAAAGACGGATCATAGTAGTCCACCTGCCTGCTGGCCATGAAAGAAACCTCCTTGGATCCAAGCAAAGCCACAGCGGCATCGATGTAAATCCGATCCTGCTTATAGAACCATGTGGAATCCGGAAGCCGTTGATTATCAACGGCTATTGTAAGCCGTTTAACCCAGTTGACTCCGGACGACTTATTGAGGCTCGCATGTATGGACCTTATGGCCAGATCCTGGCTGTCAATCGACATCTCACCGTCGAAAGCGGGCGAAGAAGCCCACTTGGAGGGGCTGAACCTAAGCCTGTAGGTTTTCCTCCCGTCCACATTCAGACTATCTACAAGGTAGTAATCATAGAATAAAGACCCGTTGTCCGCGAGAGGAGACGGAATCTCCACTTGAAAGATATTCAAGTAGTTCTCGTAGAAATTCGCTTTGATATACAAGCCACCCGTGAACTGGGCGACAGTCTTCTCCTCGTTTATTCCGGAGATACGGCTGGACTCTATGACTTCCTTCTTAAGTTCGATTCATAGACAAAGTGGAACCCCCTTGGTAGGAACTTCTCGACCATCTTGGGATTGACCAGGTCAAACTCGTTCCTGCTGTATATCTCGCAGTCGTACTGGTTGCGGTGCTCGGGGTTGTTGCGTCCCTTCGCTTCTTTGATCTTGCCCAGAAGCCGCTTCACATAGCTGTTGTCCGCCTTCACATAAGCCGGATCCAACACATCCTCAAAAGGCTTCAGACGGAAATACACTGTGTTGAAACGCTTGGGGGCTATCAGAGTCTCGGTTGGGAGATACCCCATCCGGCTAACCGATATAATTGAAAGCGAATCGTTTCTTGTCTCAATGGCGAACCAACCATCAGTGTCGGTCGTCACACCGGTATTGGAGTTTTTAAAATAGACTCCCGCATAGGGAATGCCCTCTCCGGTAAGGTCATCAATGACCCTTCCCCGGACCCTGGTGGATTGAGCGTAAGATCCTGTGATGGAAAGGCATAGGAAAAAGGTAGCCGAAAGGATGAATTTCAAGAGTCTCATCTGATCCTGTCGATCTTGAGCTGCTGAATCAGATAGCGGTCCTTGTTCTTGCTCACGAATATCGTGACTTCAAACATCTCACCTCCCGCATTGAGATAGCCCAGGGCGTATTTCGAGTTGGTTCTGGAGGCGGTGTGGTTTATCTCGAACGATCTCGGTGTGTGAGACGCGAAGAATGTCTTGAGAATCTGCTTTGCCTGGTTCCTGCTGGAATCGCTGGTCGAAGACATGATGGAGATCTCAAGATTGTCGGAAAACCAGGCGGAGAGGCTCTCCGAGTCACCACTAGCGAGATACTTTGAGATAGGCACAAAAACATCGTAGCTGTCGCCACCCGCCCATGCGGAAAGGCACAGCAATAACGCCGCGGAAGCGAGGAACAACTTTATGCGCATCCTCATAACGCCCGATTTGTTGCAAATACCACGCCACTTTAGTATTTTTGCATTTGATGAGAATATGCTTGCTGACAGTCGGCAAGACCGGAGCCGGATGGATCCGGGAGGGCCTGGAAACCTATGCGTCCAGGCTAGGGAGATATGTGTCTTTCTCCATCAAGGAAATCCCTGATTTAAAGAACGTTTCTTCCCTCTCAAAGGCACAGGTGAAGGAGAAAGAAGGGGATCTTATTCTCTCCAATATCACACCGAAAGACACCCTCATTCTGCTCGACGAGAAGGGGCGTGAATACTCTTCCGGAGAATTCGCGCGGGAAATTGAACGTCTTTCGGCCGGCGGTGGCAAAAATATTGTATTCGTGATCGGCGGTGCGTTCGGATTTTCAGAAGCCGTCTATGCCCGATGCGACGGGAAGGTGTCCCTCTCGAGAATGACGTTTACCCACCAAATGGCAAGGGTGATATTCGTAGAGCAACTGTACCGGGCTTGCACCATAATTAAAGGAGAACCATATCATCACGAATGACAAGGAAGCGGAAACATAGCGGAATCAGGAAATACCTGTTGTGGGGATCTCTGGCGTTGGCCTTGATCCTCCTTGCCGCGTTTCTGTCAGCGCAGTCAACTCCCAAGGACATCATCAAGGCCTCCCAACGCACCAGCAAGGCATTGGAGAGAAGGATGAACTCCCTGGAAAGCCAGATAAAGATAGCCCTTGAGGACAGTGAAGGCTGGATAGGAAGCCTTGCCTTGCCGGAAGACATGGTAATCTACAGATATGTTGAAGACACCCTACAGTCCTGGTGCAACCAATTCCCTGTCAAAAACGACGACATCACTGGGAAGGTGGTGATACAAAGGCTTTCAAGGCCACGGGAGAGCATCTCATCCCCTCTTGCGGAGGTGCGCCAGGAACCTTCGCTGGTGAATTACGGGACAAAATGGTACCTTATCAAAGCGGAGTCGAAGGGGACGGTCAAAGTCATAGCCGGACTGGAGATAATGGACACCATGGATGAGGAGAACTCCGGAGGAATCAACCCGAGGCTGACCCCCGGAAGAGGCTATTCGATTGTCCCTATCTCCGAGAACGGAGGCGCCGTGATAAGACTCGCCGGACAGCCCGTGTTCAGGGTGGTCGCGGAATCAGCCTCAGGACCTGGCAATTTCGTCGGGCCCGCCTTATTCTCAAAACTGTTCTCTCCCACTGTCTATGCTGACGGGCAGCTTTTCAACTCATTGGGAACCGTCATCATCGTGTCCCTCGTGATCTTTGTGGGAATATGTGTCCTTTTCTTCTTAAGAAAGAGGATCTTACGCCAGGTCCTCAAGTCAGCACACCCCAAAGCCGCCACCTTAGCGCACGCCATCTCCCTGATGGTTTTGCTGATCGGAATTATACTCTTTATTCATTTCATTTTCAGGAGCATAATCCTCAACTCCAGCATAACTCTCGAGCTTTACAGGCTCAACGACCTCAGCATCTACAGCCTGCTGGTCTATCTGACCATGTTGCTTTTGCTGATGACGATCCCTTTGCTTGGCGTTATGCTCTCCCCTCTTGTCAAGAAGTTGTTCGGGGTCAAGGTGGATCCCATCTCCGGAGCTTCCAGGATAGTTATGGCCGTTCTGTTCTCGGCCTATCTTGTCGGCACAGCGGGAGTCCTCGGTTTCAAGAAGGAAAGGGACAGGGTAAATGTCTTGGCCAACAGGCTGTCGATGGAGAGGAACATCAGCCTTGAGCTCCAGCTAAGGCTCATGGAGGAAAAGATCGCCACCGACCAGCTGATAGCGACACTTGCGGCCCTTCCCAACAGCAACAACATAATCCTAAACAGGATAGTCGAGAGCTACATGGTCGGTCTCTCGCAGGACAATGACATAGTGGTCGAGTTGTTCCCTGAAAACGTGCAGGATCCCGCCGCGATAGCTTACTTCACGAGGATGGTGTCCGGAGGGACAGCCATAGCGGATGGCACCCGCTTCCGTTATCGCAGGGATAATGGCGGAAACAGTTACTACACAGGCAATTTCGCATATTACAACCAAGGAAGCGGAGTGACGATGATGCTTCTCACCGTCTCTCCGAAATCCAATCGTGAGGACAGGGGCTATGCGCGGATCCTGGGCTATTCCGCCCCTGGAGATGTGCTTCTTCCGGCAAGATATTCCTACGCCAAGTACACCTCCGACAAGCTCATGTCCTACAAAGGCAACTACGCCTATCCTACCCTTTTGGATGAGCGCCGAAAAGAGGACCTGCTGCTGTCTGACGGGGGATATGTAAGGGTGAACGGTTTCATCCATTTCATCAACAACGTCTCTGATGAAGACTTGATCCTGGTGTCCCGGGAGAAGACTGAGAATTTCTACTATTTCGTGGCGTTCCTTTTCCTCACCCTCGTCCTGTACCTTTGCCTGACTTTCATATCCCTTTTCAAGGTCCGGAGAAAGACCCGCGAGAAGAATTACTACAAGTCAAGGATCAACGCAGCGATGATGGTGGCCCTGGTCATGACCCTGATTGCGCTCGCGACTGTCAGTGTGCTGTTCGTTTACAGGAGGAACAACGCCAACCTCCACTACTCGATGGCGGACAAGACCAACTCAATCCAGACGCTTCTCGAGGCCAGATGCCGCTTCGCCCAAGACTACACCGACCTCAACACTCAGGAGGCTGTGGCCATGCTTGAGGATGTCAGCAACACCATGAAATGCGACATCACCCTCTACACCACTTCAGGGAAAGAGTTCCGCTCCACAACCCCCGAGGTGTTCGACAGGATGCTCCTCGGCACCAGGATGAATCAGGACGCGTTCGAGAACATAATCTATAAGAACCGCAGGTACTACATCGGAGAGGAGTCCATAGGGCGCAACCAGACCTATTTCCTCTACGCCCCTTTATTCAACAGCCAAGGGAATATGGTGGCGATCATGGCGGCCCCGTTCACCGACGAGAGTTTTGATTTCAAGTCTGAGGCCGTCCTCCACTCGATCACCATCGTGACCGTGTTCCTCATCTTGCTGCTGCTGGCCAGGCTGCTTATGGAGAGAGCTGTGGACAAGATGTTCAAGCCCATCACTGAGGTCGGCCAAAAGATGAATGAGGTTGACATCAATAATCTGGAATATATTGTCTATGAGAGAGATGACGAGGTCTCAACTCTCGTCCGCGCCTACAACCTGATGGTCCATGACCTGTACAATTCCACAAAACAGCTGACGCAGGCCGAGAGAGACAAGGCCTGGGCCACGATGGCACGTCAGGTAGCCCACGAGATCAAGAATCCTCTCACCCCGATCAAGCTCCAGATACAGAGGCTGATAAGGATGAAGAGCAAGGGCGATCCGGCTTGGGTTGACAGGTTCGATGAGATCTCCAAGGAGGTTCTCGGCCACATCGACATCCTCGCTGAGACGGCCAACGAGTTCTCCACTTTCGCCAAGCTCTACTCAGAGGAGCCAGTTGAGATCGACCTTGACAAACTGCTCAAGGAGCAGATTGACATATTCGACAGCAGGGAGGACATCACATTCTCCTACATGGGTCTCGAAGGAGCCAGGGTCATGGGTCCTAAACCTCAGTTGATCAGGGTGTTCGTCAATCTCATAAGCAACTCGGTGCAGGCGATTGAGAATGCCCGCAATGAGATGAGGGAGAAAGGGAATGAGCCATTCCATGGCGAGGTTCTGATCTCATTGAGACTTTCCAACAAGGAAGGTTTCTACGACATAGTGTTCGAGGATAACGGCCCCGGAGTCAGCGACGAGCACCGTCCGATGCTGTTCACTCCGAACTTCACGACAAAAAGCAACGGCACAGGACTGGGATTGTCCATATGCCGTAACATAGTGGAGAAATGCGATGGTGAGATCTTCTACTCGAGTGCCTCTCCGAGGGAGCGGCCGCAGCGGCGGGATGACCTATCGCGAATAAGGATGCTATCTCATAACCTTCGGTCTCGGGGAATGCCTCCCTGACCTTCTTAGGATCAAAAGATCCCACCCAAGTGCAACCCAGCTCAAGATCCGCCGCGGCGAGCGCGATGTGCGTTCCTGCGATCGTGGCGTCTGTCTCCGCCCAGTTCTTGCCGTCACATGCCCTCGTCCAGCCCTCAGATAGTTTAAAACCCACCATGATCACGACAGGAGCGTTGAACATTGTGTGGATGGGACGGATCCTCGCCAAGGCATCCTCACTAGTCAATGCCCAGACATGGACCGGCTGAAGGTTCTTGGCGCTCGGAGCCACCCTTGCCGCCTCAAGAATCTTCGCTAGCTTGAAGGAGGATACCGGATGATGGTTGAACTCCCTGCAAGAGAAACGGTTGGTTGCCAACTCAAGGAAAGCGTTGGAACCCTTATGCTTGTCTATCTTCTGCTGAACATCGGCGAATGCGGCGCGATGATGAATCCTGGATATATCTCCCAGATACTTGAATACTCCTTTCGGCATGTCTTTAGTGTCTTTCTTCACAATATAAACATTTTTTATAAAAAATAAGGCTTATCTTTAGGCTAAACTTTAAGATCGAACCACATGAGAACAGCCAGACTGACAACAATCCTAGCTTGCGCGGCCATCGCCGCGGCGCTCTGCTCTTGCGATAAGAAACCTGCCACCATGCGCCTTTTATATTGGAACATCCAGAACGGGATGTGGGACGGGCAGAATGACAACTACGACCGGTTCGTGGAATTCGTCAAAGAAAAAGATCCTGACATCTGCGTCTGGTGTGAGGCCCAGTCCATATTCCTGACAGACTCCGACCAGGCCATGCCGGCGGAAGACAGGTACCTGGTGGACGGTTGGGGCGAACTGGCCGAGCGCTACGGCCACAAATACTGGGGCATTGGAGGTTGGAGAGACAATTATCCTCAAGTGATAACCTCCAAATATCCAATTACTTACATTGATAAGATAGTTGGCGAGGAACCGGATTCAGTCGTTGTTCATGGGGCAGGATACGCTGTTGTTGAAGTGAACGGGAAGGCCGTCAATATCGTGACTCTCCACACTTGGCCGATGTCCTATGCCCCGGGAGCCCAGGATCTCGAGGCTTCCAAGGCTGAGAATGGCGGCGCGAAGTACCGGGCGAAGGAGATTGAATACATTTGCGAGCACACCATAGGTACTGTCCCCGATGCGGAAAATGAGTTGTGGATGATGATGGGGGACTTCAACTCCCGCTCCAGGTTGGACAACGACAAGTATGGTCTACCGGAAGATGACGCGAGGCTCCTGGTCCATGACTACATTCTCAACAACACCCCTTACATAGATGTGATCAAGGAGAAGTATCCTTCTGAGTTCAAGCCCAGTGTCGGAGGCAAAGGCAGCAGGATAGACTTCGTCTATTGCACCAAACCTCTCTATGACAGGATCACTTCGGCGGACATAGTCTGGGACGATTACACAACCCCTGTCCGAGATCCACAGGAGCTTTCAAACTTCTGGAGGCCATCGGACCACCTGCCCATAATGATAGATTTTGACATGAGATAACACATTCATTATGAAGAGATTCCTTATTTTGCTCGCAGCCGTATGCTGCATAGCTTCAATTGACGCCCAGGCCGCCAAAAAGAAAGCCAAACACGTGGTGCTTATCGGAATAGACGGATGGGCATCCGAGGCTGTTAGGATGGCGCCTGCGGCAGACCTTCCCAACATACATTACCTTATGGAGAACGGCAGCTGGACTCTCGCCAAGCGTTCTGTCATGCCTTCCGCCTCAGCTATCAACTGGACATCATTGTTCAACGGCCTTCCCACAGAGATGCACGGATTCGACAAATGGAATTCCACCAGAGGCACCATTTCCTCAACCTCAGACAATGGTAACGGCATCCCTCCGACGATATTCACGATCCTGCGCCAGCAGAGGCCTTCCGCCGAGATCGGATGCGTCTATGACTGGGACTGCATCGGCATCCTGGCGGACTCTTTAGCGTTGGACTACAACTATTTCATCAAGACCTATCTTGGCAAAGAAACCCTTGTTCCGACAGAGGAATACACGAAACTGGCCGTAAACTACATCAAGGAAAAGAAGCCTGATTTCTTCACCTTCTATTATGGAGTCCAGGACAATGTGGGACACCAGTACGGATGGTACAGTCCTGAATACATGGAGTGCCAGAAAGAAATCGACAAGGGCATCGGGGTGATTATCCAGGCCATAAAGGATGCCGGGATATTCGATGACACTGTCATCATCGTGACCTCAGACCACGGCGGCAAGGACAAAGGACACGGCGGTTTCACTATGCTTGAGCTCGAGACCCCGTTCATCGTATTTGGCAAGAAGGTAAAGAAAGGCTATGAGTTCCCCCAGCCGATGATGCAGTACGACACGGCGGCGACCATAGCCTATATTCTCGGCCTGGACATCCCCGACGACTGGAGGGGGAAGCCCATGAAGCAGATATTCAAATAGGAATAACTATTTCTTTACAAATAGGATAGCGTCAGCGCGGACATCAGGCCCGTCACCGGTGAGCCGGATGGAACCTGTAGTGCCCTTCTTGAGCGTGAAGGTTCCAAGATTGACCCACTCACCTTGGGTCTGACCCTCGACTGTGAGACTCGCCCTGTTGAAATCCTTGGTGTAAGACTTCCCGTCGGTCTCAATCGTGAATGTCATGTTCTCGCAACCTGTCCTTTGCTGGAAGGAATAGATGTCATATTCTCCGTCAAGAGACTCCGGGATATTGTAAACCAATTGGTTATCTGAAGGAGAACCACTAAAACTCAAATAGGTTTTACCGTAAGCTCCACGGCCGTTAACGACCTCCCAGCCCTCGGTTCCCGTGATGTATTCTGAGTCCTCGTCGATGAGGGTATCAGGCTCCCTGCCGTCAAGATAAGGATCAGTGGCGTAGATCTCCTGGATTTTACTCACATCGACATCCTGGACAGCTCCCTTGCCGGCCATCGCGGCAGCAAGGCCACTGGACTGGCCCATGCCCATGAACACAGGCTCCATACGGATGGATCCGTAGGCGATGTGCGAGGCGGAGAGGCAGACAGGGACGAGAAGATTCACGCACTCCTCGCGCTTAGGGGTCAGGCTACGGTAGGAAATGGGATAAGGACGGCCCCCTCCCCTCTCCACGTCACCCTCATTCTTGACCATCAGTTTCCCATCTTTCTCAACCACAACACGTTGGCAGTTATGTGAATCCATCTGGTAGGCGGCAAAACCGATCCCATCGGTGATCTCCGTCTTGTTCTGGCAATCAGCCTGAGTGGCCACATATTCACCGACAAGCCTCCTGGCCTCACGTACATAGATCTGATGGGTCCAATGGTCTGTCCTTAAATACTCATCCTTAGGGAGTCCCCAGCGCTTGATTTCATCCTGCAGGACCTTCGGCACCCGAGGATCGGTCATATAGAAATAGAATAAGCCGAGAGTATAGTCCTTATGAGCCTTCAAGATCTCTTCCCTCTCTTCCCAAGTCGCCTCGGGGTAGGCATGGTTCATTCCGATCATGTCGGTGGAGAAGGGACCACGGTTGTTGATGTCCGTCTTATGGTTGGGCATTAGGCTCCAAATGAAATAGTTGTTGAGCTGTGGATCCGGATCAGCCTCGAACACCCTGACCAAAAGCTCATACATCGAGGGGTCGTAATTATCCGGTTTCGGGATAGGAATCTGATTCTCAGGCACATCCGTCAGACAAATACGATAGTTGTAGGCCTGGACATAGTCATCTCCCGTCCCCGTCTCCTGGAGTTTCCAATCACTGATTCCCCAAAGAAGACCACTCTCCGGTTTGCCTTTCACGACAAAAGGATCTATGCCATCGACAAACTGGTGCAGGATAGAGAGTTGCACGCCATCGTAAGTCTCGCCATAGACATCATTGCCTTCTCTTCCTACCTTGTAGCTTACACCTGCCTTCGCCATCAAATCGCCCTCATAGGAACAATCGATGAACTGATCGGCCTTGATGGTGGTAACTTGACCTTCCTTGTTCTTGCAAGTGATTGACACTATGCGGGTTCCATTCTTCTCAACAGACTCGAGATACCATCCTTGCATCACCTTAATCTTTGGATTGTCAAGGTATTCCATCAATATCTCCTCCGCCACGTGAGGCTCGAACACCCACTGCTCAAGCTTGCCGTAGTGGGTTCCGAGCTTGCGGTAGAATTGCCTGGAAAGGCCGACAACAGCTTGCTTGTTGCCGATGTCAGTCTGGCCCAAGCCACCGGTCGTCATACCTCCGATTGTCACATCTGGGCAGATAACCGTGACATTGCTCCCCAATTTGGCCGCCGAGAACGCCGCGGTGGCACAAGCCGAGGATCCACCATAGATACAAACATCATTACCCTTGACGCAGGAGGTCAGGGATAACGATACACAAATCAGTAATAAAAGACTTCTTCCCATATAATAGCAAGATAATGGAATATTCTTACGGACAGGTGGTCAGGGAGTTTCCGCATAGCCATTCGGAATCCAGCCAGCCGGAAAGCTTGCCCCATTTGACCTTGACCCAGGAGCCGTCAGAATTCACGTCGAGAGGATTAACGACAGCTTCCTGCTGGTCTATCGTGCCGACAACTTCGGAATCCTCGGAAGGAGACTCAAACAGTGCCACCTTCTCGCCTCCATAGTTGCGAAGCCCCGCACCTATCACAGAATAGTGTATCCAGGCCTCTGTGTCATCTTCGGTGAGAAGGATCTCATCATCCATGCCAATCACCGTCTCACCGAGGATTCTCCACCAGCCGTCAATCGGATCGCAGACAGTCATCATGTAGCACTCATCCGGATCCAATTTCATGATGACCTCCCCCTTAGGGGCCCTGCGGATATTCGTGGGAGTTGTATCGACCAAAAAACAGCCGACAATAGGCATAGGGGGAATATCATACTCAAAGCCGCTGTCCCCGTCATAGCGAAGCGAGACAATATCGGGGAACTCTTTCAAGAACACATCGATATCCTTTCCTTCCCTGGGAAGAGTGAAAGAGAGGACAGTGTAGGGAGCGAAGATGTCAAGATCCAATTCCGGCTCGAGAAAGCCGTTCTCAGGGTTGTAATTATAGAGCAGCAATAGCGGACTCTTGGCCTCATAGACATTGAACAGTTTGACAGCCACCAGTTTCCGGCCATCTTTCCGGCTCCAATAGCACATCTCCATATTCACTGTCCCATCACTGACAAAATTGAGGCTGCAGTAACCGTTCTGGCGGTCGAGGATGAACTCATCGACATCTTCGTTATCCCTTTCGGGGCTGTCCAACTGGGCCTTCAGCTCGTCTGTCAGGGAATTCCCGGGGAATGCCTTGGCAACCGCATAGGCTAATTCAGAGATCCCGATCTTCCCCTTGACCTGAGGGACCTGGATAGCGGCCTTCGGCCATTCTTCTGAAATCTGGGGGATTGTCAATTCTTGAGCTTTCGCGGCTAAGGCTCCGAACAAAAGCGCTGCCGCTATGATAAGTTTCTTCATGATTGGTTCAATTATGTTTAGTGACAAATATAACAAAAGAATTGATTATTAGCCGAGAATCTCTCTGCTGAATCTTTCCGCCGCCAGGCGGAGATTCTCTCTGGCGATATCGGGCTTGATAGCCTCGGCAGTAGGCATATCTTCAGGAGTCACCTGGATCATCCCGGCGAAACCTGCGGATAGTAACTCTTCACGATTCCTGATACGGCCGGAGAGGAGATAGACCGGGACTTCCCTGCTCCTTTTCAGCACCCCCATCGGAACCTTGCCCGAGAGAGTCTGAAGGTCAGAGGACCCTTCGCCGGTGATAATATATTCAGCGTCAAGTATTTCCTTATCGAAACCTATCAGGTTCATCACCGCATCTATTCCAGAGACCAATTCAGCGCCAAGGCATGCGTGAAGCGCTCCTCCGAGGCCTCCGGCGGCCCCGGCACGTTTGAGAGTGGTGACATCGACCCCAGTATGGGAAAATATCTGTGAAGCCCAGTGGCGCATACGCTGTTCCAATACCTCAACCATTTGAGGATCAGCGCCTTTCTGCGGTGCGAATACCCTCGCCGCCCCATTCGGGCCCAAGAAAGGATTGTCCACATCGCAAAGGACTCGGATCTTCGTTCCGGTCGCGAGATCCCGCAATTCCGGAACGGTCATCATCCCCTCTCCCCCATCGCATGTCGCCGAGCCGCCAAGTCCGATGATCAGTTCCTCGCATCCTGCTCTTATGGCGGCGGAAACCAATTCGCCAACACCCCTGCTGGTAGCGATGAGCGGATTCCTTTTCTCGGGTGGAACTAA
This sequence comes from uncultured Bacteroidales bacterium, assembly GCA_900313275.1. GTDB lineage: Bacteria > Bacteroidota > Bacteroidia > Bacteroidales > UBA932 > Cryptobacteroides. The sequence goes on from OMQO01000043.1 coordinate 15,831, forward strand.
TTGAATACCACAGGCTGAAGCCACGTCCATGATAGCGATGTCACCTACCCTTCCATACGAAGCCAGCACAGTCTCCCCGAGTGGGCCTGTCACCGGTACGGGAATATATTCCCCGCCCAGCCTGTCAGTCAGGATGGCCGCCATACCTTCTCCACCATCTGAAAGAGGAACGCAAGACACTTCCGCCTCAGGACAAGCAGAAGCTATCCCAGCGGAAATGGCCGAAGCCACCTCTCCCGCACTCAAACACTCCTTGAACGAATCTGTTGCTACTACTATTTTCATGACAGAATGAGGTTAGACAAATATACCAATTTATCCCCTATTCCGGCAAGGTCGAAGTTCCGGCTGTGGACCTTGCCTATGGGAAGTGGCATAGAAGCCACTGGAAGGCCGATTTGGCAGGCAAGGTCTGGGCACTTTTTTTCGACCTTGCCGAAAAATGATGGCCAAAAGTTGGTTCCTAGGTACAGCATTCCGGGAAAAAGCCCTATATTAGCGGAAACAACTTAGATTATGAAAAAAATACTTGAAGTAGTCCGTTACGGAAATGGCGACATCATTTTCAAAACCGATGTCGATCCCTTAAAAAATCCTAATGAAGTTTACAATGTGTTGATCCAAACCACGTTGTCCATGGCAACCAAGCTATGGGGCGGCAATGAGCAGGCTGTCTTGGCCATGATCAGGGTGCTCGCTATCGCCGACCTTTCACTCAGTGTCAACCGAAAGGAAATGATTAAATGGCTGGACAGGGAGTCAAGTAATTTGTTCAAAGCCTTCCAGGATGCGAACGCGGATTTCCAAAAAGACGGGGGCAAAGTCACGATCTTTGGCCCCGGGGTTATGCCTCCCAAAACCATGAGCTGAATATGAAACGGACAGTCCATCGACAAATGCCTGACGGCAACGTCAGGTATGTCCAACCATATCATGTGAGCATGGAAGGCCAGGAAAAGGTGGTTCTCTGCCGAGATGCTGAAGACTATGACGCAATGGTCAAGATCATCTGCGTATGTGCCAGAAGGAAAAACGTGATAGTCATCATCTATGCTGTCGTGTCAAATCATAGTCATGCCGCTATTCTGGCGGTTTACCAAAAGGATGCCGATGCTTTTTGCGAAGAGATCAAAAGGATGTATTCCATGTGGTTCAGCCGGAAATATGGGAGAACTGGTGTGATGAAGAAAGTCGATGTGAAAGCGATGTTGCTCGACAGTGACTGGTACACCAGGAATGCGCTCGCTTATGTGCCCAGGAATGCTCTGGACAATGGTTGCAATGTCGATGAATACCCTTGGTCCGGTTATCGGGCGATGTTTTCCGGCGAGTCTCCAGCAGGTCGTACTGTCGCCTCGCTCAGTAAAGAGGAATGCCGGCTTGTCATGCACACTGGTGACAGGCTGATAGATGTCCCATGGATTGTGGATGATGAGGATCGGCTTGTTCCGAAAAGTTTCTGTGACTATGATTATCTTGAACAAGTCTTTGAGCATGAGCAAGCGTTTTTTCTCAAGACAATTGGAGGGCAGAACTCAGCGGAGATGGGGCACAGGCTGATTGACGCCCCACGGAACAGGCTCACAGACAACGAGTTCCTCAAGATAGCCGAGGAAACGAGCCAAAGATGGTTCTCTTCTTCCGTAGACCAGATCACCACTGAGAGGAAAACCCGAGTAATTCCCTATCTCGCCAGGACAGTAAGGACCACGGTGCCCCAACTCTCCAGGGTTTTCGGCCTTCCCCGCGAGGTAATTTCCCGCATCATCGGCCGCCCAAAACCCATATCCTCCGGCAAGGTCTGATTTCGGGCCGGGGACCTTGTCCGGTTGATTGGCCTTTCAGCTTAGTCCAGGGCATTTTTCTCCGGCAAGGTCAAGCCACCAAAATTCGACCTTGCCCGGAGGAACACGAAAAGAGCATCGCAAAGCGATGCTCTTTTCGTAGTCCCTAGTGGAATCGAACCACTATTTAAGGTTTAGGAAACCTCCGTTCTATCCGTTGAACTAAGGGACCAGCTAATCTCTTGAAGAACTACTCGACTGTCTTCTCGATGATCTGACGACCTCTGTAGTAACCGCACTCAGGGCATACATGGTGATACATCACTGTAGCACCGCAGTTAGGGCAGGTGGCCAGAGTCGGAACCTTCGCGAAGTCGTGGGTCCTTCTCTTGTCTCTTCTCGCTTTGGAGACTTTGTGTTTCGGATGTGCCATAATTAATATTCTTTAAATTTTATCATTTCTTGTCAAGAAGGTCCCTCAAGCCCGCAAACGGACTGGAAGAATCCTTCTGTGTCTGTCCCTGTTCATCTTCAGAACTCAGAAACCTCACAGTCTCGGGATCGCATTCGCCATCTTCATGAACCCTCTGCACAGGCAGCGACAGGCAGATGTAGTCATAAACCGTCTGGCTGAGGTCGAGATCCGTGTCAGTGACAGGGAGAAAAACGATCTCCCTCTCCCCTTCGTCCTCAACGGACGAATCCGGATCCCCGAACTTCACACTGAGCGCGAAACCGGTGGAAACCGGCAGCCTCAGATCAGCGAGACATCTGTCGCAGGTCACCGTGACGGAGCCATCTATCTGACAATCAACGCCTATGAAACGGCCTGACTTCTCGATCACGACTTCCACATCAAGGCCCGCGGCCAAGATCTCTGAATTCTCAAAACGCTCAAAGAACTCTTTCCCGACACTCTGGTGGAACTCCGTCCGCCCTTGTGCCAACCCGTTCAGAGGAACTATAAAATCATCTTTCATCGCTTCGCCAAACAGATTAAGGGATGCAAAGGTATAAAAAAAATTCCTTAATAAAAACTTTTACTGAATAGTTTTTATTCTTCATCACCAGCATTGCCGGCCCTCTTGCGATCCATCGGGTCGAGAAGTATCTTGCGGATCCTCATGTGGTGAGGCGTAACCTCCACAAGCTCATCCTCCCGGATGTATTCCAGCATCTCCTCAAGAGACATCCTGATAGCCGGAGGGAGAAGGATCTTCTCATCAGAACCAGCCGCGCGGACATTCGTCAACTTCTTGGTCTTGCAGATGTTGATGTTGAGGTCACGCTCGCGGGTGTGCTCTCCGACGACCTCACCGCAATATATCTCCTCACCAGGCTCCACGAAGAACTTACCCCTATCCAGAAGCTTATTCATCGAATAGGCGATGGCGTCTCCTGTCTCAAGCGATACGAGCGACCCGTTGGTACGGTTATCGATCTCGCCCTTGAAAGGCTGGTACTCCTTGTAACGGTGGGCCATGATCGCCTCACCCTGAGTCGCTGTCAACAGATTGCTCCTGAGTCCCATAAGTCCCCTGGTGGGGATGTCAAACTGAAGGAGGGTACGGTCGCCTCTGGGTTCCATGTGAATCAGGGCACCCTTGCGGCGTGTAGCCAACTCAATGGCGGTCCCGACAAAATTCTCAGGAACCTCGATGGACAAGTCCTCGATCGGCTCGCAACGCTGACCGTTTATTGTCTTGTCCAGGACCTTGGGCTGTCCGACCTGAAGCTCGAATCCTTCCCTTCTCATCTCCTCAATCAAGACGGACAGATGGAGCACTCCTCGACCATAGACAATGAACGAGTCCGCATTCAGTCCCGGCTTCACCTTAAGAGCCAGATTCTTCTCAAGCTCTTTGTCAAGACGCTCCTTTATGTGCCTGGAAGTCACGTACTTCCCATCTTTTCCGAAGAACGGTGAGTTATTGATGGTGAAGAGCATGCTCATTGTGGGCTCGTCAATCGAGATCGGAGGGAGAGCCTCCGGGGCGTTAAGATCAGCTATGGTGTCACCGATCTCAAATCCGTCGATACCGACCACCGCGCATATGTCACCGCAACGAACCTCATCGACATTGGTCTTGCCAAGGCCGTCGAAGACCATCAGTTGCTTCACCTTGTGCTTCTCAACGATGTCGTACCGCTTGCAAAGGCTAACCTGCTCGCCAGTGTGGATCACTCCCCTTGTGACTTTTCCGACAGCGATCCTGCCGACATAGGGGGAATATTCGAGAGAAGTGACTTGCATCTGGACAGTGCCTTCGACAAAGTTGGGGGCCGGGATGACCTCCAGAATAGCATCCAGAAGAGGAGTTATGTCGGAAGTGGGGTTCTTCCAATCCTCTGACATCCAACCCTGCTTGGCACTTCCGAATATGGTTTTGAAATCCAACTGCTCATCATTGGCGTCAAGGGCGCACATGAGGTCGAAAACCTCCTCCTGCACCTCGTCCGGACGGCAATTAGGCTTGTCCACCTTGTTCACCACGACGATGGGTTTCTTCCCGAGCTGAAGGGCCTTATGGAGCACGAAACGGGTCTGGGGCATACAGCCTTCAAAAGCGTCAACCAAAAGGAGGACACCATCAGCCATATTCAAGACCCTCTCGACCTCACCTCCGAAATCGCTATGGCCAGGAGTGTCGATAATGTTGATTTTCACTCCTTTATAAGTCACGGACACATTCTTGGCGAGGATGGTGATACCTCTTTCCCTCTCAATGTCATTGTTGTCGAGAATCAGCTGGCCCAGGTTCTCGGGCTGACGTACCAGATTGGCCTGGTAAATCATCCTGTCCACGAGGGTGGTCTTGCCGTGATCGACATGCGCGATAAGCGCTATATTCCTGATTTCCTGCATATATCTCAAAAAAAATCCTGCGAATTTACTGATTTTCGCAGGATTATGAAAAAATATTTACCAATTCTAAGGCATAGGTTGAACCACTTGGGCGACTGTCATGCCATCCGGAAGGACAATGGAAAGCGCATCGGCCCAAGCCGCTTCATAAGCCGCCTCACTAGCCGCGGGGACATAGACAGCGTATATCTTCTGCAGCTGAACCGGGCCGCCATGATTGGCATCATTCATCAGCTTGAAGGTCTCAGAGCTCACAGCAGGCGGAGTGGTGGCTTCCACATAAAGCTTGAGTTGTTGCGTGTGCTCAGCACCCGTCAGAGGATAGTAAACATAGGGATCCTGCTGAAAAACAGCCGCTTCCATATTTACGACATTAGGGCCTATATGGATCTCCTCAAAGTACCTGCACGTTCCTAAAGCCCCATTTCCCATAACTTCTACAGAAGGCAGATTCAGAACCTTAAAGGATGACGTTCCATAAATAGCGTCCGCACCCAAAGTCTTGACATTAGGTATTTCCAGAGATTTAATTCCGGAAAGATATAAGGATTTGTTCAATGTTTCAAGGACCGGCAACCTCAGGTTCGTGATTTTGCTAGCCTGATAGAAAGCATCGGTACCTAAGTCGGTCACCGCCGGTAAGTCGGTAATATATTCGCCGTCAACAGGTTCTATATTCCCGCCGACAACCCTGAGCTTTTGGGCAGTGGAAAACGCTGAAGAACCTATGCTAGTCAGAGCATCAGGATTCAAGAGTTTTACCGACTCCAGCTGCGAGCACAGATCAAAAGCTGTGTTTCCAGCTCCGATTTCGATCCCTTTGCTATGGAAAGAAACTGGATGAATTCCTGAAGTCGGTCTATCACGAATTTTACGCAGAGTCCTTTCCGAACTCCGAGGTATATCTCGGAAAGGATGTTTATCTGATTCCGGAACAGAGCTATATGACCTATGAAGATATTGATGAGGATATCTTCAGCTATCTGAAGGACAACCGCCTGTTTACCCTGAAATGCACCGGTGTTGAGTTTTCGGATGAAAACGGAATCTATGCCGAGATCTACGTTGCCAATGAAGAACTGTTCAATAATGCGATGAACACCTACATGACATTCTTCATCACCAGCGAAGATCTTGCGACGCTCAACCGCGGAGAATCAACCCCGCAGCTGAAGACCTACGGTTCAAGATCTGTCGGTATTACGGTGCAGCAGACGATCGCGATGAAAGAAGTGTTCGCTTCTCCGGAGGAAATCCGGCAGAACGAAGAGAGCGTACTGGATTATCTCAAATACGGTGACAATACCGATCGCGAATACTATACGGTCAAAAAGTACGATACCGTTGCCGGTGTCGGATCCAAGAACCATGACCTTTCCGCGACACAGGTCATGAACATCAACCGGGATCAGATCTCCAGTACCGAACAGATTCTGAGTGAAGGCATGGAACTGTGTGTTACCTACTTTACCTCTCCGATCGATATCGTTGTCACGAAGGAATCGATGAAAAAAGAACCGATCATTGCTCAGACGGTCTATCAGACGGATGACTCCCTTCGGACAGGTCTTTTTGAACAGATCCAGGTCGGTGTCGACGGATCGAAGAATTCCCTATATACCGAGCGGTGGATCAACGGTGTACTCGTCAGCGGTACTCTGACTTCATCGGTTGATACGATGCAGCCGATCAATGAAATCATTGCCGTCGGAACCATGCAGATTCCGGGCACCGGCACCGGTACCTTCCAGTGGCCGGTTGATAACCCGCACATCTCCTGTCAATGGGGCTGCTACGCGGGTCACCGTGCAATCGATATTCAGAACGCATATGACCGTTATGGCAACATCTATGCCGCCGACCGTGGTGTTATTGAAGTAAACTCCTATAACGCAATGGTTATGAGACCTACTATGGGCATATGAATGTACCGTCTCCGTTGGAAATCGGCACCGTCGTAGACAAGGGCGATATCATCGGCCAGATCGGTATGACGGGTCTTGCGACCGGTCCGCATACGCATTTCTTCATCATGTATGAGGGAGAGCGCAGAAATCCGTGCGACGGATTCCTGCCCTGCTAGACCATGATGCGCTTTGCACTGCTGGAGAGCGGTTCCAAAGGGAACAGCTTTCTGCTGCAGGATGAAAATACATCGATCCTGATCGACTGCGGCGGCACCAAGGCCTGGCTGTTTCAGGCATTGACGAATACCGGCATGGAGATTGCGGATCTCGACGCGCTTTTGATCACGCATGATCACAGCGATCATATTTCCCAGATCAAGCACTTTATCGATGTACCAATATACAGTCCGGTTTCGATATCCGGTACGAAGGTAGAGATCATTCAGCCGGATCAGGCTTT
>OMQO01000066.1 GCA_900313275.1 uncultured Bacteroidales bacterium
GCGAGAAGGCCATCGCGGGTTTCGAGGATGCGAAGTTCCCGACTTTCAACGGTTTCTGGAGTCAGGAGACCTATTCTCCGACCAACATTGAGTTCAAACGCGAGAGTTTTGACGACAAGATCTACAACACCGCTGTGTTGAGGTCTTATGTCCTTATCCCACAACAATCGGGAACCATCACAATCGACCCAGCCGAATTGGTCTGCTTGGTCAATGTCCGGGTCAGTGGGGGCACATCCAACAGCATCTTCGACAGTTTCTTCCAGGATGAGTACAGGACAATCCGTAAGCGGGTGACCACCCCTGCCATGAGGATAAAGGTGAATCCTCTCCCGGCAGGGCAACCGGCTTCCTTCGGAGGTGGTGTGGGTAGTTTCGGAATATCCTCCCGTCTTTCTTCCGACGATCTGAAGACTCATGATGCCGGATCGTTGACTATTACCATCTCCGGCCGGGGCAATGTTTCTTTGCTTGGAGAGCCGAAGGTCAGTTTCCCTCCGGATTTCGAGGTTTACGACACGAAGACGACGGAGAACACCGACAAGAGCAACGGCGGAACTTCCGGCAGCAAGTCTTTCGAGTTCCCGTTTATTCCAAGGAGCGCCGGTGATTTCACCATCCCGCCTGTCGAGTATTCCTATTACGACATCAATTCGGGTAAATATGTGACTCTCAGGACAGAACCGATGAACATCAAGGTGGCCAAAGGCAAGGGCTCCGATTCGTCAGGACCGGTCACGGTCACATCTCCGGGAGTTGAGAGGAGGGATGTCAAGAGCCTGGCTGACGACATCAGGTTCATCTCCACCAAGAAACCGTCTTTCGCGAAAGAGGGTTCATTCTTCCTTGGCTCACCTCTATTCCTGACTCTGTTGGGGCTGATAATCGCGGCCGCTGTTGGAATTTGGCTCTCGCTTAGGAAGATCGCCTCCATGCGGGCTGATGTCGCTATGACTAAGAACCGCAGGGCGACCAAGATGGCTAAGGCCAGGCTGAAGCAAGCGGGCGATTTTCTTGGAAAGAACTTATACACAGCATTCTACGAAGAGCTCCATAAAGCTCTGACAGGTTTTATCTCGGACAAGCTCAACATGGATATGACGGACATTAGCAGGGACAACATCGCTTCCGCTCTTCTCGAGGGTGGCGTGTCCCAGGAGGACACAGACGCGTTCACCGGCCTTCTCGACGCTTGCGAGTTCGCCAGGTATTCTCCCGATGCTGGCCATGAGGCCATGAACGCCCATTATGAGACCGCTGTCAAGGTAATAACCGCTATAGATTCCAGTCTCCGCACCGCGAAACCTAAAACCAAGGTGGTTTCCGCAATAGTGGCTCTAATCCTCTCAATTGGCTTATCCACAGGCGTTTCCGCTCAGGATCAGATGGTGGTTGTCCCGGCCGACACCACCGCCTCTCAGGTAGAGCCCCAACCATCGGTAAAGGATGCGGCAACGCTTTGGCAGGAAGGAGTTGACGCCTATTCCGACAGCCGTTTCCAGGATGCCGCAGCGGCGTGGGAGTCTATAATCGCTACCGGAACAGTGTCGCCGGAGCTGTTTTGCAATGTTGGTGACGCCTATTTCAAACAGGGTAATTATCCGAAGGCCATCCTTAATTACGAAAGGTCGTTGAAACTTGACCCATCCTATGCGGATGCCCGTTACAACCTTGACTTCGCTCAAAGTTTTGTCCAAGACAAGATTGAGGCTGTCCCTGAGTTCATCCTCGAGAGTCTGGGCAGGAAGATGTGTTACACCCTCGGTTCAGATGCTTGGGCAGTATTGTTCCTCATATTCCTTGTTCTCACCGCTGTCTCGACTCTCACATTCCTCTTGGCTTCCTCTGTCTCCAGACGCCGGATAGGGTTCTACTGCGGAATAGTTTTCCTGCTCCTTTCCCTTCTTAGTCTCGGCTTCTCATCATGGCAAAAGAAGGATTACAAGAAAAAAGACAGTGCCATTGTCATGGCTCCTGTCTCTTCGGTAAAGAGTTCACCGTCAAGCGGTAAGGATCTCTTTGTCATCCATGAGGGCACGAAGGTGAAGATCCTCGACAATGTGGGTGACTGGCAGAACATCTCTCTGGCGGACGGCCGTCAAGGCTGGATTGAGACATCGGCCATAGAGATCATCTGATCATTCGGCTGAAAGAATATCCTTTATCTTTACTGTCTGGAATACAAGTTGGGACTGGCTTCCCTCGTAGAGGATGCCGACAGTCTCCGGATCCGTCATCGCCATGCATGAATATCCCCACCCACCTTCCTCATCGAGGAGGAGGGAATGGTTCCACGTCTTGCCTTGATCTTCGCTTGCCTTGACAGTGAACATGTTCCGTGTCACTTTTGACTCTGGATTCGCAAACAGAAGGACATTTCCGGCATTCAGGATACTGGCCTGGCAGACAGGCTCCACAAGGACATCGTTGGAGACATGGGGAGTCCAGGTCTTGCCCAAATCAGAGGAGACATAGACTTTGCGTGTCCGGCTATCAGAGCCATAGTTACGCATGTTCAGCATCAGTACTCCCGGCTGAATCTCAACGACTTGATCTTCGCAGACCCTGTCAACCGCATAGGAAGAGACCGTCCATGTGGCCCCATGGTCCTTGCTGTAGATGATTCCGGCTGAAGGGATTTTGTCTTTATCCCATTCCTGGATGGGGACCACAAGGGTGCCGTCGGACATCGTGATCCCGCATCCTGGCCCTTGGAACAGGGTGGCGCTAGCGGGGTTCTTCACCATAGGGGTGATGCTGACCGGTTTGGACCAGGTCTTCCCCTCGTCAGTGCTTTTGACCATCACCAGTTGTGCCACATCGATCGGGTCAAGGCCGTCTTTGGATCCGAATATGGAAGACTTCCCCTCCAACCCGTGTGACCAGAGGGCGAAGACATAAACGTCTCCGGTCACATCATCAACCAGCACGCAGGGGTCTCCAGTGCCGTTTTGGTCTTTCGGAAGGCCACCATATTCCCCCATATCCATCGCTACCCTCATCTTGCTCCAGGTCCGGCCACCATCCTTGCTGGTCTGGAAACCTATGTCAATGTCGGCCTGGAGATCGTAATAAGTGTTCCAGCGGATGTCATAGACCGCGATAAGGTTCCCTGACTTCATCCTTGCGAGTCCGGGGATGCGGTAGGTGTCAACCCCGTCATCCCCATGGTTGCGGAAAGCCTGGGCAAATCTCCTTCCAGAGGCCGGACCTTGCTCATTGATAGAGACTTCCGTTCCGTCCATAGTGATGGATTTTATTCCACAGGAGAATGTGCCCGAGAGATCCACTTTGGAGGAAGCCACATTAAGGCTCACATAGAAGTGGTTGTCTCCTTTGACCAGCGGTCTGTTGAATGGCAAGACCACTGTTCCGGATTTCGGCTTGAGCTTGCATTCCACAGAGACTGATCTGGAGGCGTACCAGTCCTCCTGTCCCGCTCCCCAATAGTTGTAGTGCGCCTTCATCACATTGGATTTCGTTCTCGACATGATGGGGGAGATGGTTCCGATATAGACAAGCCTAATGTCTTTTATCGCCCTCAAGGGGATTCCGTCCAGGGAAACTTCCACCTTGCCTGAGACTTGGCGGGCACTCTCACTGGGAATCACGATCTCTGACACGACATTGTACTCCCTGTCCACTATAACGGGAATTCTCGGATTGTACACGCTTGCGGTAATCGCCGCCAGCAGTGTGGAAAGAATACTCATTAACATGGCCTAAATATAGTAAATAATCCGGCGAATACCTATCTTTACACATTATGAGATCACCAGTGTCAAAGTTATTCAGGGCCAGGCATCTGCTTTTGTCAGGGATGGCCATATTCCTGTCTGTGAATCTTTTCCCGCAAACCTTCGGAAAGGAGTTCGATGAGTTGTATGAGAAGAAGTCGGGTTTTCTGTCAGAGGCCGGGAAAACAGTCTATTATGGTTTTGTCAGGCCTGTATGGAAAGACGGGGATACCTTCTTGTACAGCACTTCGACCCCGGATAGCGTAAAGGTGTTCGAGGTTGACATTAAGAGCAGAACTGTCAAGGAAGCCGCTGAGTCTGAGCTGAATGAGCTTCTGAAAAAGGCTCGAGGAGGCTATTATGACCCCTCTGATGAGAGCATGTACGCCAGGAGAGAGAAGAAGGCCGTCGCTTCTCCTGACGGCAAGTTGGAGGCTGTATTAAGGGATAATAATATCTGGATCAGGGTGAAAGGTTCGAAGGAGCCGGGTAGTCAGCTCAGTTTTGACGGCACGGACCAGGATTGCTATGACAGGGTGCTATGGTCTCCGGATTCAAAGAAACTGGCTGCTTTCAAGAAAGAAGTCATAAAAGAAAGGCAGATACTTCTAAGGGATTCCCGTCCGTCGGACCAGGTCCAGCCGAAATATAAATGGCTCGATTACGCCAAGCCGGGCGACGCTCTCCCGCAAGTGACCCCGACACTGTTCGATGTGCCTTCATTGAAACAGATTCCATTAACTGGAAGTTGGCCGGAGCAGTATTTCATGGAGATGGGCCGCTGGTCACCTGACTCAATGTTTTTCACATTCGAATATAACCGGAGAGGACACCAATTGTACCAGTTGGTCGCGGTCGATGGATCGACAGGTGAAAGTCGTGTCCTAGCGGAGGAAAAGTCGGATACTTTCGTGTATTATTACGACCTGTTCCGTCATTATTTTGAGGATGGTAACAGGATTCTTTGGATCTCTGAGAGAGATGATTGGCGCCATCTGTACATGATTGACGCCCGCGGTGGCTCTGTCCGGCAGATCACGAAAGGGGAATGGAATGTCAGGGAGATCCATAAGGTCGATGAAAAAGAAGGATATGTCCTAATGAATGTCAACGGGCTCCATGCCTCTGATGGGGAAGATCCTTATAATAAGCATCTTGTGCGTTTGGATCTGGCTACAGGCCAGATCAGGGACCTTACCCCGGAGAACGCCAATCACACGGTCAGTTTCAACAAGGAGTATTCCTTCTTCGTGGACAATTATTCCAGGCCGGACAGTCCTAATGTCTGCGTTGCCCGCTCCGCCAAGGACGGTTCCGTTCTGATGGAGATCCAGCGCCAGGACATCTCCGCCATCCTGGCGAAAGGCTACACGATGCCTATTGTGTTCAAATCCAAGGGCAGGGACGGAGTGACCGACATCTGGGGCACCATCTATCTCCCTTACAAGTTCGACAAGCGGAAAAAGTATCCGGTGGTGGAGTACATCTATGCCGGCCCGCATGACTCCCACGTGGTCAAGGATTTCCGCCCTGAGATGAGGTTCTCTAAGCTCCTGGAGCTTGGCTTCGCTGTGGTCAGCATCGACGGCATGGGGACCGACAATCGCTCAAAGTCTTTCCAGGATGTGTGCTGGAGGAATATTAAAGATGCCGGTTTTCCGGACAGGATCCTTTGGATGAAGGATGCGGCCGCAAAGTACAAGTTCTTGGATATCAGTAATGTGGGAATATACGGATATTCGGCGGGAGGACAGAACACCCTCTCTGCGCTGCTCTTCTATCCGGAGTTCTATAAGGTCGGTGTGGCCTTGTGCGGTTGCCATGACAACCGGATGGACAAGATGTGGTGGAACGAGCAATGGATGGGCTATCCTATAGGCCCTTGGTATGGTGAGAATTCAAATGTGGACAACGCGTGGAGGTTGGAAGGGAAACTGATGCTGGTCAATGGCGAGATGGACGACAACGTCGATCCCGCTTCCACTCTCCAGGTGGTCTCGGAGCTGGTGAAGAACGGGAAATACTTCGAGCAGATGTTCCTTCCCGGCCATTCCCACAGCCTCGGATCGGACTATATCACCAAACGAGTTTTCGAGTTTTTTTGGAAGAACATAGACCGGAAATGATTAAATTCGCGTAGCTTTGACTCAAGATGAACAGGACGGCTGACTACGAACTGACGATTATCATACCCGTTTTCAATGAGGAAGATAACCTCCAGAATTTGGAGGAGCGTCTGTCAGCCTTCTTGCCCGAGTGCTCCCGGAAGGCTTGCGTCCTGTTCGTTGACGATGGTTCCAAGGACGGGAGTCTCTTGAAAATCAAAGAGGTTTGTTCCCGCCATCAGGATTTCATGTATATTTCCTTCGAGAAGAACGCGGGCTTGTCAACTGCGCTTAAAGCCGGTTTTGATTATTCCGAGTCGGAACTTGTCGGTTACATCGACGCTGATCTTCAAACAGATCCTGAGGACTTCAACCTATTGCTGAAGGACATTAGTGATTATTCGATGGTCATTGGGATTCGGGAGGGTCGTAAAGACTCCTGGTTCAAGAATTTACAGTCCAAGGTAGCCAATGGTTTCCGCAGGATGATGACCCACGATGGCGCGACCGACACAGGTTGCCCCCTTAAAGTTTTCCACACGGATGTCGCCAAAGACTTCCCGATGTTCAAAGGCATGCACAGGTTTTTCCCCGCCTTGGTGCTGCTGCAGGAAGGAGGATGCTATAAGCAGGTGCCTGTGAGGCATTTCCCCCGGATGGCCGGAAAGTCGAAGTTCCATCTCGGGAACCGTTTTTGGGGCCCACTCGCGGATTGTTTCGCCTACCGTTGGATGAGAACCCGCTACCCGGTGTACAAGATCGCTGACAATAACATTGATTGACGGATGCACGGAGTTTCCCATTGGATAGTTTACCTGGTCGGTTTCGCCGCCCAGTTCTTCTTCGCGGGAAGGACGATTTTCCAGTGGATTGATTCTGAACGCAAGCACGAGGTTACTTCTCCAGCCGCCTATTGGGGTTTGAGTGTGACAGGCGCGTTCCTGATGTTCATCTATGGCGTGATGAGGGATGACTTCTCGATTGTCCTCGGCCAGATGATATCTTATTTCGTCTATCTTTGGAACTTGGATGCTAAAGGGGTGTGGAAACAATTGAATATCGTGCTCAAGGAGATATTGCTGCTCACTCCAGTCGTGGCGGTTTTCTTGTTGCTCGACAATTCGGGTAAGGTCATCGGCAATATGTTTCACAATGAGAGCATTCCTGTTTGGCTTGTTGTCTTCGGCTCGGCGGGACAGGTTATATTCACGCTCCGTTTCGTCTATCAATGGTTCTATTCACAGCACCACCATGAGAGCATGCTGCCTCGGGGTTTCTGGATCATCAGCCTGATCGGTTCAGGAGTGATTATCTCTTATGGACTGTTCAGGAGAGATCCTGTACTGATCCTGGGCCAGTCGTTCGGGTTTATAGTGTATGTGAGGAACCTCATGATCGGTTTCCGTAAAAAAGAAAAGCATGAGCAAGCCGGTGTTTGATAACATATTGACCCGGCATCCGCTGGTTGTCACCTTTCTCTTTATCACACTGTGTCTTTTACCGACACTGGTGATAAGGGATTTCACGCCTGACAACGAGCTGAGATACTTGCAGATAGCTGATGAGGCTATAGAGAATGGCACCGCATTCGCCTTCACTCTTGACGGTGAGGCTTACGCTGACAAACCACCCCTGTATTTCTGGATAGTGATGCTCTGCAAGTTGCTGCTTGGAAAGCATTCGATGCTCTTGCTTTCGCTTTTTTCACTTATCCCGGCTTTCGTGATCATCGCGATCATGGACAAATGGACAGCCCTTGAGAAGGTCACCGATCGCATGGCCATCGCTTTCATGATGATGACCAGCGCGCTTTTCCTCGGACTCTCTGTTTTCCTGCGGATGGACATGCTGATGACAATGTTCATCTTATTGGCTTTGAGGTCCTTCTGGCTCATGTACACAGGGGAGGGGAACACAAAGAGGCAATCTTTCCTTTTGCCGGTCTGGATATTCCTCGCCCTTTTTGTTAAAGGGCCTGTGGGAATACTTATGCCTCCAGTGGCGATAGTTTGTTTCCTGCTTGTCAAACACCGAGGGCGGGAGATAGGAAAGTATCTCGGATGGAAGACTTGGGGAATAATAGCCGGGCTTTGCCTCCTTTGGTTCTTGGGTGCTTATCTTGAAGGCGGCAAGGGCTATATACAAAATCTCTTAGTCCACCAAACCGTTGACAGGGCGGTCAATTCCTTCCATCACAAGGCTCCGTTCTGGTACTATTTCGCGGCCATATGGTACATATTCCCCCCGTACATGTTCCTGGTGATCGGAGCGTTGTTTGTCTCCCTGTCCAAGTCGGGCGGCCGTGAGCGGGGCAATGCCGATGACGCAGAGCTATTCTTCACAGTCACAATTATTTCCACCTTTGTGATGCTATCCCTCTTCAGTTCCAAGATGGCCATCTACCTGGCTCCGATAATGCCGTTCATGGTCATGCTTTTCGTCGAGGTGCTTAGGAGAACGGGTTGGAAGAAATGGATGACATGGTCTCTAGCGGTTCCTGTCGGGCTGATGGGAATAGTAGCCCTGGCGGTATTTATAGGGTTATGCCTCGGGGACAAGATTCCCGCTTTGGCCGGGATTCTGGCACAGTTCCCGTTCTGGCGATTCTGGGCTTTGAAACTGGCCACACTTGTTTTGCTCTCCGGAGCGGTGTTCTCCCTCTATTATCTTTTCCGCAAGAAGCTTCCCAGCATATCCTTGATTTTCATTGGGGCATCCATGCTCCTGACCATGTATGTGGCTGCTTCCCGCTTGTCTCAGGCTAATGATTGGGTCGGCTACGGCAACCTTTGCGAGACTATACCTTCCGATGCCGAAGTGGCGACGGTACGGATTCGCAGGGCTCGTCCGATGAAGGTTTATCTCGGGCGGGAAGTGTCTGATTATCAGAATGATTTTGAGAAGTTTAAGGCTGCGGAAGTAGATGCGCGCACCCTCTCGGACGGACCTCTTGTCCTCGTGACCAGGACAGAGAAACTTGCCAAGGATGCGGATCTGGCCGCTTTCGTGGAAGGCCATGACCATTGGTTCGTCGGCCCATATTGTGCCGTGAAATATAATCCAGATAATAACAATCCCTCAATAACTGAACAACCTTTAGATTTATGAGTATCGACAGATTTGACCTCGTGAAGGAGTCCTTCGTGAAGAAGGCGGTTCCGGCTGAGATTCCGGAAGGAAAGACATCCGATTATTTCGGCGAGTTGGTATTCGATCGTCGGAAGATGGCCGAGTATTTGGACAAGGACACATTCTCCTCCTTGCTGGATTCGGTGGACAAAGGAAAGCCTTTGGACAGGGACACTGCGGATAAAGTGGCTGAAGGGATGAAAGAATGGGCCCTTGCGCATCATGTGACCCATGTGACCCATTGGTTTCAGCCTCTCACCGACGGAACGGCCGAGAAACACGATTCCCTCATTGAATATGATGGGAAAGGTGGAGTTATAGAGGAATTCGACGGCAGTTCCCTTGCCCAGCAGGAGCCTGACGCGTCATCTTTCCCCAATGGCGGAATAAGGGCTACTTTCGAGGCCAGAGGCTACACGGCCTGGGATCCCACATCCCCTGTATTCATCATGGATGACACCCTTTGCATCCCTACCGTGTTCATCGCCTACACCGGAGAGGCATTGGATTACAAGACTCCGTTGAAGAAGGCGCTCAGGGCGGTGTCTGATGCCGCCACACCGATCTGTCGTCTTTTCGACCCTTCCGTGAACAAGGTTTACTCCTATCTTGGATGGGAGCAGGAATATTTCCTCGTGGATGAATCCCTCTATGCCGCCAGGCCCGATCTCATGATCACCGGCCGAACCCTTATGGGACATGCTTCCTCAAAGAACCAGCAGCTAGACGACCATTATTTCGGGGCGATTCCTTCCAGGGTCGCAGAGTTCATGCGCGACCTTGAGGTCAACGGTCATCGGCTTGGGATTCCTATAAAGACCCGCCATAACGAGGTGGCTCCCAACCAGTTCGAACTGGCTCCGATCTATGGGGAGACCAACTTGTCAAATGACCAGAACCAATTGCTGATGAACCTGATGAACAAAATCGCCCGTAAGCATGGTTTTGTGGTGCTTTTGCACGAGAAGCCTTTCGAGGGTGTGAACGGATCGGGC
>OMQO01000190.1 GCA_900313275.1 uncultured Bacteroidales bacterium
CAAGGCTTCTAACAAGCATCGCCGCCTCTAAAAGGTCTGCCACATACTTATCAGATACACCGTCGGATAAGATTCTAGGCAGTTCAGATTCAATCTCGGCAAGCCTTTTTTCTCTCTCCATGTCATTGGGACCAACAATCTTCACTTCTTTTAGACTGTCGCCAAGCCCGAGCGCCTCTATAGCATCATTATAACACCCTTGGTCATATATGGCCTGTATGTACCAATTCTGGTCAAAAATATAGGTTTCTTTGTTCCCCCATTCGTCAGATTTATACTTTGCCTGTTTTTGAAAACGATTCCGCGCAGTGACCGTCTGGTTTGTACAAAAATAGATTCGCGTACAGTCAGGAATGTTTTCTATTATTTTTTTAACATCACTATCCATCTTTGGGCTCCAATCATCCTTAATGCTAACAGCAAAAGCCCATTTCTCGCTTCCTTTACATCCTTCTGACACAGACCACAGAGCAGATACATTATCAGAAACAGGGTAAGTGATTAAGTCTGATTTTGCATCTCCTCCTCCCGTTGGCCCTGTCTGAGGAATAATATTAGGCGTAATCAACTTAATAATGCAACGTCTCGTTAACTCTTCAAATGCATCCTGCCTCATATCTGTAGAGAGCCTAGACAGGATATACTTAAACTGATCCCTCTCAATCTTGTCTTTTTCAACATGTGAATCAGAGAAGAGTTCAGGATGCATTATCCTATATAAATCAGAAGGTTTTTTCACCGCACCGGTATCAATATCTGCCCCCAACAAATCCTTTATCATTGCCATATTATTCTTGTTTAAATCGTAACCAGTTAAATATCTACTAGGAGGTTAATGATTATTGCGGTCTTATGAACATTTTCACTGGAAAACCCTTCCCTAGCTTTTCCAGATCCCTTTCCATCCCTCTTGGATTCCTTATAATACCCTCAGGATCATAAACAAAGCAATATAAACACTTACAATTTGGATGTCGCTGATACTTTGCAATATCTATTATCAACTGTTCACCTAATTCCTTGTCTCTTAATCCGGGGCGGGTCATCTTAACCTCAATGGCAATCTCTTCGTCCTTGAGCAGAAAATCCATTCGATTTGAGGCTCCCGCATAACTAGGGGTCCACTCCTCAGGACGAACATCATCAAAATGGAGCCGAAGCATCGCATGTAGCAAATCTTGGACATCATATTCATCCTCTATTTGCAGGGTGGATCTGTTCTCATGCCTTCTACGTAGCTGTCTCGCGACAATGTGAAAACGCTCAAACACCTTGGTCAATAGACCTACGTAATCTATCTCAAGATCCCTTGGTTGTATATCCTTAAATGCTTTTAGAATGGATAGGCAAGCGACACAATGATAGTCATCATTATTTGCACTAACATGCTTCTCAAAGGTACTTACCTGAGGGTGCTTCGGATAAGTATGCTGGATGAACATCAACGCCTTTCTTTTCCATGGATCATAATCATCCATCGGCACATAATAACTGAATGTGCCCTTTTGTCTATTGGCTAGAATCCCTTCGCCTTCAACAATTAAATCATCCAAAGTCATATATCCATTCTTTTAGACATTTCTTTAAACCACCGTTTACTCCCACTTCCCGTCCTTACACTCCAGCCTCCTCTTTCCACTTCCCAATCCTAGGATACCCATACTCCCTACACGCCTCTGTTCCTCAAAGTTCGCTGAGCCCCTCTCTTAGCCGCTTGACTATCTCCTCCGGAAACCATCCCAAGCACTCCACAATTCTCTTCCAGCAGCCATCCGCCACATATCCAGGGTCATAACAGTCATCAAACTAGCGCCAGTGCTCATCTGCCACGAAATGGTAGCACAGCGAGACAACCAGCTGGAGGAACAGGTCCACCGTCTCCGCGGGTCGGCCATCAATCAGGTCCTGGTCAATGGCATTCGCCACCGGTGCCATCAGTTCGCTGATGCGACTGCAATCCTCGTCTAGATTCTCCGGAGCGAAGATCGCCTCGATGGATTGATTCACAGGAAAGAGATGCGAGTTCATCAAAACTGCCAATGATAATCTGATCTTTTGATGGGGAGATCGCCGTGCCTCCCTGCCAAGCTTCTTCAAGCCGCCATTTTGCGGCGTATCAGTGAGATATGTGGTTTTTCGCCTTACATCACGACAGAATGCCCCCGCCGATTATCAGATTGAATATCAGCCAATTACAATGATACCTAGTTCAAATAATCCGCATTCGTGCCAACTGCCCAAAACACAACGATTTCTGTTAAAAACCAAAGCATTTCACGAATCGTGAACGGGCGTATTGCCGAGCCGCTTATATTTGTGAGCGGAAGCGAGCACTTAAAACAGAGGATTTATCCAATCATCAGTGACAGACAACACAAACAAACTCTTTCGGGGGTGTTATCCAACGACGGATACCCGAATTCGAGAGAGCTTGTTTGTTTATGAATCATTATTCACGTCTTTCTCTGAAAACCAAGTATTATCTTTATCGAATCCTCCTTGATCCGGATCTCCCTAAGTATTACGAGATTGCCAAGACCACTTATAGATTCCTCCGCCTTATTCTCGAGTGCTTCCAATAACCAGGATGATCAATCTCATCCATTTTGAGGTCTAATTGACTGACTTCTCATTCAACCCTCGTCACAAACTCCCCCATCGGGATCCGCGTCCCGTGCATCGCGGAGGGGGCGCTCCCCTCGGCCGGGTAGCCCACGTTGATCATCGCAACCAGGTCGTAGCCGTCCGTGCCGGGCAAAAGCTCAGCAAGGCCAGTAGGATCAAACGACCCCACCCACAGGGTCGCCAGGCCCTCGTTCTCGGCGGCGAGCATCAGGTAGGTGGCGACGATGGAGGCATCGACCTCGGCGCCGTTCTTGCCGTCGTAGCGGCGGACCCAGGCATCGGCGGGACGGCAGCCGACGATTAGGAGCACCGGAGCGCCGTAGTTGGAGCGGGTGACACCCTTGATGGCCTCCAGCGTGCCGGGGTTGGTGACGGCCCATACATGGACGGGCTGCTTGTTCACGGCCGTGGGCGCGATACGGCCGGCCTCCAGGATGCGGTCGACCTTCTCCTGTTCGACCGCCCGCGACGTGAACGCCCGGCAGGAGTACCTGTTTTGGATAACTGTATTGAAATCCATAGGTTGCTGATAATCATTTGATAAACGGCCACGCAATCCTGCCGATGATCGCGTACCCGGCGCGAACGTACCACGGCTGCGGCCAGTTCAAGTCCATGTTGCCGGTGCGGCTACGGAAGATCCCCATCGCGTGGAAAGCGTTGTGCGTCGCCCATTCCCGCTTGTGCGATTCAATAGACCGGTTCCACACCTGGCTGTCCGGATATTGCTCACGGATGGCCTTCAGCTCGCGCTCGAAATCCTCCTTCGGGACCCGGAACGAGGATTCCAGGTGGATGTTGTTCGGAGACACGCTATATTCGCCGGGTTCACTCATCACTTCTTATCGATGATTCTTCTAACTCAGTCAATTAGGGTTAAAAATGAGTCCCTATTCCACCGGCACTTTCATCACCACCTTCTTCACCGGGCCGGGCACCCCGCCGGGCGCCAGCCCAGGCTCGTGCGCATCCTCCGGGAAGACCAGGAGGAAGTACCCGTCGCCGATGACCGTATCAATGCCCGGGCAGTCGGCATACCATGCCGCGTCGCTCGCCTCGTTGTACGGGATGGTTTCGGCGACCTGCGCCAACGGCTTGCAGCGCACCAGTTCCGTGCCGATGACCGCGAGTTGGATGTCGATGTAGCGCCGATGGGCCTCATACCCCAGCTCGTTCGTCGGGCGCGTTACATACTCGCTCACAACGGCCTTGACGCCCAAGTCCAGCAGATGCGTGCCGACTTCAACCTTGGGTGTGACGTCTCCCACGTAATCCAGCGCCAGGTCAATCGCCGGCGTCAGGCCCTTGTACAGGCCGATGTTCTTGATGTGGTCGTAAATCATATTACTTTACTCCTCATTTCTGTACACATTCACCGTATACTTGTCGTAGTCGGTGCCGTGGAAGTTGATGACGACGTCGACATAGTACTTGGTGCTGTCCACCTGGACGGTGCCGTCCTCGGCCG
>OMQO01000086.1 GCA_900313275.1 uncultured Bacteroidales bacterium
ATTATTACGGTGACAACAAGTATTCCACCTGCACGCTTATCGGCAGCCAGGAGAATCTTGAGACCTTCAAGCCGGAGAGCCTTGTGACTTTCTATCAGACATGGTACCATCCTGGCAATCAGGCCGTTGTGGTGGTTGGCGATGTGGATGTGGATGCCGTAGAGGCCAAGATCAAGGCCACTTGGGCTGATATTCCCGCCGCGGAGAACCCTAAACCGAAAGAGAAGTTCACTTTGAAGGAGTTCACTGAGCCCAGAGTTGGAATTATTACCGATCCCGAAACCACTCTCCCGATGGTTGAGATACTTTGGGAGAGCGACGCCCGTGACGAGGCTCTTAACAGTACTCCCGCCGGATTCTCGATGGACCTTATCGAGACCCTTGTTTCCAACGTGATGTCAGAGCGTCTTACGGACATCACCTCCAAGGCTGACGCTCCTTTCCTTCAGGGAATGTTTGGTATCGGTAAGTTGTGCGAGGATTTTGAGGCTGTGATGGGTCGTGTCGCCTTGAAGGAGGACAATATTCTTGGAGGTTTCAAGGCATTCCTTATGGAACTCCAGAAAATGAGCCGCTTCGGCTTCTCTGAGGGTGAGGTCACCAGGGCAAAGGATAAAGTCCTGGCTTCGCTGGAGAAGGCCGTCAATGAGGCGGGCACCAGAAAGAACCCTGAATTTGTCCACCCTCTCATCAACAACTTCTTTGACAATCAGGCCTACATGGAGCCTCAGATGGAATATGATCTCGCTAAGGCGCTTCTTGACCAGGTGGACGCTTCTATACTTGGGCAGATGACCTCTCAGATTATTCCTGAGAATAATATGGTCGTGATCTATAGCGGACCGGAGAAGGCCGGGATCGCCACCCCGTCAAAGGAACAGCTGCTTTCCGTCTTCGAGGAGGCCAAGTCGGCTGAGATCGAGGCTCCCGCGGCGGAAACAACCGCTGAGCCTTTCATGGATCCTTCCATTTTGAAGGGATCTCCTGTCAAGAAGAGCGGTTCTTCAATCTACGGTTCCACCGAGTGGATTCTCAAGAATGGGGTGAAGGTTATCGTCCTGCCCACGGAGCACAAGAAAGACCAGATACTGTTCACTTTATATAAAGCAGGCGGGCAGAACCTGATCTCCGATGAGGATATGACTTCTTTCGATAGCACCATTTACGGCACATTTGACGCTATGCAGGGTGTGTCCAAGTTTAAGGGCACTGAGGTCACAAAGATGCTTTCCGGAAAGAACCTTCAGGTTGGTGCCTTCATAGACGGACTCTACAATGGAGTCAGCGGCTCATCTTCTGTCAAAGACCTTGAGACTGCGCTCCAGTTGGTTTACTTGACATACACTGATCCTCGCTTCGACCAGGAGGAATGGGATAACGCGATCGCCCAACTGAAGGCTGTGCTGCCTAACGCTCTTGGCACTCCGCAGTTCAAGCTGCAGAAGGATCTTAACGATTTCCTCTACGGAGGCAACCCCAGAAGGCAGTTCATCTCAATGGAGACCCTTGAGAAGGCTAATCTCCAGACTGTGGAGAAGAACTACCGCAAACTGTTCGCCTCAGCTGCCGGCAGCGTTATGGTCATTACTGGCGATGTGGATGTCGAGACATTGAAACCGTTGGTGGAGAAGTACATAGGTTCTCTTCCGAAGGGCAAGAAGACTAAGGGAATCAAGGACCTTGCTCCGAGGCTTGTCAAGGGCGAGAACATAAAGACCATCCAGACAGACATGGAGACTCCGAAGTCCACTGTGGTTGAGGTTTATTCGGATTACAGGCCTTACACAGTGAAGGATGACGTGTTGGCGAGAGCGGTCAGCTATGTGCTTGACCAGATTTATGTTGACACTATGCGTGAGGACGAGGGAGGAACCTATGGAGCGTCCTCATCCGCCAATGCCGGTCTGGAGCCCGAGCCTATGTATATAATGCAAGTCGCTTTCGAGTGCAAGCCCGAGATGGCTGACAAGCTCAGGGCTATGGCCAAGGATGAGTTCCGCAAGCTTGCTGAGAACGGTCCGACCGACGAGCAGTTCAACCGCACCCTCGAGAACTTCAAGAAGAATGTCCCTGAGAACAGGATCAGCAACAGCTACTGGATGAATAATCTGGTCAGGTTCGCTAAGTTCGGATTCGATTACGACAAGGAGTACGAGGAGGCCGTCGCATCCTTGACAAAAGAAGGAATCAAAGAGGCCGCCCGCAGACTTTTCGAGTCGGGTAATTTCCTTGAGTTCGCCCAGATGCCAGGAAAGACTACGGAATAATTTTTTATACAAATTTTTTAAATAATTATTGTTTTTCGTAAATTATTTTTATATTTGCGAAGAACAATAATTTTTTTGTGATATGATTGAATGGTGGAACTCCCTTAGCACGGTTATGCAGATTCTTTGGGGCATAACCCTTTCAGCTACCCTGATCTTCGTCATTCAGACCATCATGACCTTTATGGGTCTGGGTGGAGACGGAGGAATTGACACTGATTTCGATGCCGCCGGGAATGTCGATCTCGGAGGCGGGGACGGCTCCTTCGACGCCGACCCTTCTATGAGTCTTCTTACTTTCCGCAACTTCATCAACTTCTGCCTTGGTTTCGGCTGGACCGCGGTCTTGCTTCATGACGATGTGAAGTCCAACTTCCTCGTGATGGTGATCGCCATCATAGTGGGCGTGGCCCTGGTCGCGGCAGTGATGTGGATGTTCAAGTGGCTCAGCAGCATGCAGCAGAGTGGTAACATTGATGTCCACACTGCCGCTGTCGGCTGCGAGGGTAAGGCGTACCTGACTATCCCTGGCGAGCGCAAAGGTGAAGGCAAGATCCAGATTACCATCAACAACGCCATCCGTGAATATGATGCCCTCACAGAGGGTGACTCGATTCCGACAGGCACTCCAATCAAGGTCATCGGTGTCATAAACGACCATACCTTGCTTGTGGAAGAAGTTAATCCTACAATCATCTAATAACCTATATTTATTATGGACATTACTCTCTTACTTATCATTGTCGCCGTCCTTTTTGTGACGTTCGCGGCTATCCTGAAGCGCTACAAACGCTGCCCTTCAGACAAGATTATGGTCATCTACGGTAAGACCGGCAAGAACAAGAGCGGCTCCATCTCATCCGCCCGTTGCGTCCACGGTGGCGCGTCCTTCATCTGGCCGGTGTTCCAGGATTACGCATGGCTTGACCTCAAGCCCATCTCCATCGAGTGCAACCTTACCAACGCCCTTTCAAAGCAGAACATCCGAGTTGATGTGCCTTGCCGCTTCACCGTTGGTATCTCCACCGAAGCTGACAACATGACAAACGCCGCTGAGCGTCTTCTTGGTCTGTCAACCGACAATATTCAGAACATCGCCACCGATATCCTCTTCGGTCAGCTCCGTCTTGTCATCGCAACGATGGACATCGAGGAGATCAACGCCGACCGTGACAAGTTCCTTGCCGCTGTCAGCCAGAATGTTGAGGCAGAGCTCCGCAAGATCGGTCTGAAACTCATCAACGTCAACGTCACCGACATCCGTGACGAGTCCGGTTACATCGAGGCTCTTGGTAAGGAAGCCGCCGCAAAGGCTATCAACGACGCTAAGAAGAGTGTCGCTGAGCAGAACCGTTTCGGTGAGATCGGTAAGGCTGAGGCTGACAGGGATAAGGACATCCGAATCGCTGAGACTCAGAGGGATACACGTATCAAGACCGCTGCCGCCAACGCTATGGCTGTCCAGGGTGAGAACTCATCCAAGATCGAGATCGCCAATTCCGACGCCGCCCGTCGTGAGAAGGAGGCTGAGGCTGCCCGCATCGCTGTCGCCGCTGAGAAGGTTCAGGCCGCTAAGGCTTTGCAGGAGGCCTACCAGAGCGAGCGTGACGCTGAGCTCGCCCGTGCTGAGAGGGAGAAAGCTACCCAGCAGGCCAACATCGTCGTTCCCGCCCAGATAGACAAGGAGCGCCAGATTATCGAGGCTGAGGCTCAGGCTGAGAAGCTTCGCAGGACCGCTAAGGGAGAGGCTGACGCAATCTTCGCCAAGATGGAAGCTCAGGCTCGTGGTACCCTCGAGATCTTGACCAAACAGGCTGACGGTTTCGCCCAGTTGGTCGGTGCCGCTGAGGGCGACGCCCAGAAGGCTGTCCTTATGATGATCTCCGATCGTCTGCCCGAACTTGTCAAGACCCAGGTCGAGGCTGTCAAGGGCATCAAGATCGACAAGGTCACTGTCTGGGACGGCAATGGTGGCAAAGACGGCAAGACTTCTACCGCCAATTTCATATCCGGGCTCATGGGTTCCGTTCCTCCGCTCCAGGATCTGTTCAAGATGGCTGGTATGAGCCTTCCTGAATATATGAAAGGAAAGGAGGTCCCTGAGGAGCAGGGGACTGCCAAAAAGGAGGGTAAGTAGTTATGCCGATAATCGTTAATGTCGATGTTATGCTGGCCAGGCGGAAGATGACTTCCGCTGAGCTGGCGGAGAAAATAGGCATCTCGGCCGTCAATCTCTCGATCCTCAAGACCGGAAAGGCCAAAGGTGTCCGATTCTCGACACTCGACGCTATTTGCAAAGCTCTCGACTGCCAACCCGGCGACCTGCTGGAGTATCGCCCGCCGGAGCCAGGAGCCCCCGAACAAGAAGATTCGTGATGCGGAAGTCGTTGTGAATCAATATTATGCTGAATCAGATGGTGCCCGAATCGGTACCATCTGATTTTGTATTATTCAGTTAATCAACTCATTCCATAACACGTCCCAATAATTTTTGTATCTTTGAGCATTATGAGAAAAACACTATTCATCTTTTTATGCTTTTTTCTTGCGTGTTGCGGAGGAGCGCCCAAGAATGATACAGTCAATATTGCCACCATTCGTGATGGATGGCGAGGAAAAACAATTGCCACGAAGAATCTTGGCGCCCAGCCCAATGTGATGCAGTTGCTTAAGGCCTTCAACGAAATGTGGCCCTCGGCAGGGGCTGATTCCCTGATCGCTGAGGCGGGGGACCGGCTCTTCGTTTCAAATGATGTCGAGGAAGGAGGATCCGGCAAAGTATTCGTGGATTGCGAGGATTTCAATATCGCTTATTACAACGAGGGCACCACGAGCGACAAAAGGACAGAAGCCCGGACATATTCCCGTGAGAACGGCCACACGCTCTTCGCCGTGCTTCTTGAGCAAGTTCACCCTGAAGAGATCGAATTATGCGCTTTCTACGATTATGATCCTGCGACCGGCACGATGACTCCTGAGGATGAGCCTTACGCCGATTTCAAACCCCAACATGAGGGCTCCATCTTGACATATTGGTTGACTGAAGGTGATTATGATCAGGACATCATTATTGTTGAGACCTCTCCTGATGACAGCTATCCTACTTTCTACCATCACTACACCTTTAACGGGATGAAGCATGAGTTCAATTACTCTAGCAACGAATTCATCTATCCTGAATACGAGGACGACTATGATCCGCTTCCCGAAGACGCCACCTTGCGGGCGGAGTCAGACCACTACCGCTTCTATACTTCAGTGGCCCGTCCGGCCTCAGAGGAGGATCCGGAGGTTCTGGCGCTCTGGATCAAGGATAGAGGTGAGGCTGAGGAAACTCGCTGGATCTGCACGACTTTCGCTTCTTCAGAACCAAAATGGTCACTGATGAAGGACGGAAACGCCATACCGGTGAGAATTGACTCCGGAGATATCGCTTGCGCTGAGACAATTATTCCAGTCCCCTGGAACGCGGACATGTTCTATGTTGACGGTTGTCCGGACGCCAGGAATATATGGTCATATATCCTTGATGTCAGCGATCCCGACGACATCAAGGCCATCCAGTTCCCTTCGACCGAAGGCTTCCTTTCGTTCGACACCGAGAACAAGCGGATCCACCTCGGAGCATATCATTACCGCGAAGAGGGCGGGCGCTACTCCGTCGATCAGACCTACACAATCGACGGGCGGTTCATTGAAGAACATGAAATTGATAATGAATAGGATATGAAACGATTGACAGTTTTATTAATGCTGCTTGCCTCCGTGACAGCGGGTGCCCAGAACATCGCTCCCGGATCTCTCTGGTATGACGGCGGAAACTGCTATTCTGCCATTGTCGAGAGGGACGGAGCCATCGTCATGCAAGCTATGAACGAAGGTCAAGAGCTTGAGTTCCAACTGTTTCCGATAGAAGGGGAAAGCAATTCCTACTCGGTTGCCCAAGGAGGTAACGAATATGCTGACATGCCATTTTCAGAGGGATACACGGTGAAGTATCGCCACCAGGAAGGGATGAAGGTCCTGTGTGTTTACAATCTGGACAACAAACTCGAGACGGTCATGATCTGGACTCCAGACGATTGCCGGCACAACAATGTCTGGACATGGATTCCTCAGGTCAAGGGCATATATACTACCGAACCGGGGGGCTACTTGGTGACTGTGAATGACATGACGGTGATGGTGGAAGGCCGAGAGGGCTCCTATGAGGTCCAGACATTCAACGACATGGTCAATGGTGTTGTCAAGGTCTCCGACACCTGGGTGAAGGGATATTTCCAGATAGTACCCACTTTGGAAGGCTTCAATGTCTATCAGGGCAGTTTTGACGAATATGGCCTTTTCGAGCGCTCTGAAGAGTCCCCATACGGACTTGTCGCCTGCGATCCGGATAAGGGCCGCTTTGACTTCGCCTCCACCTTGTTGCTGACTAAGGCCGCTCTGGCGCGGTACAAGAAGTCCACGCTTCGGATCATGCGCAACTCGATTCTCGCTAAGCACGGATATCGTTTCCAGTCCAAGGATCTTCAAGAATACTTCGGGGCCCAAGACTGGTATATGCCTCAGAATAACGATGATATCAAACTCTCCTTCGTCGAGCAACTGAACATCGAGATGATTAAGACTGCTGAGGCCGACCCCAATCACGACGAATACGTCTGGGAGGAATAATCTTTTTTAATCGATAATAACACACTACAATGGGATTTTTGAAAAACATTCTCTCTGACGCCATCGGTGATGGCATCAGCAAGGCGGTCGGTAAGGCCGTTGAAAAAACTGTTGCTCCTGCTGCTGAGCGTTTCGCCCAGAAACAGGCGCAAGCCCTTGATAACGCCTCGCAGAATATTGAGAACAGCATCAACGCCGCACAGACCGAACTGGTGAATGCTGCTGATGCCGTTTCCGAGTCAGCAGCCGCAGCCACTGCAGAGGTCAACGCTGCCGCATCCGCGGAGGTCGATGCCTCGGCAGAAGGCGCTTCTCCGGCGCAGAGGCAATTGACACCTGAGGAAAAGGCCCAGGCCGCTGAGGCCGCCCAGGCTCTCAAGGGACTCGGTGGCATATTCTCCGGCGCTTTGGCTATGGCGAAGAAGGAGATGGAAGCCGAGAAAGCGAACAAACTTGCGGACGAGGTGGCTATCTTTGACAACTGGGCCGAGAATCTCGGTGCTTATCCCAAATGGGATATAGGAGGCGAGGACTTTGTTCTTGAGGAGCTGACTCCAAGGAACGGTCATCCAGCGTTCTGCCTCCATCTTACAGGAAGGCCTTTCCTTGTGGAGATGTACGCAGCCAAACTGCGCTCCGATGGTTTCGTGGCCATGGGCACCAAGCCCGATGACCTCAACGCTGACACCTATTACAAGATGATAGACGGGGTGTGTCACGCTTTCAACAGGACGGACGCCTCGAATGGTGGAAGGATATCAGTGTCATTCTATGTGGATGACTATGTCCCTAAACCACAACAGCAGCAAGCCTCCGCTCCGGCTGATGAACTCAAGAATCTCGCGAAAGGAATATTCAAGAAGCTATTCTGATCAGAATCAATTTTTTATGGAAAATGCGTAGCAAAATCTGCTACGCATTTTTTGTACTACGCTGAGGATCAACTATTTCCGGATAATGCGAGTAGTCCGGGCGACGTCTAGCGAGTGGCGTGCCGCCCGCCCGGCATTGTAGAACAAACGTCAGACTACGTCTCTAACCACTACAAATCAGGTGCATTTCTCTAAAGCCTATCAGCCTAGCAACTGGCCGGTGGAATATGATCTGACTCTGCCTTATAACATTGTGAATGTCCAGACACTCGGCAATAAACTTTTTGTCTCTACGGACAGCTACCCATTTGTGATTGACGGTGCTCCAAACTGTGAGGCACGTCAATGTCGTGGTGTGACCGAGGTGTTTACTCCGCTGCCTGATATTGGCTGCGGACACGTGAACAGTTCTGTGGCTACTCCATTCGGCATGGTCTATTCTTCAAAGGACGGACTGGTTCTTGTATCAACTGACGCCCGTTTTCAGATTATAACCTCTGCATGGTTCAGCACTGACGACTGGGTGAAGATTAGGCCTGACACTGTGCGTCTTGCTTATTGGAGAGGATATCTTGTCTGTGTTACAGATGTGATCTCTTTCATGCTTGAGATTGACGGTGGCACCTATAATGACAGCAAGGTCTCGAATTTAGTTACAATCTCTGATACACCTGTGGCTATGACAACCACACAGTCAGGCGAGCTGATTATGCTTGACGGAAATATTCTGTGGCAGTGGAATGCAGGCTCGACTTTCCGTGATTATATTTGGACTTCACGAGAGCTGAATTTCGGTGGACAGAGTACACCAACAACAGCAAAGGTAAAGACAAATGGTATTAAGCTTCATCTTATCGATATGGATG
>OMQO01000062.1 GCA_900313275.1 uncultured Bacteroidales bacterium
GCGTCGATCTTGTTCTTGAAGACCTGCGCGTCCTCGAAACGAAGTTCGGAGGCCGCCTCCTTCATGGCCGCCTCATATTCCCGGATGATGTCATTCACCCCTCCTTTGAGGAGCCTTGTGATCTCGTTGATCCATGAGGAATATTCCTCCCTGCTGACCGCACCGACACAACATCCCTTGCAACGCCCTATGTGCATCTCAAGGCAAGGGCGGAACTTGCCCCGCAGGACAGCCTCGCCAGTTATCTTCAGTTTGCAGGAACGAAGCGGATAGTTCTTCCGGAAAAACTCCAGAAGATAATTCGCATGAGTGACGGAACTATATGGACCATAGTAAGTTCCAGTCTTTTTGTCCACCCTGCGGGTAAGGAAAACCCTCGGGAATTCCTCGTTAGTCACCACGATCCAAGGGTAGGTCTTAGAGTCCTTCAGGAGGATGTTGTAGTGGGGTTTATATTGCTTGATCAGGTTGTTCTCAAGCAGGAGCGCGTCAGCCTCAGAATCCACCACCGAGAACTGCGCGTCGGCGATTTTGGACACCAGAAGCCGTGTCTTGACATTGAGTCGCTCCGGAGGCACGAAATACTGCGCGACCCTCTTGTGGAGATCTTTGGCCTTACCCACATAAATCACCTTCCCCGAGGAATCGTAGTAGCGATAAACCCCCGGGGAATGTGGAAACAGGGAGATTTTCTCCCTGACAGTGAGACTATTACCGTCCAATGCTATTTGACGGGCTTGACATATTTGGCCACCTCAGCCTCTATGTCCTCGCCGCGAAGATCGCGCTTGAGGATGGTTCCATCAGGACCGAAGAGGATGATGTGGGGAATGCCGTCTATTCCGTACAATGTGGTCGGAATCCTTTGAGCGTCAATGATCTGGTTCCAGACAATACCTTGCTCCTTGGCGGAGTTGATGGTGTCTTCCTTCTTATCCCAGACAGCCACACTCAGAACATCGAACTGGGGACCGGCGTACTTCTGATACACGGCCTTGATGTTAGGCAACTCAGCCTTGCAGGGACCGCACCATGACGCCCAGAAGTCAACCAGGATGTACTTGCCTTTACCGACATAATCGGAAAGCTTATCCTTGCCCTGGATGACAAAATCCGTGAACATCTGGCCCTCAGCGGTCTTCTTCCTGGCTGAGACAGTCTTGGCAAGCGTTGAGATTGTGGAGACCTTCGCCAAAGAAGTGTCAAGAGTCGTCAGGACGGAGTCAACCTGGTCATTAGAAAGCAGATAACGGAGATTGTCAAGAGCCATCACAGCAACAAGATTGTCGGAGTTGGCGTTGACGGCGTCCAAGCCCATTTTCTTGACCTCATTCTCGTAGGCCTCATAGAGCTGATCCTTGGCAGCTTCGTCCTTGGCAGCATCAATCTTGCCCTGATAGCTTAGCTGGATCTCCTGGAGAGCCTTATCATAAGCATCACTCTTGGCCTGGACAGACACATCAGGGTACTTTGAAGTGACAGAGAGGCTCTTGTCATCATTGATCTTGATGGTCAAAGGCGTTCCATCAGAGACGAATGATCCGATAATATTGCCGGCCTTCAGCCTTGCCTTGCCAAGGGTGTACTTCGGAACCTCAGCCTTGAACTGACCGTTCACGACAGGGAACTTGTTTACGAACTCGAGAGGCTTTATGCTGATCTCGACCTCCTCGGCCGCATCAGCGCCAAGGTTGCCGGAGATAGTAGTCATGTCGGAAACTTTCGGTCCGCAACCAACCATCAGCAGAGCGGCAGCGGCCGCGATGAAAATAAACTTTGTCTTCATTTTGTTAAGCGTTGTCATTTATATTTTAGCTTGCAAATTTAGCTAAATATTTCATTTCTTGTCACCTAGGTCAAGAATCCTGACATTGCGAATCTTAAGTCCCTCTCCATGGCCGCAGAACGAAATGTATCCCTTCTTGTTGAACATTCCTGGGTGGTTCCTATGGTCCACTGTGTAAGGATTCTCCCCACTGCCGTCTGGAGCGACATTATGTCCCTTGCAGGCGGTGCGGATATTTCCATCTACAATAACCTCGCCATTAACGGTAACTTTGATGCGATCACCTTCCACGCGGATCTCTTCGGTGCTCCACTCGCCAAGCGGCTTGTGGACAATCCTCTTCGCGGGGATCACACCATAAACAGATCCGTGGACCTGATATTCACGGAGGTTGGCGTACATGGGAGCGTCGTGATCCAGAATCTGGACCTCGCACATTGCGTCGTAGGCCGCATCGACACCCATCGGAGTGCGGACACCGACACCGTTGTTGACTCCCTCGCGGAGGAAGCAGAACTCGAAACGATAGACGAAGTTGCGGTACTCTTTCTTGGTGTAGAGGTTGCCCGTGCTGCCGTAATTAGCTGACACGTAAATGGTTCCATTGAGAGGAATATAACCCTCAAGGTCACCTTGCCACTTGTCGAGGTTAGTCCCGTCGAAGAGCATCTCGAAGCCCTGCTTCTTCTCCTCGGCGGTCAGTTGGGACGGAGTGAACGGTTTCGCTTTCTCAAGAACCTGGTTGATCTCGTCGATAGCGTAGCCATCATCGGCACCACCAGCAGCCTTGAATATGGTCTTGGCCTTGTCGAGATTGGACTTTAATGTGTTGTAGTCAATCTCCTCATTTGTCTTGGAGGCCAAGTTACGGATAGCTCCGGCGGCGGCATAAGCCACATCCTTGTCGTCGAGATACTTGCCGGCGAGAAGGAAGGATTTCATGGTGGGAACATTGGCTAAAGCTTTCAAAGCCAGTTCCTTGACTCCCTTAAGGCTGGTAATGCCGAGAACCTCGCCGAGAGACGCGCGTTTCTTGTCAAGGTTGGTCTCAAACTGATCCAGCAAGGAAATGTAACGAGGAAGGACCAACTCTTGTTTTGAAGGATTCTTCTTGGCGGCTTCCAGAAGAACCGGGGCGGCCTTGTAATTGTCCATCAAGGCAAGGGCGGAGAGAGCCTGGTCGCTACCGGCATTCCAAGACTTGGCAAGATCGCCGACAGCCTCGTCTGTACCAGTGGAAGCGAGAACACGATAGAAATTGGCCACATTCTTGGCGGTCTTCATGAGGCCACTGACCTTGGAATACCGCTCCGCCGGAGAGAGTGTGTGAATGGCGGACTCAAGAGCACCTTGATAACTATCGACAAGATCTTTGTCCGTTGCAGCGTCAAGAAGACCACCGACCTTTGCGATGTCACCGACTCCCGTAAAGTTAGGAAGAGCGGTTATTGCCATCTTGGAAACCTCTTTGTCTGAGGAGTTTATCATAGAGAACACGGTAGGAGCCACATTCTTCATCCTCCTTGAAGAGGCGAGATCCATGATGGCCTTGACCGCGGCCATGTCATTACCGGTGGCAAGCTTCTCTGTCAAGGCAGCAGCCACAATGTCCTTGATGTCTCCCTTGAATGACTTAAGGGCGGTCAAAGCCTCGAGGCTGTTCTCTCCGCCAAGCTGTCCGACCAAGTTCTTTGCGGCGGCCGCGCCTCCGATCTTCCCGGCAGCGGCAATGGCGGCTTTAGCCACCTCTCCGCCTTCGCCGAAAGCACCGTTGACCAAATTGGCCACAGAGGATATCTTATTATTACCCAGCCAATTGAGGACATCAACCTTGGCATCGGGAGTGAGCTTTTTGAACTTTCCGGTAAGGACCGGGACCAAAGCGGGAGCGCCAAGAATCTTGGTTGCGTTGCTGATCACGGAATTGCGGAATATCTTGTCATCGCTCTTAAGGGCGGAGGCAACTGTCTTGACGGCCTTCTCAGGCATGGCGTTCATCAAAGTCCAGGCGGCCAAGCATTTCTCGTGGGTCTGACCGGACTTGAGGAGAGCCTGCGCCTGCTTGACAGGC
The DNA here is from genome assembly GCA_900313275.1 of uncultured Bacteroidales bacterium. Taxonomy (GTDB): domain Bacteria; phylum Bacteroidota; class Bacteroidia; order Bacteroidales; family UBA932; genus Cryptobacteroides. Next base: position 3,858 of record OMQO01000062.1, read on the forward strand.
ATGGCGGCCTCGGCCTCAGGGGCGACATAGTCTCCCAACAATCTCTGGAGAGAGGTCAGCAGGCCTTTATTGTAGGTGTCTGAACATGCCGCAGCGGCATCCTGAAGGCCTTTGAGCACATCCGCTTTCTTAGCGGAATGGGCAGGGTCGTTGACATAGGTGACCAGTCCTTGGAGGGCGTATTCAAAAACGGCGTTCTTGACACCATCACCCGCGGGCTTCAACATCTTGGCGACTTCCACAACCGACTGAGGAGCGGTAGCGGCCAAATCTCCCATCTGAGTGGCGAAATCAGCGCTGTTCTGGGCCGGCATAGCGGCAAGCACATCGGCCACGACAGTCTGTACAGTCCTCTGCCTCGCGTCCTGAGCATAAACGGAAACAGCGAGAGCGAGGAGAATCAATATTGAATATATCTTCTTCATAACTTCTTCGATTCAAGGTTTAGATTGACCAAGGGCCGCGCATAGGCTGGTTGATGAGCAGGTTGGCGGCATCGTCGTTAATGAACAATTGTTTGTCGGGGTCGAAGTGAAGGGTACGGCCGAGACGCAGGGCGCAGGAGCCTAGATTGACGACCGTGCAGCTGTGGTGGCCATTCTCCTCGTTGAGGGCGAACTTCTGGCGATTCTGGACGCAGTCGAGGAAATCGACCTGACGAGGCTCCGGATCGGGAAGCTCGTTGATGACATCCATGACATTGGGAATCGTGCACTCGAAGCCTTTGTAAACCTTTCCGTTAGGTCCTTCGATGTAAGGCACCTTGCCAGTGCTTTCGAAGCCCTCTCCCTCAAGGATGATCTTGCAGCCATCAGCGTAGGTGTAGGTGATGCTTCTCCATATTCCCACGGCATCGGGATGCTGCTGAGGAGCATCGACCTCAACCTTGACCGGCAGATCATTGTCCTTGCCGAGGAAGTACTGGACGGGGTCGATGTAGTGCTGGCCCATGTCACCAAGACCGCCGGACTCATAGTCCCAGTAGCCGCGGAAGCTCTGGTGCACCCTGTGCGGGTGGTAAGGCTTGACAGGGGCGGGACCGAGCCAGAGATCATAGTCAAGCTCCTTCGGAACCGGCTGAGGCTCAAGGTTTTCCTTTCCTGTCCAATAGAACTTCCAGGCGAATCCGGTCGCTCCGGAAATCCTGACCGTAAGAGGCCATCCGAGAAGGCCGCTATCCACAAGTTTCTTCAAAGGCTCAACAGTGGTACCGAGGCCGTAGAATGTGTCCTTGAAACGGAACCACGTGTCCAGGCGGAAGATACGGCCGTATTTGTTGACCGCTTCGACAACTTTCTGTCCCTCGCCGATTGTCCTTGTCATCGGCTTTTCGCAGAAAATGTCCTTGCCGGCTTTGGCCGACTCGACAGCCATAAGCCCGTGCCAATGGGAAGGAGTGGCGATGTGGACGATGTCCACATTGGGGTCATGGACCAGGTCGCGCCAGTCATGATAAGCCTGGAGTTTTGTTCCGAACCTCTCCTGACCCTTCTGGACCGCGTTGTCCAGGTGGTTCTGGTCCACGTCGCAGACTGCCACCAGGCGGCAACGCTCGTCGCTTGCGAAGTGGAGATTGGACATTCCGATTCCTCCGACTCCGATGATGCCTCTGGTCATCTGGTCGCTAGGAGCGACGAACTTGCTGGATGAGTTTCCCATCTTGCCGAAAACCTCACGAGGGAGGATCGTCAAGGCGCCTAACCCAAGGCCAGCCTTCTTGATGAAATCTCTTCTGGATTGTGCCATAATGTATTAATTATATGATATTATAACCATTCAAGCCACCATCATGGTGACAACACGCTAATTTAAGAAAAACCCTTGAAAATAAAAAAGACCGGTGTCAAAAACACCGGTCTTTATCATGCTATAAGGCTTAACCTTACTCGACGCTGCGGGAGTCGCGACGAGGGGCGCGGCCACCACGACGGTCGCCACGATCGCCACGACGATCACCCCTGCGGTCTCCGCGGTCATTGCGGGGACGGCTTCCACCCTGGGCGTTCGCTGCCGTGAGGGCGTTGGGGGTAAGATCCTGCTTGCCATAGCGCTCGCCGTTGCAAATCCACACCTTGATTCCGAGGCAACCGACCTTAGTGCTGGCGATAGCCAGAGCGTAGTCGATGTCGGCACGGAAAGTGTGCAGAGGGGTACGACCCTCCTTAAACATCTCACTGCGAGCCATTTCCGCTCCACCGACGCGGCCGCTGATCTGAACCTTGATGCCTTCGGCACCTACCCTCATCGCGGAAGCGATGGCCATCTTGATGGCCCTGCGGTAGGAGACGCGGCCCTCGATCTGGCGGGCGATGCTGTCGGCCACGATGTGAGCGTCGACCTCAGGCCTCTTGACCTCGAAGATGTTGATCTGAACATCCTTCTTGGTGACCTTCTTGAGCTCCTCTTTGAGCTTGTCGACCTCCTGTCCACCCTTGCCGATAATGAAACCTGGCCTGGCGGCGTGGATCGTGACGGTGATGAGTTTAAGGGTTCTCTCTATGACAATCTTGGAGATGCTGGCCTTCGCGAGACGGTTGGTCAGATACTTGCGGATCTCATAGTCCTCGGCGATCTTCTCGGCGTAGTTGCCGCCACACCAGTTGGAGTCCCATCCACGGGTGATACCGATTCTGTTGGAAATAGGGTTAGTTTTCTGTCCCATAATTAATTCTCCTCTACTGTAGCGGGTTTGACATCGAGAATGATGGTGACGTGGTTCGAACGCTTGCGGATCCTTCCGGCGCGGCCCTGAGGGCAGGGACGGATTCTCTTGAGCGTACGGCCTTCGCCTACCATGATGGTCTTGACATAGACATTACCGTTATCCAGCTCCTTGCTCTTGTCAGGGTTCTTGGCTTCCCAGTTAGCGATAGCGCTGCGGAGAGCCTTCTCAAGCGGGATTGACGGATGCTTCTTCGAGAAATGAAGAAGGTCAAGCGCGCGGTTCACTTCCACACCTCTCACTGTGTCGGCCACAAGGCGCATCTTGCGAGGGGATGTAGGCACGTCGTTAAGCTTTGTTATAGCGGTCTGCTTCTTGGCTTCCTTAAGTTTCTCAGCCATTAATCTTTTACGAGCTCCCATAACTTAAATCTCCTTTAATGATTACTTATTGTTGCCCGAATGGCCTTTGAAAGTTCTGGTAGGGGCGAATTCGCCAAGCTTGTGTCCGACCATGTTCTCAGTAATGTAAACAGGAATGAACTTGTTCCCATTATGAACTGCCACTGTATGGCCGACGAAGTCAGGGGAGATCATGCTGGCGCGGGACCAGGTCTTCACGACCTCCTTCTTCTTGCTACCATCATTCATAGCAAGAATTCTCTTCTCCAGGGCTTCCTGGATGTACGGTCCTTTTCTTAATGAACGACTCATAATCTTGATTTCTGTTTAATTACTTCTTCTTTCTTCTTTCGATGATGAACTTGTTGGAGGTCGCCTTGGGATTACGAGTCTTGTAACCCTTAGCCGGCAAGCCCTTGCGTGAGCGAGGGTGTCCTCCAGAGGCGCGGCCTTCTCCACCACCCATAGGATGGTCGTGAGGGTTCATGACGACACCACGGTTGTGAGGCCTGCGGCCCAACCAGCGACGGCGTCCAGCCTTGCCATGAGATTCAAGATTGTGGTCTCCATTTCCGACCGTACCGACAGTGGCGCGGCAAGAGGTGAGGACCATCCTGGTCTCGCCCGAAGGGAGACGAAGGATAGCGTAGTTGCCTTCACGGGCGGCCAGCTGGGCGAATGTGCCGGCTGAACGAGCCATAGCGGCACCCTGGCCGGGACGGAGCTCGATGTTGTGAACGAGCGTACCGACAGGGATCTCAGCAAGAGGAAGGCAGTTTCCAAGATCGGGAGCAACACCCGAACCGGACTCGATGACCTGACCGACCTTCAGTCCAGCGGGAGCGATGATGTACTTCTTCACACCATCAGCATACTCGACGAGGGCGATACGGGCGCTACGGTTCGGATCGTATTCAATAGTCAACACAGTGGCCTTGACATTGTCCTTGTCGCGGAGGAAGTCGATGATGCGGTACATCCTCTTGTGTCCACCGCCACGGTAACGAACGGTCATCTGACCAGTGTTATTTCTTCCGCCTGTGCTCTTAAGGGGCTCCAACAACGGTTTGTACGGCCTTTTGGCGGTGATTTCGTCAAAAGCGCTGATAGCCTTGTTCCTTTGACCAGGAGTCGTGGGCTTGAATTTTCTGATTGCCATTGCCTTGTTCCTCCTTAAATGTTAGCGTAGAAATCAATCTTATCATCTCCTTCAAGAGTCACATAAGCCTTCTTGAAGTGATTTGTACGACCGGTGAGCATACCCGTCTTGCTGTAACGGGACTTGCGCTTTCCGTGATAGTTGATCGTGTTGACGTCTTTCACGGTCACGTTGTACATCTGCTCGACAGCGGCTTTTATCTGAAGCTTGTTAGCTTCCTTGTCAACGATGAAGCCATAACGGTTGAACTTCTCAGTCTCGGCCGTCATCTTCTCGGTAACTATAGGCTTGATTAAAATTCCCATCTCTGTGCTCTTTTAACGGTTATCCCTTTCCGCGATGACATCCTGGACTCCGTCCACCAGCACCATGGAATTGGCATTCATGATGTTGTAGGTGTTGAGCTCGTTGACAGTGATGACCTTCACCTCAGGGAGGTTACGTGAGGAAAGATAAATGTTGGTGGAATTCTCAGGGAGGACGAAGAGAACCTTGCGGCTTCCGGCCTTGAGGGCCTCGATGATGTGCATGAACTCCTTCGTCTTGGGAGCTTCCATTGTGAAGGGCTCGACGACGACGATAGCGTGGTCCTGAGCCTTATAAGTGAGAGCTGAGCGGCGGGCGAGAGCCTTGACCTTCTTGTTGAGTTTGGTCCTGTAAATACGAGGCTTGGGACCGAACACGCGGCCACCACCTACGAAAATGTTGGCTTTCAAGCTACCGTGGCGAGCGCCACCGCCACCTTTCTGGCGACCGAGCTTCTTAGTTGAGTGGGCGACCTCGCTGCGATCCTTGGTCTTGGCGGTACCCTGACGCCTGTTGGCGAGGTACTGGACAACATCAAGATAAATGGCGTGATCGTTGGGTTCGATGCCGAAGACTTTCTCGTCAAGGACAACCTTCTTTCCGGATTCAGTTCCGTCTATTTTCAAAACTGGCAATTCCATAACTAAAACTCCAATGCTACATATGAACCCTTGGCTCCGGGAACGGAACCCTTGATGACGAGAAGATTGTTCTCAGGGATGACCTTGACAACCTCGAGGTTGAAGACCTTGACTCTCTCATTGCCCATGTGGCCGCCCATCCTCATTCCGGGGAAGACGCGTGAAGGCCATGAGGAGGCTCCCAGTGAACCAGGCTTGCGCAGGCGGTTGTGCTGGCCGTGGGTCGCTCCGCCGACACCGGCGAAGTGATAACGGTGGACAACACCCTGGAAACCCTTTCCTTTGGAAGTACCGACAACATCAACGAACTTGACATCGCTCATGATGTCAGCCACGGTGATGGTGTCTCCGAGCTTGAGCTCACCCTCGAAGTCCGCCGGAAACTCGACGAGCTTACGCTTGGGGGTGGTCCCTGCCTTTTTGAAGTGCCCCTTCAGGGGCTCGCTGGCGTGTATCTCTTTGATTTCGTCATAGGCAAGCTGCACGGCCTCATAGCCATCTTTCTCAAGAGTGCGCAGTTGCGTGACAACACACGGACCAGCCTCGATGACGGTGCATGGAATGTTTTTTCCATCAGCACCGAAAACGGAAGTCATTCCGATTTTCTTTCCAATTAATCCAGGCATTGGTTTGGTTAATTAATTGTATATAAGTACTTTACGTTATCCCGCACAATTTTGCGGGCTGCAAATGTACGAAATATTTTTTAATTAACAAAGTTTTCAACAAGCCTGACACCTTAATAATCAAAGAGAAATAGTTATCTTCGCGGTGCGTTTATGAACATTATGGCAAACCATATCTCATCCATATTCGGCTTCCTTAGCCTCTCGCTGGCTGACTGCCTTGACATCCTCATGGTGGCCGCCTTGATCTATCTCGTTTTCCGGTGGATCAAGGGTTCGGCGGCAATGAGCATTTTCTTCGCCGTCATCCTCCTTTTCGTGTTGAGGGTCGTGGTGGCAGCTCTGAACATGAGACTCATGAACGCCTTGTTGGACACCTTTATAGATGTAGGTGTGCTGGCTCTCATCGTGATATTCCAGCCCGAGGTGCGCCACTTCCTAATAAAGCTCGGTTCGAGCTATAGCACCGGGAAGGGACGGAACATGATAGAGAAACTGTTCGGAATCAAGGAGCAATCCCTCGCCGGCGAGACAGTCAATGAGATCGCCGAAGCCTGCCGAGCCATGTCGGACAACAAAACCGGAGCCCTGATCGTGCTGCCCCATAAGAACTCAGTCAGCCAGATTGTGGAGACAGGTGACATTGTCGATGCCAAGGTCTCCAGAAGGTTGATAATGAACATCTTCTTTAAGAACTCCCCTCTCCACTGCACCCTTCCGATCACGCAGCGGACGGACATCCCTCCATATCTCGGAATGAGACATAAGGCTGCCATAGGAATATCCGAAGAGACGGATGCCGATGTGGTGGTCGTGTCCGAAGAGACCGGTGATGTCTCTTTCGTCAAGGGAGGAAAACTCACACACATCAGTAACATCAACGAACTCAAGCTCTTGCTTGGAAAGAAGGAGGATAAGGCATAGTGGGCGAAGTGGGCGATTCTATTGACCGCAGGCTTGAAAACAAGCTCGGGTTCGACAAAGTGAGGGCGATGGTCTCAGACCGTTGCTCAACTGAATATGCCGTCTCACGTGTAGCGGAAGAGACCTTCAGCCCCGACCCCAAGATCATATTCCACAGGTTGGCGCTGACCGACGAGATGCGCCTCATCATGATGTTCGAAGAGGGTTTCCCGACAAATGGCTACATCGATTGCCTTTATTTTCTCAAACCGCTCGGAGAAGAAGGCTGGAATATAGATCTGGGCTCGTTAGGAAAGCTCCGCACAATGGTGGAAACCGTCAGGAAACTGACCAATTTCTTCTATTCCATCAAGGACGGGATTTACCCGAACCTCAAGAAGATGAGCTCCCCGATCATGAGTTTCCCCGAAGTCCAACGCCGGATCGACCTAATCCTGGACAAATATGGAGATGTCAAAGACTCCGCCTCGGACAATCTCCTCCAGATCCGGAAGTCGCTCAGATCCAAAGAGGGAGCCATCTCAAAAAGAGCCAACGCCATTCTGGCGCAGGCCAAGGCGGACGGTCTGGTGGATGAAGACGCCGGCCTTTCCGTGAGGGACGGCAAGCTCCTTATTCCGATCAACAGCTCAAGCAAGAAAAAGATCCAGGGTTTCGTCTACGACACCTCAGCGACTGGGAAAACCGCCTTTGTCGAGCCGACCGAAATAATAGAGCTCGAGAATGAGATAGTCACCCTCAAGGCTGAGGAAGCCCAGGAAATACAGCGTATCCTCGCCACTTTCAGCGACTTCGTGAGGCCTTATGTCCCGGAACTGATCCAAGCTTCGGAATATGTCGGCGAAATGGATTTCCTTGTGGCTAAAGCTCAAGTCGCCCTGGATTTCAAAGCCGGGATGCCAGTCATCTCAGAAGAAGGCGAGATGAACCTCCGCAAAGCGAGGCACCCTCTCCTGGAGAAAGCGCTCACAAGGGAGAAACGAGAGATAGTCCCCGTCACGATAAAGCTCACTCCAGCCAAACACATATTGCTTATCTCCGGTCCCAACGCCGGTGGCAAATCAGTCTGTCTGAAGACCGCCGGACTGCTTCAGTACATGTTCCAGTGGGGCATGCTTGTGCCGACATCCGAAAGCTCGGAACTTCCTGTATTCGACAGGATTATGGTCAGCATTGGAGACGACCAAAGCATCGAGAACGACCTCAGCACCTATAGCTCTTTCCTCGAGGACATGAAGTCCATGCTGAAAGAAGCCGACTCAAAGACCCTCGTCCTTATCGATGAATTCGGTTCCGGGACAGAGCCCACAGCGGGAGGAGCGATTGCGGAAGCCATTCTGGGTGAGTTGGATAAGCGTGGGGTGTATGGGGTTATAACCACCCACTACACCAACTTGAAGCTTTACGCCGCAGGACCCGGAACAGGGGTCATAAACGGAGCTATGCAGTTTGACGCCGCGAAGATCCAACCTCTTTTCAAGCTTGACATCGGTATGCCCGGCGGCTCGTTCGCTTTTGAGCTGGCCCGCAAGATGGGGCTGCCTGAAAACATCGTCAAGGACGCCGAGAACAGGGCCGGGGAGGAATTCGTCGGGATGGAGAGGAACCTCCGGAAAATCGTGCGCAACCGCCGGGCGCTGGACGAGAAACTCCAGAAAATCAAAAACACCGACAAGACCCTGGACAGCATCACAGAGCGCTACCAGAAGGAGCTGGAAGGCATAAAGCAGACCAGGAAAGAGATTCTGGAGCAGGCCAAGAAGGAAGCCGAGGAAATAGTTCTCGGAGCCAACAAGACCGTAGAGAACACCATCCGCACGATCAAGGAATCCCAAGCGGACAAGGAGAAGACTTCCGGAGCCAGAAAAGAACTCCAGGATTTCCTCGGAGCCCTGCAGACCAAAAAGGAAAGCGACAAGAAGAACCACGACGAC
>OMQO01000223.1 GCA_900313275.1 uncultured Bacteroidales bacterium
TGACCATATCGTATGGATCACCCTTATGGATCTGGAGAATTGTGTTGAGCTGCTCAGCGGAATGGACCGAGTTACCGGTCCAGGTCACGTTCCTGAAATAATATTTCTTACCCTGGTCGAACTTGAAGTCTATGCCAAGGCGGTCAGGCTCAACATAATAAATGGAGTCCTTGACAATTCGGGCGTCACGGTAGCCGGCCTCGTTGAACTTGCTGATCAGGCTCTTTTTGTCGTTGGGATATTCCTTCTCGTTGAACTTCTTGCTACTGAAGAAGTTATATATCTTTTTAGCCTTGGTCTTCTTCATGGACCTGGCAAGTTTGAAATCAGAGACACCCTCGTTTCCTTCGAAATTGATGTTCTTGATCCTTATCTTGTCACCACGGTCAACAGCGAAATTCACCCTGATGGCATTCCTGATAATGGAGTCCTTCTGGGTCTGGACATCAACTTCGCAGTTCAGGAAGCCCTTGTCGGCATAGTAACGCTTGATAATCCCGACAGATGTAGTGGCCACATAATCAGAGAATTCCCCTCCCCTACGAAGACGGAGCCTCTCTTCGAGGTCCTTCTGCTCGTTCTTTTTCACTCCGGAGAAAAGCCACCTCGAGACTCTGGGCCTCTCCTTGACATTTATCCTGAACCAAGCCGAATCTCCTTGGGCGTTGATATGGTCAACAGCGAGGGAGACGTCCTCAAAATACCTCTGGGCCCACAATCTGGTGACCACAGAGGATATCTCATCGCTCGGGACCGTCACTTTCATTCCAGTCTGGAGACCGGTGAGGGAGATGATCTGCTGCTCGCCAAAATGAGTGTTGCCCGATACGGAGATGCCGCCGATGACATAACTCCGAGGCTGATCATAATCAACCTCAACAGGCTTGGACGCAGACTCCGGTTCCTGGGCAAGAGCCGGGAAAGAGACCGCTAAGAAAAGCAAGACAAACAGAAGACGATATATTCTCATCAAAACTGAATTCATTGAAACAAGTTTGCAAATATACGGCGATTATTTGACTTTTCCATACCTACGATCCCTCTTGGAGAATTCTTCAAGCGCTGAGCGGAACTCTTCCTTCCTGAAATCCGGCCAAAGAGTGTCTGTGAAAAGGAATTCTGAATAGGCGGCCTGCCAAAGAAGGTAGTTGCTTATGCGGCACTCTCCGGAAGTGCGGATGATCAGATCCGGGTCAGGAATGCCGGCGGTGACCAGCCGGGAGGCGATCTCCTCGGGGCCAGCGGCAGCAAGTCCCTCCGGATCAGAGGAATAATCGGACGCTAGTCTCTTCGCGGCTTGGAGAATGTCCCACTTGCCGCTATAGCTCAAAAACACAATCAAATCGAGGATAGGCTCCTTTCCTGGATCCGGAGCAGTGAATTGCTCTGCCGCCCGGATAGCCTCGACCAAAGCCGGGTCAAGACGGTCCATGTCGCCAAGCACCCGAAATCTTACGCCCTGCTTTTTAAGAGCCTCCACCTCATCGGCTATAGCCTTGAACATCAGGCGCATAAGTGTGCTGACCTCAGCCTCCGGCCTTCCCCAGTTCTCCTCGGAAAAAGCGAACAAAGAAAGATACCTCACCCCTGCCTCAGCGGCAGCCTCAACGCAGGCTCGAACGCTCTCCACCCCATGGGTGTGACCATAAACTCTCTCCTCGCCTCTCTGGCGAGCCCAACGGCCATTCCCATCCATAATAATTGACACATGGACGGGAACCCTGCCGGATGTTTTCTCTTTAAAATCCTCCATTCCTGATATCTTCTCCCCAGAACAACTTTGTCGTCAGGGCTTTGATGAAACTTGATTCCTCAAGCCGCACCCTTTTCAGCGAAAATTGTGCCACCTTGACTTCCAAGGTCGCGTCAGAAGACAGACGAACGTTGCGGTTGTCCATACTCATCGCGACAACCTTGTCCCTGGACCGCATCGAGATGGACACCACTGTCGTGTCGGGGACAACCAAAGGACGTACATTCAAATTGTGGGGAGCGATCGGCGCTATGATAATCACCTTTGACTCGGGGACACAGATAGGCCCTCCCACACTGAGGGAATAGGCGGTGGAGCCGGAGCTCGTGGAGACCAAAAGGCCATCAGCCCAATAAGTCGGAAGCGGATTCCCGTCAAGGCTCACATCGACTCCAAGAATGGAAGCGCCTCCACGTAAAACGGATATCTCATTCAGGGTATATGGCCAAAAAGAAGAGTCTGAGTCAAGCATCTCCCCTTTCACTCCGGTCTCAAGAAGAGCCCTGTCCTCAAGAGTGTAGGTTCCGGACAAAATGGCCTCACAAGCCTCCTCAGGGCTATATTCCGAAAGGAATCCGAGCCGGCCCAAATTGACCCCGAGCACGGGAATCCCAGATGAGCCTACACGCTTGGAGGCGGAAAGGAAGGTGCCGTCACCTCCGACACTCATGACCATTCCGGTGCCCACAGAGATGTCCTGGGCGCTATGGATCGTGTACAACTCATGGGACGCGGCCTCCAGACGGGAAACCATCGACCGGAATCTCTCGTCTCCCAACAACGACTCATGCCTTGAATATACCGCTATCTTCATATTATCAACTGAAAGGGTTCAAACTTCAAAATTAACACAATTCTGATAAAATCTGAACATAAATCACTACTTTTGCACCATGACAAGACTTAGCGTCAATATCAACAAGATAGCCACCATCCGCAATGCGCGTGGGGGCAATATGCCTGATGTCCAGAAAGCGGCGAAAGACTGCGAGCTGTTCGGCGCGGAGGGAATAACCGTCCATCCCAGACCTGATGAGAGACACATCAGATATTCCGATGTGAGGACCATCAGGCCTGAAGTCACTACCGAATTCAACATCGAAGGCAACCCGATCCCAAGCTTCGTGGAGCTCGTCCTGGAAGTGGTCCCCGACCAGGTGACCCTGGTACCGGACGCACATGACGCCATCACCTCCAACCAGGGCTGGGACACCATCGCCAATAAGACTTTCCTTCAAGAGATCTGCGCCAGGTTCAAAGAGAAAGGTATCCGCACTTCAATATTCATCGATCCGGATCCGCTGATGGCAGAGGGAGCGAAAGAGTGCGGCTGCGACAGGGTGGAGCTTTACACCGCTGGCTATGCCGAGATGTTCCCATCCGAACCCGCGGAGGCCATCAGGCCTTATCTTTTGACCGCCACCAGAGTAAAGGAACTGGGCCTAGGGCTCAATGCCGGCCATGACCTCAATCTCCAGAACCTCGGCTATTTCATAAAGACGATTCCTTGGACCGATGAGGTCTCCATAGGCCACGCGATAATCTGCGATGCCCTATACATGGGTTTGGAAGCCACAATCAAGGCTTATCTTGCTCAGATTAAGAAAAATTCATTACATTTGTAGTCTGGAATATTATTAA
>OMQO01000045.1 GCA_900313275.1 uncultured Bacteroidales bacterium
CAACTATACACTTGCAGGGAAAGAACTGAATCTGACACAGCCCGCGATCAGCCAGCATATACGGGCAATCGAAACGGAGTTCCATATCCATGTTTTTGAACGTGTGGGCAAGAAACTGATCCTCACCAGGGAGGGGGAAATCCTTGTGCGCTACTGCAGGCGCATGCAGGCTCTCTACAACAACCTGAGCAGGGATCTGCAGAGCGGGGCAGACCGGGTTCTGTCTCTGAATATCGGAATCAACCATACCATGGAGAGCAACCGGATCTCTGAGGCGCTGGCAATTTATGCCAGCACCCACAAGGGAATAACCATTACGCTTATTACGGATACCCAGTGCGGCCTTAGAGAGAGGCTCAAGAATTATGAGCTGGATTTCGCCATCATAGACGGCTACCGCACCGGCCTCGCCCACAACCCCGACGGCAACCTCCTCCCCTTCCAAAGGGAGTTCAAATAAAACACAAAGCATCATGGCACAATACCCTTGCGAGAACTGTAAGTTCAGAGCTCATTATGACAAGAATCCCAAGTCAGTCTTAGGCCGCTTGTGGCGGTGGCACATCAACTTCTGCCCTGGCTTCAAGGCCTATTTCACCCACCAAGACGAGGAGACGCAGGCCGCCCTCCGAGAAAAGTATAACTTCCAGAAATACAAATAGTAACGATATGAACCCGACAGCCCCCTTCAACAATGTTCCCGGCCGCAAGAACTTTGGCCCCGACCACGCCCTAGTGACCACACCCCAGCCCTGCGTTATGATCGCCACCTGGGACAAAGACCACAACCCCGACGTGATGATGGCCGCCTGGGCCGGCCAGTATGACTACAAGCAGATCGTAGTCAGCCTCTCAAAGCACAAGACAACCGAGAACCTTGAGCTAACTGGCGCTTTCACAGTCAGTTTCGCCGACGAATGCACCGTGGCCGAATCCGACTTCTTCGGCCTTGTCAGCGGCAATAAGGTTCCCGACAAAGTCGCCAAAGCCGGCTTCACCGTCACCCCGAGTCCAAACGTCGACGCCCCCATCATCAACGATTATCCCCTAACCCTCGAGTGCAAAGTCGTCAGCTTGAAAGACGGCATTCTAGTTGGGGAGGTCGTGAATATGAGTGCCGACGATCTTATACTCACCGACGGCAAGGTTGACCTCGGAAAACTTAAGCCTATCGTCTTCGACGCCGCGTCAATGACCTACAGAGCGATCGGCAAAGTAGTCGGCAAAGCCTGGGACGCCGGAAAGATATTCACGAAATAAGATAATCAGCGTCTGCTGAACTCCCAAGTGTCGGTGTGTCCGTCGGGGTAGGTGTAGCTCCAGACCAGCTCATCTCGGGTCAAAAGAGCCAAGTGGAACTTTGTCTCACGGCCGATTCCGCCGCTGACGCTCTGGATCATCCGTGATGCCAACTCTGTCTGGTCCGGGCACCCATCCGTCACTGACGAGACAAGTTCCATCCGGAAACTATCCTCGTCGCCAGAGAAATAGAAATCCTCACCATCCACTCTCCAGCGGCTGGGACTGATGTAGTTGAAGACCCACCTGACTGTGCCCCCTGAGTTCAAACTCACAGTATAGACCTGCCTTGCGGAATCAAGAGCGGTCCCGTCCTGGAAGAAGTCCATAGTTCCAGTCTCGTGGACATCAATATGTCCCTCACTGATGTCGTAGTTCCATCCGTGCTCATAGACATAATTGCCCTCGACCCTCGCCTGCTTATGGGCGCAGGAACCCAAAGCGACAGCCAGAACTACCAACGCCAGAACGCCAAAAGACTTGAAAGTATTCATAATAAATTATTTCTATTCGCGAATATAGTCGGAATTAACAGAAGAAAAAGGTATATTCGCGAAAACCACATGTTAAAAACCACCTGTTAATATGAGCAATACCCCCACCCCACACATCGGTGCGAAAGCCGGCGAGATCGCCGAGACCGTCATCATGGCGGGCGACCCGCTACGAGTCAAATTCATGGCCGAGAATTATCTGGAGAACCCTGTACAGTTCAACCAAGTCCGCGGCATGCTGGGCTTCACCGGCACCTACAAAGGTCGCCCCGTGAGCGTAATGGGCCTTTCTACGGTGCTAAGACAATCATCCGCATCGGTTCATCCGGGGCCTACCACAAGGATCTCCACATCGGAGACCTCGTGATCGCGATGGGCGCTTGCACGGACTCCAACTACGGAGCCCAGTTCGGTCTTCCTGGAACTTTCTGTCCTATAGCGGATTATGACCTCCTGGTCAAAGCCGTGGACACTTGCAAGGATCGCGGCTTCAGCTACAAAGTCGGAAATGTGCTGTCCTCCGACATCTTCTACCACGAGAACCCCCAGACTGAGAAATGGGTCAAAATGGGCGTTCTGGCGGTTGAGATGGAGGCGGCCGCATTGTATATGAACGCGGCCCGCTCTGGGAATAGGGCCCTCGCCCTATTCACGATTTCGGACCATCTTATCACCGGCGAAGCGACAACCTCCGAGCAAAGGCAGAACACCTTCACGAATATGATGGAGGTGGCCCTTTCTTTAATCTAATGATATCCTGACACCGCCTGCCGCCGAGAACATCAGCGGCCTGGAATTCCTGTAGGTATCAAGCACTTGGGCATCCGATGGTATTGCCCAACTTAGTTGTGGCTCCACATACAGGCCAATGTGTCTCGTGACATTGAATTGAAGGCCACCTGCCCCGAGAAGGGAGAAATTGAGGCCGTCCTTCCGAATCCTTCTCCCGGCGAATTTAGCCCCGACGCAAATATCGCCCTCGACACCGGCTCCGACATAGGCGTCCAGCCATTTCATGGAAGCGAAAGACCAGTCCAAGCGGACGGGAATCCCCACATAATGAGCCACTTGCGTCTTCTCTCCAGACCGGGAATAGGTGAACTTGGAAACATACCTCGAATAGTCCACACCAGTGGTGACATTCAATCTTCTGGCGACTGGGATCCCGACGGACAAACCAACTTTCAGAGGGAAAGCATGCTTTGCTCCCGTTAAGGCATCAGCGGGGACTTGACTTGTCGGACCATCTTTATCCAGTGCGGAAGCTGTTTTATCAGCATAACTTTTGTTGTTGAGGTAGTTGATGTCATCCGCATCAGCAAAAGAACCATTCCTGACTAAAGGTGCCGCCAGTGCGGCGATCAATCCCCCGCCAGCGACAACACCAGTCGCGGGCACAAGAATCCTAACTCGTTTCGAACCGGCCTTTTTCGGAATATAGGGCGATCCCGCAGGAACAACAGGCGTCTCAACAGCCGGTTCATCATGCTTCTCAGATTCATCGATCAAGGCAAACTCATCGTTCAAGGCTGACTCATCATTCTTGCCAGGCTCATCGTTCAGGGCTGACTCATCATTTCTGCCAGGCTCATCATTATTAGCGGCTACTGAGACTGGAGATTCTTTCACGATCTCCTGGATCTCCACTGTAGAGTTTGTGGAACCATCTATGTCAGAACGAATTTCTGGAAGTTCTATCCCAACTGGACCGACAGTCTGGGCGACCGTTTCACTTGTTTTATCTAGAACCTTGATGTCTTCGTCCAGCGTATTGGCCGGCCGGAGAAAGAAAACCGCCGCCAGTCCAGCGGCCACCGCGGGAACTACTGCCCAAACCAATGGAGACCGCCCGCGAACAGGAGCGGCAGCTGGAGAAGCGTTATCCCGCCTTTCCTGAAACTCGGCAAAGACACTATCCGGAAGAGCCTCGTCAATCTCTTCCAGCTTGTCCTTGATTATGTCTTCCCATTTTCTCATTTATCCTGTTCTTTCAAATATTGTTTAATTCTTTCTTTCAAACGCTTTCGAGCCTTGGCCAACATGCTGGTCGAACCGGTCTCGCTGATTCCCAGCATCTCACTTATTTCCCGATGAGAATAACCGTCGATGCAGTGTAGGTTAAATACGGTTCTTCTCATGTCCGGCAGCTCGGCGATCCATTCCCTGATCTTTTCCGCTGGTATCGTAAGCATCTCATCCTCTGTTGGTTCCGGAATAACATCACGAGTCCATAAGTCCACATGGACTATCCGCCAACGGTGCCGCCTGATCTGGTTGAGAGCTTTGTTGATGGCAATCCGACTGATCCATCCATACAAGGATCCCCGCCCCGTGTATTTATAAGAGCCAATCTTCTCAAGCGCTTGAATGAATGTGTCCAGCATCAGGTCTTTCGCCTCTTCCGCATCAGGGAGGTATCGCCTGCAGAGCGAATTCAGCCTTGCCGCATATCTTCTATACAGCTCATCCTCAGCCATTATGTCATGCTCCGAGCAGTACCTGGCCAGCGTCTGCTCGTCCATTTCATGAAACACTACTATTTAAACACACAAACCGCTTAAATGCGTCTTAGATTTTTCAACAATTCCGCGAACGCCGGACGATACATCTCCCCCACAGGGAGCGATGATCCATTATCCAGCAGAACATTAGTACGAGATGCGGACGTAATGTGTTGAAGGGCAACAATGTAAGAACGGTGGATCCGCATGAAACGGTCCTCTGGCAACTGAGCAATCAGATGCTTCAGGCTATATAGGACGATGACCGGAGACTCGGCATCTTCCATGAATATCTTCACATATTCGCTCATGCTCTCCACATAGATAATCTTGCGGATGTCGATGCTGATAGTGCGGTAATCCGCCTTGAAGTGCAGGATGGGATCCTCTTCCTTGGCCGCCATGGCCGCCTTCATCTCAAAATGCTCCCGAAGTTTTTCGCACGATTTCTGGAACTCATTGAAACTAAACGGCTTGAGAAGGTAATCCACCGCATTGACCCGGAATCCTTCGACCGCATATTCAGAATAGGCGGTCGTGAACACCACCGCAGGCGGATCAGGCAACGACTTGATGAAATCCATTCCGCTGAGGTCGGGCATATTGATATCCAGAAACACGGCATCGACAGCCTCCAGATGAGGCTTCGCCGCTGCGGCGCTACTGCAGCCGGCCACAAGCGTCAGGAAAGGCACTTTAGCGATGTACATCTCCAACTGGCGGAGCGCCAGCGGCTCATCATCTATGGCAAGGACTCGGATCATGACAGTTGAATCTCAGGTTGTGGCGGGATGGCCATCATCACTTCGTAGCGCCCATCGGTTTCGTCGATTGACAGGGTGTAAGAGTTCCCGTACAGCAAGGCCATCCGCTTCTTGATGTTCTCAAGACCGACTCCATGCCGCTCATCACCTTCAGAGGGATGAACAGAATTGGAGCAAAGGAAAACGACTTTATCTTCTTGCCGTTCAACCTTCACTCTGACAAACGACTCAGATGAATAGCTGACGCCATGCTTGAACGAGTTCTCTACAAAGGAGGCCATGACAAGCGGCGGCACGCTCACTCCACTACGGTCTTCCGGGAATATGGTTTCAATGTGGACGGTGTCTTCCGGGTAACGAAGACGCATAAGGGAGATGAAATGCTCGATAAAGTCCAGTTCCTTCGTCAGAGAGATGGTTGGCGCGTCTCCCTCATAAAGGAGTATGCGCATCATCTTCGAGAATTCCTCGATGCTCTCTTTAGCTTTCTCAGGGTCGATGTCCACCAGCGCATGAATATTATTGAGCGTATTCATGAAGAAATGGGGGTTGATCTGGTATCGCAGGGATTCAAGCCGCTGGCTTAGGTTCTCAGCCTGTAATTCCTTCATTCTGCGCTCTTTACGTCTTGATTCGACATAGAAAAAGATGCCCAGGTCCGCTCCGATGAGCAGCACTCCCATGATCAACTTCATCACCTCCGGCTTCAGCGGCCTCCCGTTCCGGTCCGGTTCTCTCCGGTCCCTGAGCGGCACATCCCGGTCCCTGAGCGAAGTCGAAGGGCCCTGAGCCCCCTTCTCCGGTCCCTGAGCTTGTCGAAGGGCCGGTCCCTGAGCTCCCTTCTCCGGTCCCTGAGCTTGTCGAAGGGCCGGTCCCTGAGCCTGTCGAAGGGCCGGTTTCCCACCCCTGTCTAAGGGCGGCGGCGGACCACTCGGCCTCTCCCCGGAAGAAAAACACCAAACCCCGAAGGAAACAAGCAAAGCGGTCAGAAGTCCCAAATACAGCGGAAACTTCTTCCTGATAAAAGGCGCCAGGAAGAAATGGTGAACTAGAACCAGGATGAGGAATGGTAGCAAGGTTTTCATCATTTCAACATCTATCCCATCACGACATCCAGCACCATCATCAAGGCAAAACCCAAAGCGAAACCGATAGTGCCCAGATTGGAGTGTTCTCCACCCGCGGTCTCCGGAATCAGCTCTTCCACAACCACATAGAGCATAGCTCCAGCGGCGAATGCGAGCAGATATGGCATCAGTGGCGTGACCGCTGAAGCTAAAAGCAGAACCAACGCACCGCCCAAAGGCTCCACGACGCCACTAAGACTGCCAATGCCGAAAGATCTCCATCTGCTGTTCCCGGCAGCCCGGAGCGGCATTGAGATAATCGCCCCCTCTGGGATGTTCTGAATCGCTATTCCCAGCGAGAGCGCCAAAGCTCCCGCCATGCTGAAACCCGTATTCATGGCACCTGACGCGATCGCTCCGGCGATAGCGACTCCCACTGCCATTCCCTCTGGGAAGTTGTGAATAGTGACCGCCAAGGCCAGCTTAGTCGTGCGAGACAATCGGCTTTTCGGGCCTTCCGCCTCCCCTGACGCATGAATATGCGGGGTTGTATAGTCAATCAGCAGCAGGAATGCGAAACCGCCCAGCAGCCCTATCAGAGCCGGCCAGACGTTTCCTCCTGTCGCTATTGCTTCACCTGCCTCAGTTGCCGCGACACCGGCTGCCATTTCAATCGCAGGGATCAGCAATGACCAGACTGAAGCCGCCACCATAACCCCTGAGGCGAAACCCATCATGGCTTTTCGCGACCTGTCAGGTATCTCTTTTGTCAAGAAAAACACAAAAGCCGATCCCAACGCCGTCCCTGCAAAAGGAATCAACAACGCGGTAACTATTGCTCCAATATTCATCTCAATGCCCAGTTATGATTATTCCTTATTTCCTTGGCTCCATGTGGAGCGTCACGAGGGTGTCGGGGCCGAAGCGATTCTTCAGCTCGCGTTCGATGGAGGAGGCATGGTCATGAGCCACGCTTAGCGGAAGGTCGCCATCCATACGGATATGCACCTCGATAGCCACCCTGGTACCAATCTTACGAGTACGCAGGTTATGCGGCTCGGAAACATCTGGAGATGAAGTGATTATATTCACAATCTCTTGCTCTTCAGCAGAAGACAGAGACTGATCCGTGAGTTCGCCTAAGCTATCTTTCAGCAGGTCCCAAGCCACCTTCATGAGCATGCCGCCCACCACGATGCAAGCTAATGGATCAAGCACTGCCCATCGTTCCCCAAGAAGGATTGCACCGCCGATACCTATGGCCGCCCCGACAGATGAAAGCGCGTCGCTCCGATGATGCCAAGCGTTAGCTACCATTGCCGGGGAATCCAACGCACGCCCTTTGGCCGCGGTGTAACGATATAGAATCTCCTTAAGGACGATCGACACGAGAGCTGCCCAAAGTGCCAGTTTACCAGGTACTTCCAAGGTCTCACCGCCCAGCCAGTGAGCGAATTTCACCGCCCCTGACACAATCACGCCTATGGCAGCGACAACCAGCGCCAGCCCAACGAAAAGAGTAGCCAGTGTCTCGAATTTCCCGTGGCCGTAATCATGCGACTCATCTTGAGGCTTGGCGCTCACTTTCACAAACAGGAGCACAATCAAGTCCGTGAAAAAATCCGACATCGAGTGAACGGCATCGGCGATCATGGCCGAACTGCGCCCGAGAACTCCGGCCACGAACTTAAATGTGAGCAGTGCCAGATTCCCGGCGCTCCCCACCAACGTGACCTTGTAGATTTCCTTCTCCCTCGTCATCACTTGATTCTCCAAACTATGCGGTGGAACGACAAATCGTTATTTTTCAAGGGTAAAGAAATTCGTGGTCTCGTAGGTATTCCAGTTGCGCAGTGACAGGGTGATGCTCTTCTGGTCATATACGTTGCTGTACTGCGTGTCCTCAACCGTCCCATCCTCCCAAAGAAGGTCCTTCCAGTGAACCTGGGCTAGGCATTCCTGCGCCTCCTCCAAAGTCAATTTCCCTTGGTGACCAGCGAGATAGGCCGTAGCGGTCTCATAGCGCCACCAACTCTTGCTGTGCGGATTCCCGACGGCGATGTCGGGCTCAGTTGTATAGTATTTTTCGGAAAGGAGGTGGTTTGTCACGAGCATATAATCGGCATCCGGCTCTTTCCTGACTATCATAGTCTTCCAGCCATCTTCCTTGTCGAACTCCACGACAGCGCAGTCCCCATTGGCATCCGCCACCATGTAATGGTAGCCCGAGCCGACAGTCGCATCGTGCCGAATATCAACTGTTTCCAGCAACGCCAAAGCTTCATCGACGGTTGCGCAACGGTCCAGCCAAAGGCGCATGATTATGGTCGTTCCGACATCGTGCTTGTCGGTAGCCTGCTGCGATGCCTGATTCGGAAGGGCCATGATGGAAGTGCACAGTCCTTTTTCGTTGATGCCGTCCACCGGGGCATAGACCGCTGCCAAGCAGCTCACTTTCTTCATGAATGAGGTCGGCAGCTTATCCAAAGAATACCCGAAATGAGACATGTCGCTGACACCTATCGAAGCGTAACCTTTCTTCGGGCGGGAGATTGTCACCATCGTCGGATTCTTATAATAATCGTAGTTGCGACCGTACCAGAAGCCGTTTCCGTCAGCCTTTTGCGCTTGGAAACTCGTACAGTTGAACGTCTCCAAATTGCCATCCTCATCCGCGACCTGGGCACTCTTCATCTTGATGGGAATGCCCTTCCCTATTCGCCCGATGATGTAGTCCAGAAGTTCGGGGTTCTCGTCAATATCCTTAGCCACAACGTCGTCCAGGTCGTAGGCGGCTTTGTATTCCATCATGTAGAGGTACTTGTTTCCATCAACGGAACGGACCGAAAGGATAGAGGCGATCTCGCCATGCCAGATGATCGCCACGGCGGCGCATAGCGCCACAATGATGCCCAGAATCCAGAGGAGAATCTTCTTCATAATCTTATGCTATTTGACCGAATACAAATCTACGAATATTGCCGCAAACTATCATCACTCTATTCATCTATCCTTTAGCTGATAGCTCATAAACGCGAAACGGCGGCTGTCAGGGCTCCAGGAATTGACATTCAGGCTGCCCTGGCCACCGAATAATGGGGAAAGCTAAAGACATCAAAAAGATTAAGCAAAGAGTTCGTTTCATGATTATACATTTCATCAAAGATAACCATTATTTCATATCTTTGCGAATAAGAGGATGACTCACATGTCCAGAGAACTACAGAAAACGAGAAAGCCTTCGGTAGCAGGTTCTTTCTATCCCGCATCAGCAAAAGAAATAAAAACCATGCTGGGAGGATGGTTGCGTCCTGGTGAAGACAGCCTGATTCCTCCCCGCGCGTTAATCGTTCCTCATGCCGGATATGTGTTCAGCGGCGAGGTAGCCGCATCAGCCTACAACCGAATCCCCAAAGGACATTCTTACAATAGGATTTTCCTGCTGGGACCGAGTCACCGGGCCGGATTCGCGGGAGCGAGTGTGGACACATCTAATTCCAGTTGGCAGACTCCCCTGGGCCTGGTTAAAACAGACACCACCCTTGGCAAAAAGCTTATCAGCGAAGGCGACGGTGTGTTCACTTTATGGAGTGATGCTGCCCATAACGACGAACATTGCCTGGAAGTCCAGATTCCATTCCTGCAGATGATTTTCGGGGATGTGCCTCCCATAGTCCCAATAGTTATCGGAACCGAGCGGCTCAGCATTCTGGAAGGCATAGCGAAGGTCCTTGAGCCATATTTCAACGAAGATAACCTGTTCATAATCAGTTCGGACTTCTCCCACTACCCATCCTATGAGGATGCCAAGGCTTCTGACCTTTTTCTGGCTGATACGATAACCAACGGAGGACTCGAGGAGTTCCTTCAAGCTCTTAAGCAGATAGATAAAAAAGGCTATCCCGGACAAGGTACTGCCGCATGCGGAGCCTGCGCCATAGCCGTACTTCTTAGAATGATGGACGCTCAAGGTCGGGACAGTTTCTCCGCCGAGCATGTGTTGTACCGGAACTCGGGAGACTCCCCTTACGGTGACAAGTTCAGGGTCGTGGGATATAATTCCATCGTATTCACCGCATCAGACCATCTGTTCCATTTCACTCAAGAAGAAAAGGAAAAAATGATTGCCGCCGCCCGGTCCTCGATATATTCCTATCTCGGCCTTGAATACGAAGGAGACGACTCTCCTGTAGGAATATTGAGAGAAAAAGGATATGGGGTGTTCGTAACCCTCTATCTGGAAGGTCGCTTACGTGGCTGTATAGGCCGGTTCACATCATCCTCAAGCCTTCACTCGACTATCAGGGAGATGGCAAGGAACGCGGCTTTTTCCGACCCTCGCTTCCCGGCTCTTTCCAAAAAGGAAGCACCAATGATTGAGATCGAGGTATCCGTTCTATCTCCTCTCAAGAAGATAGAGTCCATCGATGAGTTTAAACTGGGCAGGGACGGGATCTATATGATCAAGGGATATAACCACGGGACTTTCCTGCCCCAAGTCGCCAAAGAGACCGGTTGGAACACCGAGGAGTTTCTTGGGCACTGCGCCAGGGACAAGGCTGGCATTGGTTACTACGGCTGGAAAGACGCGGAACTCTATACCTACCAGACTGAGGTGGTTAAAGAATATGACTGAAGCCAGGTTCTATAATGCGGCCGAAGATGGAGTGAGGTGCCTGCTGTGTCCACACCATTGCCATATCAAAGAAGGCCATAGGGGAATTTGCAGGAGCCGTGAATGCCGTGGCGGCAAGCTTTACGCCCTGTCTTATGGAAAGCCATGCGCCCTCGCCATCGACCCTGTCGAGAAGAAACCCCTGAACCGATTCATGCCCGGAACCTATTGTTTGTCACTGAGTTGCACAGGTTGCAATCTTTCATGCCGGTGGTGCCAGAACAGCGACATCTCCCAAGCGGATCCGGAGGATGCGGACCACATCGTCCTCACGCCGGCTGAGGTGATTGCCACCTGCATACGCAACAGCCTGCCATCTATCGCCTACACTTACACCGAGCCCTTTACATGGTGGGAGTATATGTTTGACATAGCCGCACTCGCCCACGGGAAAGGGTTGAAGAATATCCTAGTCTCAGCCGGATATGTTGAGAAAGAGCCCCTTAGGGAGATCCTGCCATTCATCGATGCGGCGAATATCGACATAAAGGCCATGGACGACGGATTCTACCGGAAATACTGCGGAGCGGAGCTTTCTCCGGTCCTGGAAAACATACTTTCCATGAAAGACGCCGGCATCCATGTGGAGATAACCAACTTGCTTGTTACTGGGCTTAATGACTCTGCGGAACATGTGGGCGCTCTATGCCGATGGATGATTGCCAATGGCGTACAGGAAGTGCCTCTTCACTTCAGCAGGTTCTTCCCGAGGCACAAGATGACGGAGTCTGAACCAACTCCGAGAGCCTCCCTTATCATGGCCAGAGACATCGCAGTTACTTCCGGGATAAAGACTGTTTATCTTGGAAACATCTGACTCGTTGAGACTTAATTTTCGTATATTCGCACAAGATATAATCGACAACACTCTTTTTTATGGGTACGATACGTAAAGCGGAGCCCCGGGATCTGGGAGCCGTGAACCGGCTTCTGGGGCAGGTTCTGGCTATCCATCACGCTGGAAGGCCAGACCTGTTCAAACCGACTGGGAAAAAATACACTGACGACGAGCTTTTGGGAATATTCGCTGATCCCGGAACTCCCGTGTTCGTGTACGAAGAGGACGGGGATGTCTTGGGATATGCTTTCTGCGCTATCAATCAGCAAGGTAGCGGTAGCCTGCAGCCCCTGACTTCATTGTATTTGGATGATCTCTGCGTGGATGAGTCCGCCAGGGGGAAACATATCGGCAAAAGCCTTTTTGAATATGTGAAAGCCTTCGCCAAAGAAAAGGGATGCTACAACATCACCCTTCACGCATGGGACCGCAATCCCGACGCGGTCGCCTTCTACAAGGCCATGGGGATGGACATCCAGTACTATTCGATGGAGTTGATCTGCGACTTATAGATTATGCGCCGCCATGATGCTGTCGGCCAAATCTTTCTTTATAACACGATAATGGGGATGGTACGACTTCTCATAAGCGGAGCTATGATGGAAAGCATATTGCCCAGAGGCCAACAAGCTGTCTATCAACTGTTTCTCCGAATCAAGACCTGGGAGGTCAGGGCATTCCGCACAGATCACATCCAGAATCTCCTCCCATTCAACCTTCCACGCTTCCAAGTCTTCATTATTAACCGGCTCAGCGCTTTGGACCAGAGCATCGGTCAAACCGTCTATTGTGACAAGACCATCCCTGACAGCGGCCAATGAAACCCTGACATAGTTGTGCTCCCAACTACAGGCAACGAAGTAAGGAAGTAGCAGAGTGTCAGATCTTTCCTGCTCAGAGACAATATAGTCGCGGGCAGATTCCCTGTCTTTGATAATATGCCCCGGCCCGAAACGATCTTGAAAAAAACTCTTGTACAGGTCGGCAAGATGGCTTTCCGGATATGATGCCAATTGGGTTCTGACAGCCTGCCTCACGGCATCTTTATCAATCGTCAATCCTGAAGAGCAGGCGGTAGCTAAAAGGCACAAAGACAATAGTATTCTTTTCATCCGTATCAAGTGTAAGACACGCGAATATAATAATTTGGCTTATATTCGCGTTGCTACAACCGTAATTGCCATGAATCGAATCTCCTTATTACTTTTCTGCTTGGCCAGCATTGTCGTGGGCTGCAAGGACAAAGAAGCATATCCCAAACCCAAGGGTGCTTTGAGGGTGGTCCAGTACAATGTGGGAGTGTTCTCAAAAGAAATCGACAACAGCATCCCGATGGTAGCGTCCATGATGCGGGAGATCCAGGCTGATGCCCTGTCCCTCAATGAGTTGGACAGTTGCAATCTTCGTCACGCCAACTATCAGCTCGCGGATCTCGCCGCTGAGATGGGCGGATGGAACCACAAATACAGCCGGGCGATGCCTTATCTGGAAGGAGCCTATGGTGTCGGAATAGCCGTACCTGATGAGATTCTTTCTTCCAGCACCATCGCGTTGCCGAAGGATTCTGGATCAGAGCCGAGGGCATGCTGCGTCGTGGAGACTCCGCGATATGTGCTGGCTTCCACCCATTTGGATTACCTTTCCCAGGAAGCGGCATTGCTTCAGGCGCGGACGATCACAGAGGCACTTAAGGGGCAATACGGGGACAGCAAGAAACCAGTCATCCTGGCCGGCGATTTCAACTCTGCTCCTGACAGTGAGGTGATCAAGTATCTTTCTCAAGACTGGACAATCCTTTCGGTGAAAGAGAACACCTATCCCGCACATGAGGCCAGTGAATGTATCGACTTTATCATGAGCCTGAACAATAAAGCCAAAATCAAGGTCCTGGGCTCGGGAGTCCCTACTGAGTTCAAGTCCGGCGACGTAGCCATAGCTTCCGACCATCTTCCTGTGTATCTGGATATTAGAATCAAATAGATCAGTTTCCTTACATAGTCTGTCGCTATTTTTGCAACCTGGTTGCATAAATACATCCATATTTTTGTGGATGTATATAAAATAACGACATCCGGATGCTCCAAAAGCGACTTACGATAATACTATTCTCACTTGCTTCAGCCGCGGCTTTTGCCCAGCAGAAAGACACCCTGAAAACAACGGAAGAGATGGTGGACGAGATCAAAGAGATTTCCATCGTCTCGACCCGCGCCAGCCGTAGCATCGAGCGCATACCGACACGAATTGAATTCGTCTCAAGCGAAGAGGTCGGAGAGAAAATCAACATGAAACCAGGTGACATCCGGGTCATGATGAGCGAGAGCACCGGTATCACAACTCAGCAGACATCAGCTATTTCCGGCAACTCGGCGATCCGGATCCAAGGACTCGACGGTAGATACACACTCATCCTGAAGGACGGGATGCCTGCTTTCCCTGGAGCCGCCAGCGGACTTGGGCTGTTGCAGACTCCCCCACTCGATCTGAAGCAGGTGGAAATCATCAAGGGCTCCACATCAACCCTTTATGGGGGTGGAGCTATCGCCGGCCTTGTCAACCTTGTGACTAAGACTCCTGAAGACAACGAGGAACTATCTTTCCTGCTCAACGGAACTTCGGCCGGCGGCATAGATGTCAGCGGCTTTCTCAATCAGAGATTCGGCAAGATCGGCACAACTGTCCTCGCGACCTACAACCGCAACAAGGCCTACGATCCCTCTGATAATGGTTTCACCGCGATACCGGAATTCAACCGCATCGTGCTGAATCCCAAATTGTTCATATACTTTTCAGAAGACTCCAAATTAAGCGTTGGCCTTAACTCGATGTTCGAGAACCGCCTCGGAGGAGATGTCGCCTATGTCAACGGAAAGGGTGACAACACCCACAAGTACTTCGAGCGGAACAAGAGTTCCAATATCGCTTCTCAGGTGATCTATTCCCATCGCTTCAATGACGTCCTCTCTCTGGAGGCGAAAAACGGAATCACATTCTACGACAGGACATTATCCATCCCGGATTACCAATTTGCCGGGCAGCAGCGAACCTCCTTCTCTGAGCTGAATCTCAAGCGCAAGGGTGAGACAGTTGATTGGGTCTATGGACTGAATCTATGGACCGACGCTTTCAACGAGGATGTTGAAAGCGATTCCCGGGCCAGGGACTATTCCCGAACGATAGTCGGAGCATTCGCCCAG
>OMQO01000067.1 GCA_900313275.1 uncultured Bacteroidales bacterium
CGGATATCTCGTCACCTGCTCCTGCTCCCACTTCATGGATCCCGAGCTGTTTAAAAAGACGATCGGGGAAGCCGCAAGAGACGCGCACCGCAGGCTCCGTCAGGTGGAATTCCGGACCCAGGCGCCCGATCACCCGATCCTGTGGTCGTCGGACGAGTCCTATTATTTGAAATTTTACATTTTCCAAGTCGTGGAAGAATGATTAACTCAGAAAACCCTTTATTTATCGGCTTTTTCGGCTCTCTCAAAGTACACAATTCTGCTAGTACACAATTCAAGTACACAACTCATGCTCGTTTTGGGCAAAAAATAACGGCAAGGGGAGTTATCCTCTCGCCGTTTTTCTTGTGGTTACAGTGCTTTTGCTATCATGTCCATTTCATCATTGATAGTGCTATCCATGCAATCAGCATATAAATCCATCGTGGTTTGGAAAGTCGAATGTCCTAATACCTTTTGTAGCGTTTTCGGTTGCATCCCATTTTCTAATGCCCTTGTTGCATAACAATGTCTCAATGTGTGCGGTGTAAAGTCGGGTATATCATAACCTTGCTCTCGCATCCGCTCAATTAACACTTTCATGCGTTTTCTAACATTGGTGTCATGGTGAGGTGTTCCGACTTCTGTTGTAAAAACAAGGTTCTCAAATCCTTTTAAGGGTTTCCAATATCCATGTGCTTTCAGCCTCTGTTCCAGTTGCTCAACTCTCCGTGCTTTCAGTAGGTTGTACAGTTCACCGCCTTTTTTCATTCGGATTCTTCGTTTTCCGGCATCTGATTTCGGCTCGTCAAAGTAGAAACCAGTGCTAGGCATATATATCAATGTCTGCTTGATATAAATCGACTCTGCATCAAAATCCACATTATCCCATTCCAAACCTAGTATCTCGCCGATTCTGCATCCTGTCAGTGATAACATTCTGTAAATTGAATAATAACTGCACTTGTTTGCTTTCGCATAATCCATAAACTGCATTACTTGGTCAGCGGTCAGTGCTTTCTTTCGCTCCTGAGGTTTGAATCTCGGTACTGATGTATCAGACATTGGATTCACATTTATCATGTGCAACTGTTTTGCCTGTTTCAAGCAATCATATAAAAGGAAATTCACTGTACTTGCCGTTGTCTTTGAAAAGCTTCTCAATTTCAGCACGACGTCTGGACAGTTCGCCGACAGGTTCGTTTGCAACAAGAACGCTTTCAAGAATCTGAGCTCTTCTGGTACGCCCTTCCTTCTCAGCAGAATCCCTCGCATCTCTCAGGACCTCTATCACATGGTCGCGGAATTCTCCGGGGAATCGCTCATCGAGTTCTTCATGGCGCTCAAGCATGGTTATCTGCGTTGACGCCTTTTGTTCTGTGTTCTTTGCAAGAACGTCCCCATAGCCTTCAAGAGTCTTACGAAGCTCGTCAACCTGCTTCTGCAGCTCGGATAGCCGACGTTCTGCGTCATCGCGGCACTTTGCAAGTTCGTCTCTTTCCTTGGTGAGCCGTGCGATCTGTTCGTCCTGCATGGCCTTGTCGGCAGCAAGTGACTCCACCACTGCTTTCTGCACGTCCAGTTCCTCTGGAACTGCGACTTCCTCTTCGACTTCGACTTCTTCTTCGTCAGTCTGCGGTGTAATGAATTCCTCGAAGTTCATGTCTCGTTGTGCCCTTTCAGCGCACATCCCTCGTATATGAACAGGCGGCAGTCTATCGGGCCGTTGAAGAATGGTACGCGGTTTCTGTAGTAAAGGTCGACTAAATTGGCCAGATCGGGGTTTCCGGTTATCAGAGCACCTGTCCAGCCTGAGCATTTTTCGTGTAGAAATGTTCCTATTCTCTTGTAGACTGGGGCAAGTTCTTCGGGATCACCCAGCCTTATTCCGTATTCCGGATTGAAGAAAATCAAGAAGTCCAGGTTGAGTGTCAGGACACTTGCCGTGCCTGTCTCGTTCAACCAGGCTTTCGGACAGTTCTCGCTCAGGCTCGGTGTGACCGGAGAATACAATTTCCCAGCTATCTCCAGGTTCAAAGGCACCGCCGCTGACGGAGGCACTGTCAAAGAGTGGAAAAACGGAACCCGCTTCGCCAAGGACATCAAGACTAACACATTCACCTATAATTTCTTCGGAGCCTTGTCTTACGACGATGTGGGCGTCTATTTCAAATACTGCCCAGTGTCTGTCTTCCAGGATGGATATGGCCCTCAGTTCAAGTCCGTTACTATCGGAGTCGTCGTCGGTTTGGGAATGTAGTTTCCGACAATGAGAAATCCCTTAACACATCTTTCCGAGCGAAACCAACTGCTTGTGCTGAGTGTAGTCGTTGGGGTTGTCGTGGGTTTGGCTGCGGTGATCCTCAAGACTCTCATCAGACTGATCCAGCATGGGCTTGGAAACGTGTTCGGGGATATCTGGAACGGAGCTGTCTATCTTATCATATTGCCTGGAGTGGGTATGCTCTTGGCGATGTTGTTCTGCAGGTATATCCTTAAGGACAACATCGGCCATGGAGTGACAAAGGCGCTTCAGGCGGTCTCGAGGCATGAATCCAGGATAAAACCTCACAACACCTGGTCCTCCATCGTGGCAAGTTCCGTGACCATCGGTTTCGGAGGATCAGTTGGAGCTGAGGCGCCTATTGTGTACACCGGAGCGGCTATCGGCTCCAATTTCGCCCGCAAGGCCGGGATGTCCTACCGGAGCATGACCATCTTGCTCGGTTGCGGGGCGGCCGCCGCTGTCGCGGGGATATTCAAAGCCCCTTTGGCCGGAGTCCTGTTCGTTTTGGAGATACTTCTATTCAATATCTCCATGAACTCGATGATGCCGATGTTGCTTTCGACGGTTTCGGCAACGGTTATTTCCTACATATTCCTAGGGAGGAGCACCCCATTCGAGTGCACTCTGACTCCATTCAACCTCGCTAACATTCCTTTCTACATTGTGTTGGGGTTGTTTTGCGGCGCTTGCTCGATCTATTTTATCCGGACCACCTTGGCTCTTGAGGACAGGATCGGCAAGATGAAGAGTCCCTATTTGAAATGGGCCATGTGCGCCCTTGGTCTGGGCCTTCTGATTTTTCTGTTCCCACCGCTCTACGGTGAGGGCTACGATTCCCTTGGGGTGCTGCTGAATGGCCATGAACTCTCCCTTGAGGGCCAGACACCCTTGGCCTTTCTGTCCAGGAGTCCTTGGTCGGTCCCGGTGTTTTTCCTGCTTATCCTACTGTTGAAGGTGTTCTCAATGACACTGACCAATGCCGGCGGAGGAGTGGGAGGAACTTTCGGTCCCACTTTGTTCGTGGGAGCGATCGCCGGTTTTTTCGTGGCGAGGACCTTGAACCTGCTATTGGCCGGGACGTCTCTCTCCGTGCCGGAACAGAATTTCGTGCTTGTCGGAATGGCGGGATTAATGGCCGGAGTCATGCAGGCTCCGATGACCGCTATCTTCCTGATCGCTGAGATTTCAGGAGGTTATGACTTGTTCCTGCCCTTGATTCTCACCGCTACCATCGCGTTTGGAACCACCAGACTGGTAGAGAAATACTCCATCTACACTAAGCGAATTGCCCAGCGGGGTGAGTTGCTTACCCATGACAGCGACCAGGCTGTCTTGACTTTGCTCAAGGTGGGCGATGTGATTGAGACTGATTTCTCAACGGTGAGGATTGACGACACCTTGGGGCAACTCGTTGAGGTGGTCTCCGAATCTTCCAGGAATGTTTTCCCTGTGGTCGATTCAAAGGGTAGGTTTCAGGGATATGTGTCCCTCGAGGACATCCGTAAAGACATGTTCAGGGCGAGTGAGTACTCGACTTTGCATGTGTTCAATTTCATGCGCAGCGCCGATGCCTATGTCTATGACGATGAGCCCATGGACTCGGTGATGCGCAAGTTCGAGACCACTTCGGCTTGGAACCTGCCAGTTGTCCGGCGTTCTGACAGGGCCTACATCGGTTTTGTCTCCAAATCTAAGATTTTCTCGGCCTACCGGGACGAGTTAAAGATGTTTTCCCAAGATTGATGAAAGAGCTTTACATCCATGAGATCGCCAACAAATTGGGCGTGAAGGACTGGCAGGTTGAGAACTGTGCCGGCCTGTTCGAAGAAGGTGCCACCATCCCTTTCATTAGCCGTTACCGCAAGGAAAAGACTGGCGGACTGGATGATGCCGCTGTGGCCGAGATTAAGCATTGGATCGATGTCTTTTCGGAGATGGAGAAGCGTAAGGCGGGAATCTTGTCCACCATTGAGGAGCAGGGCAAGTTGACTCCTGAATTGCGTTCGGAGATTGAGAACTGTCTCGTCGCGAGTGTGTTGGAGGACATTTACCTGCCTTACAAGCCTAAGAGGCGTACCAGGGCGACCATAGCGAAGGAGAAGGGGCTTGAGCCTCTTGCCGACAAGATGTGGAACGTGCAGGTCTCCGATCCCCAGTCCGAGGCACGGAAGTACTTGAATGACAATGTTCCGGATGTTGAGGACGCCTTGGCTGGCGCCAGGGACATCCTGGCTGAGCGCTTCAGTGAGTCGGCTAAGATAAGGGAATCAATGAGGGGTATATTCAGGACCCGCAGGATTGAGTCCAAGGCGTCCAGAACCGCCGCTGATAATCCTGAGGCCTCCAAGTACAGGACATATTTCAACTTCTCAATGCCTCTGCAGCGTATTCCTTCCCACAACCTGCTGGCTATCCTGCGGGCGGAGAAGGAAGGCTTCCTCACTGTCGGCTTGGACACCGATGCTGAGAAGTGCGGCAACAAGATTTATTATGATTTCTGCCAGGAACGCCGTTACCCTGGCCCTAAGCTTGCCGAGCAGGTCAGGATGGCCGTGGATGATTCTTTCAAGCGTCTTCTTGAACCTTCAATCAGTAATGAGGTTATCAAGGAGGCAAAGGAAAAGGCTGACATAGAGTCCATCGCGGTCTTCGGGGAGAACCTCACGCAGTTGTTACTTTCGCCCCCGGTCGGGCAGAAAAGGACGATGGCTATCGATCCAGGGTTTCGGAATGGTTGTAAGATAGTTTGTCTGGACGAGAGGGGAGACCTTCTCCATCATGAGATTATATTCCCGCATCCTCCTCAAAGTGAGAAGGTTAAATCCATTATGGCTGTCTCGGGTATGATTGAGGAATATGGGATTGAGGTGATAGCCATCGGTAATGGGACAGCGTCGCGGGAGACCGAGGATTTTATCAAGAGGGTGGGGATTCCGGAGGGAGTCAAGGTTTACACCGTCAGTGAGGATGGAGCGTCCATCTATTCCGCTTCGGAAGTCGCCCGCAAAGAGTTCCCGGATGAGGATGTGACAGTACGAGGGGCGGTCTCCATTGGCCGTCGGTTAATGGATCCGCTGGCTGAGCTAGTGAAGATAGATCCGAAGTCTCTGGGAGTGGGGCAGTACCAACATGATGTGGATCAAGGGCTTCTGAGGGAAAAGTTGGACAACACCGTGGCTATCTGCGTTAACAGTGTGGGAGTCAATCTCAACACGGCAAGCTCTTATCTCTTGAGCTATGTGTCCGGAATTGGACCCGCGTTGGCATCCAACATTGTGGCTTTCAGGTCATCTGAGGGCGGTTTCTCTTCCCGTGAGCAGCTCCATAAGGTCCCTAAACTGGGACCGAAAGCGTTCGAGCAGTGCGCCGGTTTCCTGAGAATCCATGGTGCGGCCAATCCTCTTGACAATTCCGCGGTCCATCCGGAGTGCTACCACATTGTGGATCGTATGGCCGCTGATCTTGGAGTCTCTACGAATGAGCTTGTAGGGAACGACAGCCTGATTAAGAAGATTGACGCGGCCCGGTATGTCGAAGGTGATTTCGGTCTTCCGACCATCAACGACATATTGAAGGAGCTTTCAAAACCAGGAAGGGATCCACGCCAAGAGGCGCAGGAGTTCAGTTTCGCTGAAGACATCCACGAGATTGATGATTTGAAAGCAGGGATGGAACTACCTGGTATTGTGACGAATATCACAGCCTTCGGGGCGTTTGTCGATATCGGGATACACGAGAATGGCCTTATCCATGTCTCTCAGATGCATGGAGCCAAACTCAAGCTCCACCAAAAAGTCATGGTCACTGTGCTGAACGTGGATCTGGAGCGAAACCGCATTTCTTTGCGCTTGTCTTCCCAGCCCCGACAAGGGAGCCATTGATCCAGACCATATCCACGGAACCTTTGAGAGAGCAACCTTCGTAGGGAGTCCATCCGCATTTGTATGCCGGATCCCTGACGATGTATTCCTTTGTTGGATCCACGACCACGAGATCCGCATAATACCCTTCACGCAATCGCCCCCTGTCAACGATTCTGAATATCTCAGCTGGCTTCTCGGAGAAGGCTGAGGCGATTCTTGTGAGTGGGATTCCTTGTTGGAGGGCAAGTGTCAGCGCTACCGGAAGTGATTGTTGGACAGTGGGTAAGCCCGATGGGCACTCGAGATATGGCTTGGCTTTTTCCTCCAGGAGATGTGGGGCGTGATCCGAGCCGATGGTGTCTATCGTGCCGTCTTTCAACGCCTCGATCAGCGCCAGCCGGTCAGCGGCGGTTTTGATGGCAGGGTTGCATTTGAGTTTACCCTCCATCTTCTCGTAATCCTCATCGCGGAACCAAAGATAGTTAACGGAAGTCTCAGCTGTTATGTTGGAATTCAAGGCTTTGGCCTCACGTATCATTTGGACTTCCTCTTTGGTGGACACATGGAGGATGTGAAGGTGGGTGCCGTATTTTATCGCCAGATCAAGCGCTTTCCGGGTTGATTTGACGCAAGCCTCGCGGCTTCGGATCTCCGGGTGTGCCGCAAAAGGAATGTCATCTCCGTATAATTCCTTGGCTTTCTTTAGGTTGGCCTTGATAATACCCTCATCTTCGCAGTGGACCAAGATGGTTTTGTCCTTGATCTGGAACAATTCCTCAAGAGTGTCAGCCTCATCCACAAGCATATTCCCGGTAGATGATCCCATGAAGACCTTAATGCCTGCGAAATCGCCTCCTCGGCCTGATTTGATCAGCTCCTTGATCCGCTGGGCGTTGGAGTTGGTAGCGCCGAAATGAAAACCGTAATTGGCCTTGGAATCTTTCGAGGCTTTCTCCAGTTTGGCTTCCAGAGCATCTGGAGTGGTTGTTGGCGGGAAGGTATTGGGCATGTCGAAGAAGGTGGTGATTCCTCCCAGGATCGCGGCGTAGGATTCGCTGCCGATGTCGGCTTTCCAAGTCAGCCCTGGATCCCTGAAGTGGACATGGGCGTCTATTCCACCTGCCATCAGGATCCTCCCGTTGAGGTCTATTTCCTCAGCGCCAGGGAAGGAACCTTCATCATGCCATATTCCCGCGATCCGCTCACCGTCAATACCTAGGGAGCCTTCCGCCAGGGAGTCTCCGGTCAGGATCACGGCATTTTTGAGAAGGTATCGGGACATCCTTATGCTTTGCGCTGGAACTTCCTGAATTTCAATCTGATCACTCCCCAGAAAGCTTCTCCGAAAATACCGCTGCTCATTTTTGAAGCGCCGAGCTTGCGGTTGACGAAGATAATCGGAACCTCCACTAGTTTGAACCCAAGTTTATAGGCAGTGTATTTCATCTCGATCTGGAATCCGTAGCCCTTCATCCTGACATCGTCGAAGTCGATGGCGGACAGGCATTCCCGGCTGTAACACTTGAATCCGGCGGTGCAATCTTGGACCTTCATGCCGAGAACCATACGGACATATTTTGATGCGTAGAATGACATCAGGATCCTGCCTATCGGCCAGTTGACCACGCTGATTCCGTCGCAGTAACGAGACCCTATAGCTACGCCTCCACAAGCTGAGCAAGCCTCATACAGTCTCGGGAGGTCGTCGGGGTTGTGGGAAAAGTCGGCATCCATTTCGAAAACATAGTCGTAGCCATGCTCCAGGGACCACTTGAAACCGGTAAGATAAGCTGTGCCAAGCCCTTGCTTCCCAGAGCGCTCTATAATGAACAATCTCTCGGGGAAGGCAGCCTGTAGCCCTTTGACGATGGAAGCGGTCCCGTCAGGGGACCCGTCGTCTATGACCAGAATGTGGTACTCACCTTCAAGTGAGAAGACTTTTTTGATTATCGCCTCGATGTTCTCCTTCTCGTTGTAAGTCGGGATGATTACGATTTTCCTGTCCATGAATGGTTGTCTTGTTATATAATGTTGGTCCAATTCTACAAATATATTAAATCTTTGGTGATATTTTCGTATTTTTGTCTATACCAACCCGTGTTTTATTATGCATACCATTGACTGTTTTATTCCTTTTGTGGATGATGGGCAGGTCGCTGCCACTATCGCGAACCTTAAGGCTGAGGCGGAGGTGGCCAGGGTGATTCCCTTTGATGCCTCGACCTTTAAGAGCACCGCCACTGTCAGGCGTATTGCCGCCGAGTCCCGGACACCTTTCACCATGATATACACAAAGACCACCGATTTGAGTTTCGGGAAATTCGCCTTGGAGCGTTTCCTCGCTGTCGCTGAGGACACTTCGGCAGCCATGGTGTATGCGGACCATTTCAAGGAAACAGGAGGTGAGAGGGTATTCGCTCCAGTTATTGATTGCCAGTTCGGGGCGTTAAGGGATGATTTCGACTTCGGTTCTGTCATGATATTCCGCACAGCCGCTTTAAAAGAGGCTGTCTCCAGGATGGATGAGGAATATGAATATGCCGGTTTGTACGATCTTCGTCTCAAGGTGTCCCAGAAGGGGAACCTCGTCCATATCAATGAGTTCCTGTACTATGAGATAGAGACCGACACCAGGAAGTCTGGTGAGAAGCAGTTCGATTATGTGGACCCCAAGAACCGGGCGGTTCAGATTGAGATGGAAAAGGCATGCACCCGGCATCTGAAGGACATCGGCGGCTATTTGGAGCCGGAGTTTTCGGAGGTTGATTTAAGTCAGGGTGACTTTGAATATGAGGCCTCCGTCGTGATTCCATGCAAGAACAGGGTACGTACGATCGGAGATGCCCTGTCGTCAGCCTTGAGCCAAAAGACTACCTTTAAATATAATGTGATAGTAGTCGATGACAATTCTACGGATGGCACAGTCGAGGTGATTAAGGGTTTCTTGAAGGATCCGAAACTTGTTTACATTGCCCAGGATAAGACGTACCATGCTATTGGAGGCAACTGGAACGCCGCCCTTCATCATCCGAAATGCGGACGTTTCGCGATACAACTTGATTCCGACGATGTGTATTTCGATGAGAACACCGTCCAGAAGTTTGTCGACGCGTTCTACTCTCAGAAATGTGCCATGGTGGTAGGAACTTACCGGATCACGGACTTCAGCATGAATGTCCTGCCTCCTGGGATCATCGACCATAGGGAGTGGACTCCTGAGAACGGACGCAATAACGCTCTTCGAATAAATGGCCTTGGTGCGCCTCGCGCCTTCTTTGTGCCGATGCTTCGTGAGATAAACTTCCCGACAACCAAATACGGGGAAGATTATGCGGTGGGTTTAAGGGTCTCCAGAGAGTATCAGATAGGCCGAATCTATGATGTTCTTTACAATTGTCGCCGTTGGGAGGGTAATTCCGATGCGGCTCTTGACATCGAGAAAGTCAACGCTAACAATTTGTATAAGGATAGGTTACGTACTTGGGAGCTGCAGGCGAGGATTCAGCTGAACCTACGGAAACAAAAAAATATTTAAAATTTTTCTTAAAAAAGTTTGCTAGTTTAAAAAAGATATGTACCTTTGCAATCCCGTTCGCAAGTCGAATGGGAATTTTTTACGCCAATTTTTGGCGTGAGAAACCAAAAAGATCATTGACAAGATTGAGGAACAGTACAAGCAAGTACCGAGAACAATTGTTCAAGAAAGAAATCGAGAGCGTTGATTCTTTTCAGTTGAGAGAGAATGAAGCTGCCGGGGTCGGACTGAGAATTATATAGTGTATATACAAAGAAGAGTTTGATCCTGGCTCAGGATGAACGCTAGCGGCAGGCTTAA
>OMQO01000115.1 GCA_900313275.1 uncultured Bacteroidales bacterium
ATAGATGCTGTTTCCTTGATGCTCCTATCTTCGAAATAAAACAAGATGATGACGGCTTTCTCCTTTTCGGGGAGCCGTTCAAGCGCTTGATTGATTTGTTGGAAACGGAAAGCGGCGTCAGACGTTTCTTCAGCGGGAAGATTCAACGTGTCTTTACCTTCTATCGGGACCAGTTCCGGGTGTTTCTTCCTGCTATAGTCAACATAGCAGTTGTAGGCTATCCTGAAAAGCCAGGTGCGGAAAGAAGATAGTCCAAGATATGATCCTGACGCCACATATGCCCGAGTGATGGCGTCTTGTGCCAGATCATCGGCCAGGGCGGAATCACCGCCACACAAAGCAAGCAGAAACCGTCTCAGGGGTTCCTGCTCAACTCTGACAAGGTCGATGAAACGTTCCTCGGTCATTTCTCCATGGACGCTTCCATTGCTTCTCTCTCGGCTTCGAGCTCCTTTGCGAGAATCCTTTTCCTGATAAAGTAAACTACCAGAAGCGCTATCCCGATCACAAGCACGAGTCCGCCTGCGAAGGTTAACAACGAATATGCTGTCGGAGCGGTATCATATGTCCAATTGTTTATCAGGATGATAATAGCTCCGACCAGAATAGAGCCAAGCCCCAAAGCGATCAGAATACAGGCTGCGGTCAACCAGCCGAGCTGCCTTTCCTTGAGGCTCTTTTGCAGGGTTCGAGTTTGTGTCTTAAAGAAGTCAGGGTCTAAGGGTATGCCCGCCTCGATTGCCTTTAGCATTATCTCGGCCATTTTGTTCGTCTCATTCTGTTTTGCCCTCATCACCAGCCAGACGATCGCGACCGGCATAACTACACACATAAAAATCGGGAGTAAGATGTCTTCCATAATGGTCTTTCCTGTTTATTAATGATTAACTATTCCCGCCATTAGGGCGGTTCAATATGTTAGACGGAAAAGCGGCCCGAAAGGTTGGGAAAAGATCAGGTCAATAATAAGTCGAGGACATCAGATGAATTGGTGTCTCGGAAAAAGCGGGAAATATCGGTTTGACTGAGAACGGATTCGAGGGCATCATATTCGAAGCGGCAACCGATCAGTTTCGATTCCAATTCCGTCGCGGGTTCGTCGAACATGAAGTCACCCGCGAAAGTGATGGAAGTTATCAACCCCCTGTCCAGGCTGATCGCGGCCTCGACAGTTCCGCAAGGGAGTTTTGCTTTTCGGACAAGGTCAGCTTGACGGGACCGGCCATAGATGAAGTCCCATGTAGAGAACTTCTCATCTGCCATTCTCTGCACCTCAGCGAGCTGATCCTCAGTTAGTTCCATCTGGCAATCCCCACTCGCCAAAATGTCTTGCAAGGCGGCCTGTACCTCATCCAAAGACTTGAATCCCGGAAGAAAGTCTTTCAGGTTGGCGACTCTGCTTTTTACCGAACCTATTCCTTTGGCGTTCAGTTTTGATTCCGGAGTGTCCAGCACTTGGGTTAGGGTGTCAATATCCACATCGTACATAAGAGTACCGTGGATAATCTCCTGCCGCTTGGAAACTCTTCTGGCATAGCCGGATACCTTCCGTCCTTCGACGAATATGTCGTTCCTTCCGGTCAGCTCGGCCGGTACTCCCAGTTGGCGTAACGCTTCGACTATAACAGTCGGTCCTGTTATGGCAGGGTGCGAAGCACAGGGAGCGGCAGTGTCATTTGCCGCCTGCCAGCCAACGATGGTGTAGTTCAGGTTCTGCAGGTCGTGATAGACGGCTCCGCCACCTGTGACACGCCTCGCCAGGGTGATCCCGTTCGCATTCAAGTATCCCAAATTAACTTCTGAATATGCGTTCTGGTTGAGGCCGATAATGACTGAGGGACGGTTGCGCCAGAGGTAGAAATACGGCTCGTCGAGGACGATATTCTCGAGACAGAACTC
Organism: uncultured Bacteroidales bacterium; assembly: GCA_900313275.1. GTDB lineage: Bacteria > Bacteroidota > Bacteroidia > Bacteroidales > UBA932 > Cryptobacteroides. Next base: position 1,900 of record OMQO01000115.1, read on the forward strand.
GTCCAAAGCCATATTGAAATACGGGTCAGTACTGTTATTCAGAAGATATCTCATTGAGAATCACCGGTAGGAAATACTGTTTTATCTGCGGATAGTTAGGGAGATGGGTTCCCGGATAGCGGTGCCCTCTGCCAGGATAGTATGTGTTGAATTCGTCGAAGCAGTCAACCATCTCGTCATGATCTGCGAACAAACCGGTCGTAAGGGCAACTTCTGAATTATCAAGGCCCTCAAACTGAACGGCTTCCAAGGCTTCATAACCTTGACAAACCTCCTCCGTTATCTCGAATGACAAAGCGCCGTCCCTCCGTGGAGAAAGATAATCCATTACTCCGATTTTGCTTCTTAGAAGCCGTGAGACGTGAAAATCAGGATTGACTAGCACCTTCCTAAAGCCACGGAGTTTCTGTGCCCAGAAACCGCCCAGAGAGTGGCCCACGATCAAGTCCGGCCTCTCACTCGAGCATATTCCTTCTAATAAGGCAAAGGCTTCTGAAGGCTCTATCGGCATATCGGGAGCTATGACCTCGCTTCCCTTGAAGAGAATACGCAAGGATGACGCCATCTTGTACGCACCAGAAGATGCCAGGCCATGTATGAATAAAATCTTCATTTACAACTGCTTCCGGCTTTCGAGAATAAGGTCTCCGAGTTCTTTTAGGTCCCGGACAATCAACACCGGTCCCTGAGCAGGGTCGAAGGGCTGGTCGCCAAACGCTTCTAACGCTGCTTCAAGAGTCGTCTCACCTGACAGGACCAGTACGCTGACCGCACCAGCTCTGCGTCCCATCTCGATGTCGGTGTAGATCCTGTCCCCGACCATAGCTATCTCTTCGGGCATCAAACCGTGTCGGTCACGGATTCCGTCCAACATTGTTGGATCTGGCTTCCCCATCACTTTATCTGGCCGCCGGCCAGTTGCCGCCTCGATACATTTCTGGAGCGAACCGCAATCCACAAGGATGGTCTCAGCGTCGGTCGGGCAGACCCAGTCCGGGTTGGTGGCGATGTAGGGAACTCCCTGTTTTGCCCACCAGGCGGCCCTGCATAGCCTTGAATATACCAAGGTCGTGTCGAAAGCGACTATCAGCATATCTGGCTTATCAGCTGGATCATCCTCGCATGAGATGAATCCAGCCTCGACGAACTGCTTCCTCATACTTGGAGTCCCGAGCATAAACAGTCTCTTGACTTGAGGATAAGCTTTCTTGATATAATCTATTGTGGCTATCGGAGTTGTGTACATGTCCTCCCAAGCGCACTCAATGCCCATTTTGGCCAACTTGGCGACATAATCACCGACAGATTTTGTGGGGTTGTTAGTCAAAAAGGAATGCCCGACACCAGCCTCCTTCAGAGCGTCAAGGGTCGGGATGGTGAACGGGAATATATTGTTCTCCATGTAGATGGTCCCGTCCATGTCGAGCGCCAGATGCCTGATGCGGCGCAGCCTCGTCCTCTGCTCTTCCGATAGTGTCTTGTTGTAGTTCTCTTTCATATCAAACGCGAATATACTAATTCCTCAGCGGTTATTTTGATTCCGGGAAATCAACTAATAACGGAATTCGCTATATTTGTGTTATGGACCAGAGTATCAAGAAAAAATACAATTATTGGCAGTGGAGGACGCTGATCATCCTGATGATCGGTTATGCCTTGTTCTATTTTGTGAGGAAAAATTTCAGCATCGCCATGCCGGCGTTGAAGTCCGAGCTTGGGCTTGATGAGACGCAGCTCGGTATATTCCTGACACTGAACGGAATAGTCTATGGTGTGTCCCGCTTCATCAACGGCTTCATCTCCGATAGGGCGCGCTCGAAAAAGTTCATTATGGGCTTGGGACTCTTGCTCTCGGCGGTAGTGAACTTCGTCATCGGTCTGAGTCCCCAGATGAACGGGCTTTTCCACTATATGGACGCTAGCGGCAAAGCCACTGTCGGTCTGGTGTATTTCATTGGCTCCCTGTGGCTTATCAATGGTTTCACGCAAGGGATGGGCTATCCTCCCTGCGGTAGTTTGATGGCTCACTGGATAAAGCCATCCGAGCTTGCGACTAAGCAGAGTGTTTGGAACAGCTCTCACTCCATTGGCGCTGGTCTGGTCGCTGTCCTGATCGGTACCTTCATCCTTGGTCGCTTTGGCTATGAGGCTTGGCAGTGGTGCTTTTTCATCCCCGCCATCCTTGCGGCGGCTGGAAGTTTCCTCCTGTTTTTCGGTTTAAAGAATTCACCTTCCGATGTGGGACTTCCAAGCCCCGAGCTTCTGGACGAGCATGTCCCTGCCTCACAAGCCGCGGCGGCGGAACATGAGACTCCCGAACATGCCCACGCCCTGTACAAGGTTCTCCTCAAGAAGATGGTCTTCCGCAATCCGATGATCTGGATTCTGGCGGTGTCCAACTTCTGCGTCTATGTCATAAGGTTCACGATCCTTGACTGGGGGTCAATGTTCCTGACTGATTATAAGCAGCTTCCGATCGCCACTGCAGCTAATGTGGTGGCCGCTTCCGAGATAGTCGGAGGCATCATCGGCACCTTGCTCGCCGGGTGGGTGACGGACAGGTTCTTCAAGAGTAAGGCACATCATACTTGCTTGATATTTATGGTGATGGCCACATTGTGCTTCTTCGCTTTCTGGAGGATGCCGCAGTCCAACACCGGGCTGGCGATATTCTTCCTGATCATGTCCAGCTTCTTTATCTATGGTCCCCAGGCACTCACGGGAATAGCCGCTTCCAATCAGGCTACCAAACGGGCGGCCGCCTCTGCGAATGGTATTCTCGGAATATTCGGTTACGCAAGTACGACGGTCTCAGGTTTGGCATTCGGTATGATAGCCAAGTCTTTCGGTTGGAACACCGTGTTTGCCGTGGCTATCGCCTTCGGCATACTTGGTTGCCTGGTCTTCGCCATCATGTGGAAGGCTCCGGCTGACGGTTACTCCAAGGCGGAAAAGATAATAGAAGAATTCGAAGCCGCTAAGGAATAATGGAAGTCAAGAAAAGGCTTGAGTCGCTGGACATCCTGCGGGGAATGGATCTGTTCCTGCTGCTTGTCGCGGGGCCGCTTATCCACACCTTCTTAAGTGTCAACCAGTCTCCCGTTTGGGACGGTGTACGCCGGCAAGTCACCCACGTCTCTTGGGAAGGCTTTGTGTTGTGGGATATAATAATGCCTTTGTTCATGTTCATGTCAGGGGCGACGATTCCCTTTTCGATGGCCAAATATAGGGAAGGGGAGAGGCCTGGGAAGTCCTTCCATCTCAAGCTCCTTAAGCGCTTCGCCCTGCTGTTCTTCCTTGGATGGATCGTTCAAGGCAACCTTTTGAATCTGGATTTCAAGCAGTTCCATCCATTCGCTAATACTCTTCAGGCCATCGCCGTGGGCTATGTTTTCGCCGCTCTTGTCTTCGTTTATCTCGGGAAAAAGGGAAGTTGGATCTTCGGTTCCGTTTGTTTCGGATTGTACATCTTGGCGTTCGTCCTGTTCGGACATATGAATCTTGATCCGCAAGGAAACATCGCGATGGTCATCGACAAGGCTGTCTTGGGGAGCCATCGTGACGGAGTGATCTGGAATCCTGACGGTAGTTGGGCATGGAATGAAGGTTACCAATACACCTGGATTCTAAGCAGCCTCAATTTCATAGTCACTGTCATGCTGGGATGTTATGCCGGGACTGTCTTGAAAGACGAGTCCAGGCCCAAGTCGTTCCGTGGGCTTTTGCTCGCCGCTACAGGTGTGACTCTGATCCTTTTCGGATTAGGCCTTGGCTCGTGGTTCCCGATCATCAAAAAGATTTGGAGCAGTTCGATGACTCTTTATTCCGGGGGAATATGCTGTATGGCCTTGGCGATTGTCTATCTGCTTGTTGATGTCAAGGGGTGGGGAAGAAAGAGCCTTGGTTGGCTCAAGTATTTCGGAATGAACTCGATAGCAGCCTATACCATCGGTGAGGTCATAAACTTCTCGTCAGTCAGCAAGTCTCTTCTCCACGGATTCTCTAATATTACGGGTGATTACTTCCAGCTGATCGTCACCCTCGGAAATGTCACTATCCTCTTCCTGATCATGATGATCATGTACAAGAGAGAAATATTCCTAAAGGCATAGTGATGGCGGCGGAGATAGAGAGACATCCTTTCGAGCCTTTCCTTCCTGAAGGGGCTAAGGTGCTGATGCTTGGGAGTTTCCCTCCTCAGCCCAAGCGTTGGAGCATGGAATTCTATTACCCTAATTTCATCAATGATTTCTGGAGGATTGTTGGACTTATTTTTTTTGAGGACAAAGACAGGTTTGTTGATCTGGCCGCCAAGAAATTCAAACTCCAGGAGATCAAGGAGTTCTGTACAGAAAAGGGAATAGCCATGTACGACACTGCCACGGTGGTTCGAAGGCTTAAAGACAATGCCTCTGACAAGTTTCTTGAAGTGGTGGAACCAACTGATATTCCAGCACTTCTGCGTCAGATTCCGGAATGTGTCGCCGTGGTGGTGACAGGGGAGAAAGCCTCCCAGACTCTTTGCGCTGCCTTTGGGACTGAGGCCCCCGCTGTTGGAGATTTTTCTGAATTCACTTTCGAGAGCCGTCCGATGCGGCTTTACCGTATGCCATCCACCTCGAGGGCGTATCCTCTTCCATTACAGAAAAAAGCCGACGCTTACCGCCGGCTATTCTCATGTCTCGGAATTGTTTGATCCCGCCGAGGCAAGGGCTGCCTCCGTCGGAGCCCAATCATTTCACGAGGGTGATCTTGATCGAGACTTTCTCGTGGGGAAGAACATTCTTGATGTCGAAGCCGACAAGGCAGGTGCCGGGATTGTCCGCATCATAATCGTGATGGGGAGTCGTAGGCCAAATCCTCGGGCTGGCATAATGCTTTGTGGATATTCTTAATACTCTGGTTTTTCCGTCCTTTTTCAATTCGATAGCCGCTGGCCCGAGAATCCTGGCCTCGGCCTCGGTGCACATCGCCCACCTCAAGACCTGCTTTGTGTCACCTCCGATGAAGAAATCATCGACATGGAGATTGTCCTTATTGTCGAGATAGACCTTACGGTAGCATGAATCAAGGTCTCCTCCATAGAAGGCTGTCATCGGGAGTCCGACTCCCTTTCTGGACTTCTTTCTCCAGACTTCACGGATAGGAATACGGGCATTTACATCGGGTCTTTTATCTTTGACTGTGAGGATGTTATGCGATTCGGCCCCGATCCTGAAGACATCCCATCGCTGACTGTCCTGAGCTGATGACCAGAGGTTGACTCCCCGGCTTTCCAGTGAGTTG
>OMQO01000047.1 GCA_900313275.1 uncultured Bacteroidales bacterium
TAAGCTCCGTGCTCAGTAGCCTTGGCGACACACTCGGCTATCTTCTCGGTTCCGGTAGCGAAGTTCGGGAACTCGAACACACCGGCGGGGCCGTTCCAAAGGATGGTCTTGGAGGCGAGGATGATCCTGGCCCAGTTCTCGATCGAAGCTGGACCGCAGTCCATGCCCTCCCATCCGTCAGGAATCTTGTGGGAAGGAACCACCATCTCGGGAGTGTCGTTGGCGAACTCCTGTGTGACGCGGGTCTGGACAGACAGGGACACGTTGACACCAAGCTCCTGCGCCTTCTCCATTATCTCCTTGGCCTGAGGGATGAGATCGTCCTCGTGGAGGGAGTTACCGATGTTGCCACCCTCGGCTTTGATGAAGGTGTAACCCATTCCACCGCAGATGATAAGGTTGTCAACTTTACCCAGAAGGTTCTCAAGGACAGCAAGTTTCGAGGAAACTTTGGATCCGCCTATGATGGCGGTGAAAGGCCTGCGGGCGTTCTTCAGGACGTTGTCGATGGCCTTGATCTCTTTCTCCATCAGGTAGCCGAACATCTTGTCCTCAGGGAAATACTTGGCGATGAGGGCAGTGGAGGCGTGGGCCCTGTGGGCGGTTCCGAAAGCATCGTTGATGTAGCAGTCAGCGTAAGAGGCGAGTTTCTTCACGAACTCCTTCTGGCTCTCTTTGACGGCTTTCTTCGCGGCGGCTTTCTCCTCATCGGTGGCATCCTCAGCAAGTCCTCTGGGCTTACCTTCCTCCTCAGCGTAGAAACGCAGGTTCTCAAGCATCAGGACCTCGCCCGGCTTGAGGGCAGCGGCCTGCTCGTCGGCCTTCTGGCAATCCTCGGCGAACTGGACAGGAACTCCAAGGCACTCGGAGACATGGGCCACGATGTGCTTCAAGGAGAACTTCTCTGTGACGCCCTTCGGACGGCCGAGATGGGACATGAGTATGAGGGAGCCTCCCTCGGCGAGGACCTTCTTCAAGGTCGGAAGAGCCGCGCGGATGCGGGTGTCGTCAGTGATGTTGAAATTCTCGTCAAGCGGAACGTTGAAATCCACCCTGACAATGGCCTTTTTGCCTTTGAAATCGTAAGAGTCAATGTGCTGCTGCATAGTAATTAATATTTTGTTATCGTTTTTTTCCGGCGCAAAGATACTATTTTTTTATCTTTGCACCATCATGGCGACAGAGTTTCCCTCAGATAGGTGGAAAGACTACGAGCTTCTTGATTCCGGGGACGGGATGAAGCTTGAGCGGTTCGGTGGTTTCGTGCTTTCAAGGCCCGAGCCTAAAGCGTTGTGGAGCAAGGAGTTGTCCCAGAAGGAATGGGATTCGGCAGCTCATGTTGTGTTCACTCCGGGAGCGGGGTTTGGCAAGGCGGGGAAGGAGGATAGCGGCACTTGGGATCGCTTGAAGGCGATGCCTGACCAGTGGTGGATCAAGTATCTTGGCGGCTTTGGCGGTAATTCCTCCGGCTCGCTGCGCTTCGCGCCCTATCCGGGTAAATGCTCGCCGGAAGAACAACCGCCAAAGCCTGCGACGTTATCCATGAATCTACGTCTTGGGCTGACGTCTTTCAAGCATGTGGGGGTATTCCCTGAGCAGGCGGCGAATTGGGAATATATATTCAGAAACACTTCTGAGATAGCCGCTTCCATTGGACAGAGGCCAAAGGTTCTGAATCTTTTCGCTTACACAGGAGCGGCATCGCTCGCCGCAAGGGCAGCGGGGGCGGATGTGACCCATCTGGACTCCGTCAGGCAGGTAGTGACTTGGGCGCATGAGAACCAGGACCGGAGCGGCATGGACGGCATCCGCTGGGTGGTTGAGGATGCTATGAAATTCGCCAAGAGAGAAGCCCGAAGAGGGAATGTCTATAACGGAATAATCCTTGATCCTCCGGCCTATGGCCACGGCCCGGACGGGGAGAAATGGAAGCTTGATGAATGCCTCTTTGAAATGATGCGCAATGTCGGCCAGATCCTCGCTCCCGAGAATAGCTTCATGGTTCTGAATCTTTATTCCAACGGTTTCTCCGCAGTGCTCGGGGAAACAGTTGTCCGTCAGGCGCTTGGACTCAAAGCAGACACACCTCTCGACTCTGGCGAACTCGCCCTAAAGGACAAATTCGGCAAAGTCCTCCCCCTCTCCATCTTCGTCCGGTTAAGAAGATAACAAAAGGGCGAGCCTGACGGCCCGCCCTCATGCCCAAAACCAATTAATCTGATAACAAAAAACAGTTCTTCACAGCTTACTGAAGCTCGTAGCAACCAAGATCGACGGAAGCACCAGCGATACGAGGATTGCCAGCGAGATCCTTCGCGTACTTCGCAAGCATAGCGGAAACTTCAGGATCGGAGGTAATACCAGCGTTCACGAGAGGTGAAGAAGCCGCAGGGGTAAACTTATTACCAGCGAAGTCGCTGAAGATCAACGACATATCGTAATCGCTAGGAATGAAAGTGTTAATGGTGTTATACATACCGTTATCATCGCCGCCGATAGTTCCCTGGATAATATTGTTCTTGAAGACATAGATATCCTCCATAGTCTTTCCATCCCTGGTTTCCAGCTTGACATTCCTGTGGACAGGATAGTACTCTTTAGCAGGGAACTCGTCCCAAGACCAACCAGCGCAATAAGGATTGGAAGGACGGCACATATCACCCGCAAAGACGTTGTTGACAACATAGTGATGAGGATCAGGATCACCATCTGTACGGAAGATGTAATTGTAGTAATAGCCGTCGCCCTCACCGTTGCAGTAGTTCTTGGCGAATGTGTTGTTGATCAGCACAGAGGAACCATAGAACCCGGCGCCACCAACGTAACCGTCCTCTTCCTGGCACCAGTTCTGGGCCACGAGGCAGTTAACCATGATGATTTTGCTGTGGGCTACAGAGTAGATACCGGCGCCATGGCTATCCTCAGCGATATTGTGGGAAATCTCGGAGTTAATGACAGTCAGGGTGAAAGGAGTTGACAGGTTATCATCGGAACCGATACCACCACCACGTGAGTAAGCGCGGTTGTCGTGGATGTAGCAATTCTCGATGGTGAGGTCACCATTGACACAGACACCGGCTCCACGCTTGTAGGGGGCGTTCATACATTTAGCCTTGGTAACCTCAAGGTTCTGGATGACAGCACCTTTAATACCCTCGGGAACGAGGACACCAGGGATTTCCTCACCACCCTCGATGATGGTCCTGGCGGCGTTCTGCTCAGTGAACTCAGCGTTCCAACCACCAGAGACAGTCACATTGTCCTTCATCTCGATACCGCCGGTGACGACCATACCACCAAGCAGGCGGATGACAGAGTGCTCAGCGGCCTCGTCGATAGTAGTCTGGACATCCTCAGGCTTGTTGATACAGATCGGAGGGACAACCTTCACGGGTGTGTCACCAACGACCTCAACACCAGTCACAGTGGTGATCCAAGGCCAAGCATAATACTCAGCGTTGTCAGCAAGACCGTCAAGATTGACGTCCTTGGTGCCGGTGGAGACACTGGTGCCAGCGACTTTGCGCTGAGCCTTTGCCCTGTCAGCATCGGTGCCATAGTAGAAACCATACTCATTGTAGTCATCAGGATTTGAAGTCGAGATGGTGAAGGCGAAGTAAGCCGTACCCTTACCGACATTCTTCAAAGCCAGAGAGACAGCGGCGTCGATGGTACCGCTCTTCTGATTGATTGAGATGTTCTTGGTCTGAGAACCGGAAGTGATGGTGTAACTTGCGGAACGGATCTTTCCAGTGAGGTTGATCAGGGCATTGAAGGTGATCTGGTCACCCATCTTTCCGCTGGTCTTGGAAGGAGTGATCCAATCGTAGGTGCCGCCAGGAGTCAATGTCCAGTCATCACTTGAGGTCACATTAAGTGTGTAAGAACTGGCCTTGTACTCCAAGGTTCCGGACTCACTGGAGAGAACCAATTCAGTCTCTTTGGTACAGCCGACAGCCAGAGCTGCCAGAGCCGCGATAACAACTAATTTTTTAAACATAATGATAAAAAATTGGATTAATTAATAGGTGTGTTATTGTGTATTGTATATAGTTATATATCAATTAGTTCCAAGATGGCGGATTCTTCAGTTTACCTGCCGACTTCGCGATTTGCTCGGAAGGGTAAGGGAAGGTGAGACATTGCTCCTTCCAAACCTTGACAGGAGATTGATAATCCAGATAAGGACCTACCGTATAAGGTGAGTCAGGATCATTGCGGTTTTTGTAGTGTCGCACCCGAGGATGGTTGTTGAGTTCGTTCAAAGCCAGTTCCTTGATCTCAGAGTTGCCGAAAACAGCCCAGCGTTTGCAATCGTAAGCGTGGTCATTCGCAGGTTCAAGGGCAAGCTCGCAACGACGCTCATGATAAAGATCCGTCCAAGTGGCGGAAGCGCCGATAGGTTTCAGGTGCGAGCGCTCCCTAATCCTGTTGATATCTCTCGCGGCGGAACCTCCGTCCCCGGCCATCAGATAAGCCTCAGCCCTGAGCAACAGGCAGTCGGCGAAACGGATGATAGGCCAGTTTATACGGGTGCAGGGCCAATCCTCATTATCAAGGGCGGTAGTACCCACACAGTCCTCAGCCTCAAAGGCTTCCATATATTTTCCAATCTGGAATCCCGCCTCGACATCAGAAGAGCTGTGGAAACGGAATGGCTGACCGAAATATGTGAACGGGTCACCATATTCAAGAATGGACTTGGCGAGTCGCTCGTTTTTCACGCCTTCCTCGACATTGTCTTTGGACATCTCCTCATAAAGATCCAGACTGGGTTTGAATTGTCCCCAACCGTTATAGCCCATTCCAGCCGGGAGTTCACTGGACCAGCCGTTGTTCTCAAGGCATACACCGGGGAATTCCATGCTGCCGTCACCGGCGTGCCATTTTCCGCCATAGGAAGGGAGACCCCAGCAGTATTCCTTCGTCCAGAACTTGGCGAAATCGCAGGAGAACAATTCTGAATAGCTCGGGTGCAAGTCACGACCATAACTCTGCTCCAGACGGTTCACACAAGTGATCACTTCCGGCCATTTCGAAGGATCCCAGCCGGCCCAATAAGCATAGACCTTGGACATCAATGCGGCGGCCGCGGCCTTATGCGCGCGGCCACGGTCATCGGCACCATATTCCTCAAAGACAGGAAGAAGACTCTCTGCTTTCTGGAGGTCAGACACGATCAGCTCGTAGTTCTTCATGACGGACTCCTGCTGCTCGGGAATCTCATTGTTGTAACCTCCCTCGACAGTCTCATAGGCGACAAACGGGACACCCAGGTCTTTGGTGCCATAGCGGTAGGCTATCGTATAGTGATAGAAGGCACGGAGGAAATAGGCTTCGCCAAGAGTACGAGTCTCGATGGCTGAGAGCTCTTTCCCCTCCTGCTTGCGCAAAAGCCTCTGAATAATCCAGTTGCAACGATTAAGTCCCTTCTGGTAAACCTGGCCGAAAACATCACGAAGGCATGACTCATCACCATTGTAGGTCAAGGTGGCGAGAGAATTGAAGGAGCGGGTACGTCCCCAGACAAAATCGTTGACACAACCTTGTTCCCAATATATCTCACGCCCGTACAATGATTCTTGCGGCAACTCGTTGTAACATGACGAAATGGCGTCAATGGCCTGACCATCAGTCTCGAAGAACGTTTCCTCAAGGTAGTTGCCCTGAGGCTTCACATCCAGGAACTTTGAACACGAGCAAAAGGTTAAAGCACCAATAACCGAAAGTGCAATAGTAATATATTTTTTCATATGTCAGTCTCCTATTTAGTAGTTGATCTTAACACCAAACGCGAGTATGCGGGACACAGGATACTTCATGGTGTCATAACCGCCGCATTCCGGATCCATTCCTGAATACTTGGTGAATGTCAGCAAGTTCTCACCCGAGAAATACACAGAGCAGGAGCTTCCCCTACCTGCGAAATGAGGGACCTTACGAAGCAATCTGGTCACATCGTACCCAAATGTGACATTCTTTAGACGTAAATAGCTCCCATCCTCGATATACCAGTCAGACGCCGTTATGAAATTACCGTTAGGGTCGTTTTTCGAGAGCCTTGGTATGGTTGATCCGGTGTTCTCAGGACTCCAGGCGTTCAAAATCTCAGCGCTACGGTTGAAGTTACCCTCCATATCGGACAGGATCATAGACTTTGCCACGTAGGCAATCTTGTTGCCGGCGACGCCCTGCCACATCATAGAGAAGTTAATTCCCTTCCAGTCAAAGCCAGCGGTGAGCGCGAACGTGTGCGGGGGCATTGCGGAACCGACATACTGACGGTCAGCGGTGTTTATCTTTCCGTCATCGTTAAAGTCAACGAATCTCAGGTCACCCGGCTTTGCGGCAGGCTGGATAAGCGCTCCATCATGAAGGTGGTTGAAAATCTCATCCTCGCTTTGGAAAAGACCATCGGTCTTGATCACGAAGAACGAGTTCAGGGGCTGGCCAGCCTCGGTCTGGTAAAGCCAAGGAACCATTCTCCAGCCACCTCCACCTGACCATGGCGCAGCATTGCCTTCATCATCTACGACTCCAGTGGAGACAACCATATTCTTATTATAGGCATAGTTGCCGGTCAAATAGTAAGAGAAATCTTTCCCGACAGAGTGTTTCCAAGTGGCGGTAACTTCAATGCCGGAGTTCTGTATGCGTCCCTGGTTCACCAGCATAGCACCCCATCCGATAGTCTGTGGCCATCCAGTGGTTTGGGACTGGATCAGATTGTAAGTGAGCTTGTTGTAATAGTCAACTGAAAGGGAAAGCCGTTCTTTGAAGAGGTCGATATCCAAGCCGGCATCAACTTGCTGGGAAGTTTCCCAAGTCAAGTTGGCATTGACAGTCGTGTTAGGCCTGAACATGATGCCCCAGCCGGTCTTGTTCTCCACACCATAAGTGGCGGCTTCCACACGGTAATACTGATTACCCTCGAAACCCAAGGTGGCATTCTTATAGTTCATACCGACTGATCCGAGGTTGCCGATACGTCCCCATGATGCCCTGACTTTCAACAGATTGACAATATCATTCTTGGGGAAGAAAGGCTCGCTTGAGATCTTCCATGCGGCTGTGACAGCCGGGAAATCACCATAGTTGCAATTGTCAGGGAGACGGGCCGCATAGTCTCGACGATAGGATGCCGTGAAGAAATATCGGTCAGCAAAACTGTATGCGATACGGCCAACGAAAGCTATATTGGCATCATCGCCACTGTAATAATCGTTACCGGTAACGCCGGACGCGTAACGGATGTACTGCAGATCCTTAGCCTCATTCTCGAAACCGGAACCACTCAAGGAGAAGCCCCTGCCATTATAGTGGTCAAGGGTCACCGCACCAAGCGCTCCCACTGTGTGCTTTCCGAAGGTGCGGTCGTAAGTAAGTGTGGTTTCCTCTCGCCACGAATCGCTTTGCCCGGTACTCCAGGACAAACCGTTAGCGTCATTAGCCGCTCCGACTTCCACAACCCTGTGGGTGAAACTCTTGGACAAGCTATTACCCAAGGTATAAGTGAATTGTGTACGGAACTTAAGGCCTTTCACAAGATTGGCTATCTCCAGTCCAGTTGTGGACCAGAAACTGTTCCCGCCACCCCAATAGTCATAATCAGCAGCAAGGCGGACCGGATTCATGCCATCGAATAGGGCTCCATAATTTCCATATTGGGCGAAATATGCGGGATCCTCGGTAAAAACACCACCCCAATGACCTGCAAGAGGCCCTGAAGACTGGATCACCTCTGAACTCCTCGGCATATAAATGGCGTTCAAGATAGTTCCGGAATATGCGGAGCCGGTGTCAGGCGAACGGCCGCTGGAACGGTTGAAACTAGCGTCCTCAGTGATCTTCAACCAATCATTAAGGCTGAACTCACCATTGTAACGGAGTCCTATTGACTTGCTGAAAGAGCTCACGACCACTCCTTGGTTATCCTGGAAACTGAAGGTCAGACGTCCTTTATAATTGTCGGTACCGTAATTAAGAGCGGCGTTATGTCTCTGATAGAAGGCAGGGCGGAAAACCTCCGCGAACCAATCGGTTCGTGTGGTGGCTGCCCAGGGGTTCTTCTCCGGATTGTATGCGTTCGAGACCGACATGCCGGCATTAGCGAGGGACTGGGAGCGCATCTGGACCATCTGCGGACCATCCAGGGACTGAGGCAGGTTAGTCAGCGAACGGATACCTGTCACCAGGTCATATTCAACATGAACGCCCTTGCCGGCTTTCTTCGTGGTCACCAAGATCACACCGCCCGCTCCAGAAGACGCACCGTAAATCGCGGCAGAGGCGGCATCCTTGAGAACAACAATGCTCTCGACATCGTTCATGGAGACGATAGGTCCGCCGGGGACACCGTCCACAACCCACAGGACAGAGTCGCCGTTACGCGACCCTTGGCCACGGATAAGGACGCTAGGACCGCTGGTCGGAGATCCTCCGTCGGAGGAGACCACAACACCAGCCACCTGTCCCTGAAGCATCGCGGAAGTAGAGGCCACAGGTCTGGCAGCCAGTTCTCCGGCGTTGCTCACGACACCCACCGAGGCACTCAAATCCTTCTTCTTCGTCTGCGCGCCGTAACCCAAAGCTACAGCTTCCTGTAATACCTCAGAATCCTCAACCAATATGATGTCGATTGAAGACCTGCCGTTCACCGGTACTTGCTGGGACACATACCCCAAACAAGAAACCTCCAGAACAGCATTGGAAGGAACTGTAATTGAATACTTTCCATCAATATCCGTAACTGCGTTGGCTTTCCCGGACAAGACCACCGCCCCAATAATGGGACCTGTCTCATCCGACACCTTTCCACGGACAGTCACGTTCTGAGCGAAGACACTGAATGCCGCTGACATGCATGCCAGCGTCATTACAATCTTTAACAGAATTCCACGTTTCATTATGACTCAGCGTTTGAATTAATACTCAACTTGTTTGTAAACCCCACCGGAAGCGGTTATTTCCGTATCGCTGTATTTGAATGCTATCTTATTAGTCTTCCATTCCTTGACCGGAGTCTCGTAGGCAGGATATGGAACCTCCTTCCACTCAGCGCCGGGATTGTTCCTGCGTGCATAGTAAGGGATGAACTTCCCATCCTTAACCCCATAGCCGTAAACAGGATCCACGCTGTCCACCTCGACAGAAGTCATCTTCCTGTCACCCTCATTCGCAAAGTACTCGCAAACAAGCTTACCACCCTTCTCAACAGGCCTGCAGTAGAGGTAATCAAATACAGGGGTTCCGTCCTCGTTGTACATCACATTGCCATCTTTGTCGGTGACGATACCTTTGACAGGAGACCACTGTGTCTGACGGGTCGTGGGATGGGTGGTTAGCTCAGTGTAAGCGAGATCGTATAGAGCACCGAGATTCACTCCTTGCTCCCCAGTCACAACCCAACGCTTGAGGTCATGGAGATGGTCAGTCATCTCGAAAGCCAGCTCACAGCGACGCTCGTGATAAAGGTCAGCCCATGAAGGGTTGGTCTTCTCCACAAGGCCGGAGCGGCGACGGATGGCGTTAATGTCACCGTACTTGTCAGTACCATAAAGATGCAGGCAGGCCTCAGCCCTGAAGAGCATCAGTTCGGCGAAACGGATCATGTGGAAATTCACTCGAGGCGTGCACCTGTTCAGGCTGGTGGGAATATATCCCTTCGCGACGGCCTGGTCATGCTTGAAGGCGTCCATGTACTTGTTGATCTGGAAACCGGCCTCGACATTGGACATGTCAGTGTAGGCGAAATACTCGCCAAGGAACGGGAACACATCGCCGTATTCGAGAATTGATTTGGCAAGACGCTCATTCTTAATGGGTTTACCGTTCTCGTCAACCTCATGATTATCCTTTGCCATTTCATTGTAGATGTCTGCCGTGGGCTTGAACTGGCCCCAGCCGCTGTAGTTCTGGCCGTCGGTGGTGACCCAACCGGAGTAATCAAGGACAATACCGGCGAAGACAATTCCAGACGCCTGGGATGTCCCGAAAGTGCCACCGGCGGCAGGAAACGAGAAGCAGCACTCCTTGTTCCAGAAATCCTCGAACTCCGAGGACCATAGTTGTGAAAATGAGGGGTTAAGGCCTCTGCCGAACTCATTCTCAAGACGGTTCACGAGGGTCTCGACCTCTTTCCACGGCTCAAGGTTCCTTTCCTTGCATATTATATCCCATGTGGCCATGTAGGCCCAGACTTTAGCCTGGTAGGCGATAGCGGAGACCTTATGGGCGCGGCCGATATCGGCTCTTCCGTAAGTAGCCTCAATGGAGCCATTCCAAGGCAGATATTCCTCAGCCTTCTTGAAGTCTGAGAGAATATACATGTAGTTATCTATGACCGAAGGCTGCTGTGGAGGAATCTCATTGTTATAACCGTCCTCATACTCTTCCCAAGGCTTGAAAGGAACACCAAGGTCACCCAGGCCGTGTCTGTACGCTATTGTAAAGTGGAGCAACGCCCTGAAGAAATATGCCTCTCCAAGGGTACGGGTCTCGATTTCTGTCAATTTGGTCTTCGCTTTCTTTTCCTCGAGATGGACTATTACCCACTGCGCCGTGGCCATTGTCGAGTAGCACTTTGAGTAGATCCAGTTCTGGTACTTCTCCGTGGTGCCCATCGTCAGAGTGGACAAAGGATAAAGCTCAGGATAGGTACGGCCGAACACGACATCGTTCGCTCCGCACTGCTCCCAGAATATGTCACGACCCCACCGCGCCTCATCGGCGGTGTCAGAATAAAGGATTTTGACAATGTCAATGGCCTCCTGGTCGTTGTTGAAATAGTTGTTCACGTTAGCCGCGCCCATACTCTTGGTGTCAAGGAACTCAGAGCATGCGCCAAGGCAGAACAAAAGTGGTAAAACAAAGAATACTATCTTTTTCATATTCAATTCCTCCATGCTTAATAATTCAACTTGACACCGAGGGACACGATCCTTGAGATAGGGTACTTGATAGCGTCAAAACCGTTGACCTCAGGGTCCATACCGGTGTATTTCGTGAATGTGAAAAGGTTCTCCCCTGAGAGGTAAACCGACATGCTGGCGTTCTTGCTCTTGAAATGCTCGGACTTCCTGAGCAAGGATGTGAAATCATAACCAAGTGTGACGTTCTTGATTCGGAGATAGGAGGTGTCCTCTAGATACCATGTTGATGGAGTGCTGTAGTTTCCATTGGCGTCAGCTCTCTTGTACATAGGTATGGTGGCGTTGGTCTTTCCTTCCACCCAGCTGTCTGTCAGGATGCGCCTCTCCTTGTTGGTCAAGGTTGAGCCCTCATTGTATATCTCGTACTTTCCGGCGTACAGAGCCTGGGCGCCGAGGACTCCTTGCAGCATGACACTGGCTGAGATATTCCTCCAGGAACCGCCAAGGGTCAACGCGTAAGTGGAGTTAGGCATGGCGTTTCCCCAATACTCACGGTCATCAAGAGTGATCTTTCCATCATCATTCCTGTCTTTGAACTTGAGGTCTCCAGGCTGGGCATTAGGCTGGATCAGTTCTCCGTCCTTTGTATAGGCGTAAATCTCATCCCAATTCTGGAATATGCCCAGGCATTCTGTCAAGTAGTAAGAGCGGATAGGCATTCCTTCCTCAGTGCGATAGAAGTCCGCTATGGCGCGGAAATAACCTGTTCCGTCTATCCATAGACCCTTGTTTCCATTAGCGTCCTGGACACCGATATCTGAAACCCAGTTCTTATTGTAGGAATAGTTGGCGTTGACATAATAGGTCCAGTCGCCCTTCTTGTCGTTCCACCCGAGAGTGGCCTCGAAACCACGGTTCCGGACCTCTCCCTGATTCACCAGCATCGCTGCCAATCCGATGGAAGAAGTCCAGTTCATCGTCTGTCCCTGGATAAGATTATAGGTGCGCTTGTCATAGACATCGAATGACATCGACAGACGGTCACTGAATAAGTTCAAATCAAGACCGAGGTCGATCTGCTCACTGGTTTCCCATGTGAGCTTATTATTCAAGGCACTGTTGAAAAAAACCTTGTTACCGGCGGCGTCCGCAATCTCCGCCCCGTAAGGAAGAGCCCACTCAAGGTCATTGGAAGAACCCAGATTGGCGTTCTTGTAGTTGGAAGGCACAGACCCGAGATTTCCGATACGTCCCCAGGAGGCGCGG
>OMQO01000046.1 GCA_900313275.1 uncultured Bacteroidales bacterium
ACCGATTTCGTGAAAAAGGGCCAGAACAAGATCGAAGTCCTTGTGTACAGCTCCCTTTCCAACCACTACCAGACAATTCCTTCTCCGTACAAAGGAACGCCCCGGGCCGGGCTTATCGGACCAGTGGCCCTTATTGTTGAGAAATAATTAATATTCAATAAGATATGAAAAAGATTTGTTTAGTGTTATGCGCCCTTCTGGCCGGAACTTTGGCCTTTGCGCAACAACGTGGCGACGTCGTTAAGCAGGCCGACGGTTATGAGTGGCCGACCGATCCTCAGGTGCTTGAGAAACTGGACCAGTGGCAGGATCTCACGTTCGGTGTCCTGATGCATTGGGGCATCTATTCAGTGCCCGGAATCGTGGAGTCCTGGAGCATATGCAATGAGGACTGGATCCGTCGTCCGAAAGGCTCTGTCTATGAGGACTATAAGAAATGGTACTGGGGCCTTTCCGAGGAGTTCAACCCTGTCGATTTCAATCCTGACCAATGGGCGGACGTGTTCACCCGCGCGGGGATGAAGTACATGATTTTCACCACGAAACACCATGACGGCTTCTGCATGTTCGACTCTGAATATGACGACTACGGAATCGCACATGGCGCTTTCAAGGACAATCCCAAAAAGGACATCGCGAAGTATGTCTTCGAGGCTTTCAGGAAGAAGGATTTCATGATCGGAGCCTATTTTTCAAAGCCCGACTGGCATCATCAGGGCTTCTGGAACTCATATTACGCCACCCCGAACCGCCGTCCCAACTACAACATAAAGACTCATCCCGAGTGGTGGCAGAGCTATGTTGATTTCACCAAGAACCAACTCACCGAGCTCACACACGGCAAGTACGGCCGGATCGACATCCTTTGGCTCGATGGTGGTTGGGTGACTGGAGACGCTGTTGGTCTAAATGAGGTTCTGCCGGGAGCGAGGAAGGTTAATCCTGGAATGATTTGCGTCGATCGTGTCATCAAGGGCCCTAACGAGAACTACCAGACCCCTGAGCAGAGTGTGCCTGACCATCAGATTGACCACCCTTGGGAGTCTTGCATCACACTCACCAGCAGCTGGGGATGGTCCCCTAACCAGCGTTTCAAGAGCCCTAGAAGGGTTATAGGTACTCTTGCCGAGATCACCGCAAAGGGAGGTTGCCTGGTGCTTGGTGTCGGCCCCACACCTAAGGGACTTATCGAGGACAAGGCAATCGAGATCCTTGATGTTGTCGGAGAGTGGCTGGGACGCTGTGGAGAGGCTATTTATTCAACGAGAATCACCAAGGAATACAATGACGGCCAGTTCTGGTTCAATGCTTCCAAAGACGGTCAGACCATTTACGCGGTCTATGCGTTGAAGGATGACGAGACTCTTCCGGAGACTTTGACTTGGTCCGGCAATCTTCCAAAGGGCGGCAAGGTGACCATCCTCAACACTGGCAAGAAAGTGAAAGCCACTGTGAAAGACGGGCAGGTCAGCCTGAAGCTTCCCAAAGGGATGAAGCAAGAGCCTGTCGCATTGAAGTTCAGCATCTGAAAGTTTGATTAAACAGAAGTTGTTTTGAGAAAAGTCTTGTTGTTTTTGTGGGCTGGTTTGCTGATACTGGCCTCAACCGGTTGTGGAAGGATCGCGCTTGAGCCTTCCGACAGCGATTTGGTTT
The DNA here is from genome assembly GCA_900313275.1 of uncultured Bacteroidales bacterium. Classification (GTDB taxonomy): domain Bacteria; phylum Bacteroidota; class Bacteroidia; order Bacteroidales; family UBA932; genus Cryptobacteroides. Next base: position 1,654 of record OMQO01000046.1, read on the forward strand.
TCAGCGATTTGGCAACGGTTTGGGATGAGGCGATGCCGCTTGGCAACGCCACCGTCGGTGAGTTGGTCTGGCAAAAGGGAGATAACTTGCGACTGTCACTCGACAGGATAGACCTTTGGGATATGAGGCCGATCGAGGCGTTCAAGGGGGAGGAATTCTCTTTTGAATGGGTTAAAGACCATGTCCGCAAAGGGGACTATGATCCTGTGGTTGAGGTGTTTGAGCACAAATCCTACTTGCCTGCGCCATCCAAAATACCTGGAGCGGCCATTGAAGTGGATGTGTCTTCATGGGGCCCGGTCAAGAACAACAGACTGTTCCTTAACAATGCTCTCTGCGAAGTTCAGTGGGAAAGCGGAGCCTCAATGAAAACCTTTGTCCAGGCAGATGGCGACGTGGGTTGGATGATCTTTGAAAATATTCCGGAATCCTTTGACATTCAATTAATTCCGCCGGAATATAAGATTAGGACCAAAGACGAGGCCGGACTCGGAAGCTCATCTCTGGCTCTCCTCGGTTACCCTCAAGGTGAGGTTATCCGTGACGGGAACCGTATAACCTACCACCAACAAGGCTGGGACGATTATTTCTACGATGTTTCCGTGGAATGGAGACATCAAGGGAATAAGGTTGTGGCTGTCTGGAGCGTGACATCCTCTCTTTCTGGGAAAAATGCGGTTGAGGAAGCTTCCAAGGCACTTTCTGGGGGATTTTCCAAGGCGTACAAACGCCATATGGACTACTGGGAGTCCTACTGGAATGGCTCGTCCGTGATGGTTCCTGACACCACTATCCAGCGCCAGTACGACAGGGAGATGTACAAGTTCGGCTCAGCGACGAGGAAGGATTCTTATCCTATATCCTTACAATCCGTGTGGACAGCGGACGATGGTTTCCTGCCGCCATGGAAGGGCGATTACCACAATGACCTCAACACCCAGCTGAGTTACTGGCCCTCTTACATAGGCAACCACCTCGATGAGGGACTCGGGTATTTGAACACCCTCTGGAACCAAGTCGGGAAGTACAAAGAGTTCACGAAGACCTTCTTTGGAAAGGAAGGCCTGGCCGCGCCTGGCTACTGCACCCTGGAGGGTGATGCGATGGCAGGATGGGTCCAGTACGGTTTCTCACCGACCACCTCAGCTTGGTTAGGCCAGCATTTCTATCTGCATTGGAAGTATTCGGCTGACAATGAGTTTCTTAAGAATAGGGCTTATCCTTTCATGCGGGACGTGGCTGTGTTCCTTGAGCAGGAGACGGAGGTTCGTCCTGACGGGGTCAGGACTTTTGAATTCAGTTCCAGCCCGGAGATTAATGACAACCGGATAGACGCGTTTTTCCCCGAGATCACCAACTATGACCTTGCCCTGACAAAGTTCGCTTTTTCCGCCGCGGCCGAGATGGCTGATTCGTTGGGGCTGGCCGACGAGTCAGCCCATTGGAAAGAGGTCGGCGGACAACTTCCGGATTACGCCCTTGATCAGGATGGTGGTCTGGCCATCGCTCCTGGCCATCCTTACAACCTGTCCCACAGGCATTTCTCTCATGCGATGGCTATTCATCCTCTGGGCTTGCTGGACATTCACAATGGCCCTCGTGAAAAGGCTATAATTGATTCCACCCTGGCAAGGCTCCACGCCAACGGCCCTGACTGGTGGTGTGGGTATTCCTATTCTTGGCTAGCGAATATGGAGGCTCGAGCAGGGCACGGAGAAGAGGCTGCCGATGCGCTGCGGATCTTTGCCGAATGCTTTGTGCTGAGGAACTCTTTCCATGCGAATGGAGACCAGTCCAAGAGCGGGAAATCTCTCTTTACTTACAGGCCTTTCACCCTTGAGGGGAACTTTGCCTATGCCTCTGGTCTTCAAGAGATGCTTCTTCAGAGCCAAAGTGGTGTGATTGAGGTATTTCCTGCGATTCCCGCTGACTGGAAAGATGTCAGTTTCAATCGTTTGAGGGCGATGGGAGCGTTCGTTGTCTCCGCGGAAATGAAGGATGGTGAGGTTGTTTCTTTGAGTGTCCATTCAGAGAAAGGGGGCAAACTGAGGATTCGTTCCCCTAAAGGCGGCGATGTGATCTCTATGGACACCACGCCGGGAGGAGATTACACTATCAGTTGTACCTCCGATCCTGATTTCATGACCCTGCTTGTCGGGACTTACACTGACTCTGGTAGTGAGGGAATATATTCTTATAGTTTTGATCAGGAAACAGGTGATTCAGAACCCCTTACGGTGACAAACATAGCCAATCCGTCATTCTTGGCGGTCACACCGGATGGCAAGACCGTATATTCGGTGACGGAGCAGCAGACGGATGCGGCTGTTTCGTCTTTTGATTTTGACGCCCCGACAGGAACGCTTACCTTGAAGAGCACAAAGCCTACTTCAGGGAAAGATCCTTGTCATGTGACGTTTGTAGGGGGAGATGTCGTGGCGACAAATTATTCTTCCGGATCAATGACGGTTTTCCCACTTGATGGTGAGCGGAACCTTATGGATGGCACCTTGCTTGAGTTCTCGGAAAAAGGACCTGATCCGGCAAGGCAGGAAGGTTCACATATTCATTCCTCTCAAGTTTCGTCAGACGGGAAGTTCTTGTTTGTCATTGACTTAGGTGGTGATTATATCTACCGCTTTCCTGTCTTCAACGGGAAGGTCGCCAATTTCGAGCCGATCAAGATCAAGGTTCCCGAAGGTGAAGGTCCGCGTCATTTTGACTTCTCAAAAGATGGCAGGTTCATGTATGTGTTGGGAGAGTTAGGTGGAAATGTACTGGTCTATGACTATAATGCCGGAGACCTTGAACTGATCCAGACCATCCAAGCTGATCCGTCCAGGGCTAGGGGAAGCGCGGACATCCATTTCTCTCCAGATGGGAGATTCCTCTATGCGAGCAACCGCCTGAAAGGTGATGGGTTAGCGATATTCAGCCAAGATCCTGAGTCAGGTATGCTGACCTATGCCGGTTATCAGGAGACTGGCATTCACCCCAGAAACTTCGCGATAACTCCCAATGGAAAGTTCGTTCTTGTCGCTTGCAGGGACTCCGATAAGATACAGTTATTCTCCCGGGATCCGGAGACAGGTCTTTTGAAAGACACCGGCAAGGACATAGAGCTTCCCCATCCTGTGTGTGTGATATTAACTCCAAGCAAATGAGAAAGATAAGTTTAGTTTTGATGCTTCTCTCCGTCATCTCGGTGGCGGGATTCTCTTCACCTGTCATTTGTCCGGAGCCGGCCAAGGCGGAATTGTCCGGTTCGGTCTATCACCCTTTGTCAAAGGTGATTGTGGCATGTTCTGACAAGGATGCGGTCTCTTGGGCTGAGACCCACCTTAAAGAATGGTACGGGGAATACGCCCCTGCGGTTTCCAAGGAGAGGGATGGCAAGATCAATTTGGGCAAGGAAGCGTATGAGATGGAGATAGGCAAAAATGGAGTCAAGGTTTCAGCCGCGACCCTTCAAGGGGTCAGATATGCCCTTTATTCTCTTCGCCAGATCGCCATTCCAATGCGTGGAACTACGGTTGTGAAGGGCTGGATAGTGCCGGAAGGACACATTCAAGACAGTCCGACGATGGATTTCCGCGGGATACACATCTGCTGGTTCCATGAGACTGAGCCTTGGGAAGTTGAGCGTCTTGTGCGCTTGGCGGCATATTACAAGCTGAACTACGCCGTGATTGAACCTTGGGGCACTTTCCGTAGTGAGATTGCTCCGTGGTTCGGCTGGCCGGACGGGACCATGACGAAGCAAGAGGTCCAGAGAATCAAAAAGATAGCGGACGATCTTGGAATAACCCTTATCCCTCAGATCAATGTTTTCGGCCATGCCACGATGGCAAGGGGCGGAGCCGGAAAGCATTCGGTGATTGATTTGAACCCTGAGTACCAGCCTCTGTTTGAGCCACTTGGAGGTTGGAACTGGTGCCTTTCAAATCCAGAGGCGAGGAAGCTGATTCAAGATCTTATAGCTGAGCAGATGGAGGCGTTCGGGAATCCGCCCTATTTCCACATCGGTTGCGATGAGGCGATAGAACCAAGCTGCCCCGATTGCCTGTCGAGGCCATATTCCGAACTGTTTCTTGAACACATCAAAGCGATTAGCGAGACCATCTCCTCTCTTGGGGCAAGGGCTATGATGTGGCACGACATGCTTCTCGAACATGGAGATCCGAGGTGGAAAGGATTCTATGCCAATGGCACTTCCCAGACGGCGGAAGCTCTCAAAGGTTTCCCGAAGGACATAGTGATATGTGACTGGTTCTACGAGGGGGCAAGGGAGGCATATCCCACTCTGGATCACTTCAAATCTTTAGGCTTCGATGTTCTGACCTGCCCTTGGAAAGATCCGGCCGGCATAGTATCTCAGGGCAAATATGCCCACCAGAAGGACTTGTACGGCATTCTCGGGACCTTGTGGCATCACTACTATGGATTTGATTTGGTGAACACGGCTTTCAATTTGTCAAATGTGGCTTGGAAGCCGGATTTCTCAACGCCTTATGGGGTCGCTTACCATGTGTTCAATCACCTCCGTCAGGTGGGATGGGACATGGGCGTTACCGATCCAAGGCGGACTGGGATTTATTACGGGGAGATTCCCTCAGAACCGGAACTAAATAATTAACAGCATGAAACATCTTATAGTCACACTCCTGCTTTCAATCTTCTATTTAGCATCTGCCTTAGCCCAGGATTGTACTCTTTCGATCAACAATCCTGTCATCCCGGGTTATCATCCTGATCCTTCCATCTGCAGGGTTGGAGACGACTATTATATAGTCAACTCTTCTTTCCAGTATTTTCCCGGAGTTCCAATCTATCACTCCAAGGACCTTGTCAACTGGGAACTTATTGGAAATGTGCTAGATAGGGAGAGCCAGATTCCTCTTGAGACGGCCAACTCTTATGGTGGAATATTCGCCACCACCATCCGCTATCACGAGGGACTCTATTACATGATCACGACTAATGTGACCAAGGGCGGAAACTTTTTCGTGACAGCGAAGGATCCGAGAGGGCCTTGGTCAGAACCTGTCTATTTGAAGCAAGGAGGCATCGATCCGTCCTTCCTCTTCGAGGACGGCAAATGCTACATGGTCTCCAATCCTGCTTCAATCCAGCTTTGCGAGATTGATCCAGTGACAGGGAAACAGTTGACAGACAGCAAGATAATCTGGAACGGAACAGGTGGACGCTACCCTGAGGGACCCCATATTTACAAGAAGGACGGATGGTATTACCTGCTTATTTCTGAAGGGGGTACCGAAATGGGGCATAGCCTGACAATCGCTCGCAGCCGGAATATCTGGGGTCCTTATGAGTCCAATCCGATGAATCCCATCCTGACCCAATTCCGCGAGGTTGCGGAGAATAACCAGATCCAAGGCACCGGCCACGGGGATTTCGTCCAGGCTAAGGATGGGTCCTGGTGGGTCGTGTTCCTGGGGTTCAGGCGATTCGGCGGGGATTTCCATCACCTTGGGCGCGAGACATTCTTGGCTCCCGTATCTTGGGTGGCCGGCTGGCCTGTCATCAATGACGGGGCTCCTATTGAGTCGGTCATGAAAACGCCCGCCAGCTGGAGCGCCGAGGCTCCTCTGAAAAAGTCTTGGAGGGAAGATTTTGACGCCCCCCTTGGTCCTGGGTGGATATATATCCAGAATCCGGAAACGTCTCGTTATAAGACGCTTAAGGGGCGTCTGAACCTTGTCGGAGCGGGGCCGCTTGAAGAGAATGACCATCCGTCATTCGTAGGGGTCCGACAGGAGAGTCCAGGAATAATAGCGGAGACAAAAGTCCGTCTTGAGACTTCGTCAGGAGAGGCCGGCATAGTCGCATATCAGAATCCCGATGGTTTCGCGGCGCTTGCGGTGGAGAACGGTAGAGCCAAGTTGCGTCTTAAACTTAAGTCCGTGAACACCGTCCTTGGAACAGTATCGTTGAAAAGAGGAAAAGATGTTGTCTTGCGGATTGTGTCAGAAGACGGGAATATGTATCGTTTTGAGGTGAACGGCAAGGAGATCGGACGATTCGAGACTTCCCTTTTGAGTTCCGAGGTGGCCGGAGGCTTCACCGGGGTCGTGCTCGGAATGTATGCGGTGGACGGTATCGCCAACTTTGAATACTTCGATTATCAGGAAAAATAATAACAATTATGAGAGCATATTCACGAGCGCTTTCGCTTCTGGCAGTTTGCCTTGCGGCCTGCTCTCCTAAACCCGCGAAAGTGGTTTTGGAGCAGCTTCCAATGCAATATGGAGACACCTCAATGGTCAAGGATTATCCTTTCGCCAAGGATCCAACCGTCATCCGTCACGGGGATGGATATTATATGTATTATTCGCTGATGCCGTTCGACCCTGCTCCGCAGGACAACAGCACTCCGCCTAAGTTCAACGACTGGCACGCCGCCATAGCCCGTAGTACCGACCTTGTGAACTGGACCAGGGTTGGAGACCTGGACCTGAGGGACACCAAGGGCAATCCCCTCCGGGGTGCGGTGGCTCCCTGTGTAAGGAAATTGGATGGAAAGATACACATGTTCTACCAGATGGCCTGGGAAGGAACTGACGGGATAGCCAATATATGGCACGCCACAAGCGAGGATGGGATTACTTTCTCAAATACTTGTGACAGGCCGATCATCGTTCCGGAGACCACGTGGTCTATAAAAAGATCGATTGACGCCGAGTTCTACAGGGTCAAGGACAAGCTGATCCTCCTTTTCGCCACTAGGAACACCACAGCCACCTATCAGATCATGGGAATGGCCGAGGCTCCTTACGGAAGCGATTATGGTCCGGACAAATGGACTCTTCTCTCAGTGGATGGGCCATTGATGAAGCCGGAATATCCGTGGGAGATGAGTTGCACAGAGGCTCCGACAGTCGTCAAGCACAAGGGAGTCTGGTACATGTTCTACGCCGGAGCCTACAACCACGAGGGCCAGCAGATTGGGATGGCCACCTCCACAGATGGCTACCACTACACCAGGATCGCCCCGGACGGCTTGTTCTTCACCCACGGTCCGGAAGGCTCATGGAACGCATGCGAAAGCGGCCACCCCGGAGTATTCCAGGATGACGACGGTCAAGTCTACCTTTTCTACCAGGGTAAGCGCTCTATGGACGCGACTTATAACCTGTCAGTCTGCAAGGTGAGTTTTGAGAAACGATGACGAAGAAAAACAAAACACGTAAGCCTAAACCACAGCTTTTGGTGTTTTCGGCGATCTTTTTTCTGCTGACGATAGTCGGCCTGTTCACCGGTCCATGCTGGTGGGTTGTCGTCCCAGGAGCTGTTGGGATGGTCGCATTTTTACCCGAGGCAAAAAAATGGATTGGAAAGAAGACAGAGTCCGAGTTGGATTTTTGGATAAAACATAGGGAGTATTACATCGAGCTGCTCGACAATCGAATGCTGTTCCGGGTATTTGTTTTAATAGCTATCGCCGGGATTGGTTCACTCATTGTCGGAGTTTTAGTACAAGGCTACGGTATCCTTGTTGTTGTAGGATTGGTGGCCATTTTCTTTGGGGTCAAGTATGGATTCAGTGAAAAAAGAAACACCCATGAAATAATTGAGCGTCTGAATGAGGAGGAAGAAGAGAAAAAGGCTGAAGAGGAGAAGGTGACCGCATTCAGGAATATTATGAAGGAGGTTGGAGAGGACAGGTTAAGAAGGATTGATGAGACTCTTTCCGCATTCGGGCATTTGGTGAAAGATTTTTCCCGCCGTAAGATTTTCGCTGCGAAATTCAACAGTCTTATCACTGTCTCTGATGAATTTATTGATTTCGAGGATAGGGTTCATTTAATAGCTGTTAGGGATCTTATAAACGAATTTGAGAAAGAGGAACAAATTAGTCCGGAAATACCGTCTATTCCACTTCTTATATCTCAACTTAGCGCCAACTATCTTCGTTCTCTTGATGATCCAATTTTAGAAACTGTTGAATATCAAGATTTTCTATCTATTTTAGAGATTCGAAGAAGCTTTGGGGATTATTATTTTTCAAGGGATTATAACATTATCCAGGATGCGGAGATGTCTGGATCTGGGGGAGCGCAGTATTCTCTTCTTGGAAAGATTATTGGAACGATTGATGAAGAGTCTGGGTCAAAGTACGAGGCTTTAATCGATTTGTTGGTTAGCGACGCTTCAGAGGATAACCAAGACGACGTGGACGGCCTATCGGCCATTGTCCGTCTTGACGAGTTGATAGGCCTGGCTCCTGTCAAGAAGGAAATAAGGACTCTCGCAAATGTCGTCCAAGTTAACGAGTTCCGCAAAAAGCAGGGTCTCAAGATATGCAAGTTGTCTTATCATTGTGTTTTTACGGGGAATCCTGGAACCGGAAAAACAACTGTCGCGAGACTCGTAGGTCAGATATATAAAGAACTCGGCGTTCTTAAAAAAGGTCATCTTGTCGAGACTGATCGTTCTGGTCTAGTAGCTGAATATGTAGGCCAGACTGCGGTTAAGACAAACAGGATAATAGATTCTGCGCTCGATGGAGTGTTGTTCATTGACGAAGCTTATTCTTTGGTTGGAGGTGAGAATGACTTCGGTCCCGAAGCAATAGCTACTCTCTTGAAAAGAATGGAGGATGACCGTGCCCGGCTTGTTGTTATTCTTGCCGGGTACACTGACGAGATGAAGAGATTTATCGAGACTAATCCAGGATTGCAGTCTCGTTTCACGAGATATATAGATTTCCCTGATTATTCCGCTGAGGAACTCTATCGTATTTTTATGAAATGTCTGGAAAAATACGAGTATCACATGGACGCGAACGCGGAACACACGTTGAGGTCAACACTTAAGAACGCTGTTGATAATCGAGACCGGCATTTTGGAAACGCGCGTTATGTAAGGAACCTTTTCGAAAAAACCGTTGAATGTCAGGCCAACAGGCTTTCCTCGCAAGAAACAGTTTCTAAAGAAGACCTTATGTCCATCCTTTCGGAAGACATAATCCATGCCAGGCTCTCTTGCGGGCACATAATAAAGGAAATTGTGCCCCGGAAGCCTTAAAATGGCTATCAGGACACAAAACTCATCAAAATGTGCCCATCGATGAGATGGGGTGTGCAGAAAAGCCGGTGGTCCTAGGCCTTGCGGGCCTCAATGGCCTCAATAATGCCCAGACGCATCTTTTTGCCCACATTGGCGAAGGTGAGTTTCTCACCTCCAGTCAATGTGATCTGGAAGCCGAACAGGCCTTTTTTACCGTAGGTCTCAATCTCAGACACATTGAAGCATCTTGCTCCATAGTGTGCGTCATCCGCAAATTGGGGGATGATGTACACACTATCCGCCGTGAAACTTAGGAAGGCGTTGAATGTCTGCATCAGGGTGACGTTGAAGACTGGCTCGAACTGGACCTGGATAAGGTCAGCGATGCTCTCTCTCGAGAAATTTTGATCAAGTTTTTCCATGATTGGTTTTATTTGGAGTTTGTCAAATATAGTAAATAATTCATTTACTTGTTGTTAACAATTAAATATTTTCTAATCTGCGGATTTCATTTTCAGTTTCTTTCTCAATGTATGAGGTTAGGTCTTCTATGGAAGGGAGGTTTATCATATACTTTTGGACAAAGATGTTTTGATCCAATCCCGCTGTCGCATATTTGACCAAGGTGTCGCCCTTGCCTGTGCAAAGCAGTAAACCTATGGGAGGATTATCACCCAGCTCCATTACTTCGTATTTGTAGTAATTCAAGTATGTGTTCATTTGAGAGGCATATTCGTGACGAAAGCGATCGATCTTAATGTCGACGATAACATGGCATTTTAGAATTCTATGATAAAATATAAGGTCTGCCTTGAAATAGTCAGAATCTATTAAAATCCGCTTCTGGCGAGCTTCAAAGCAAAAGCCGTTGCCCATTTCTAATAAAAACTCTTGCATATGGTTTATAATCGCTTCCTCTAGATCAGACTCAGTCCATGTTTCTTTACTCTTGAAACCGAGAAACTCAAGAGTCACAGGTTCGTGAAGGATGTCTGCCGGGGTTAACATGACGACTTCCTTTTTAACCATTGCGGATAAGGCCTTCTTATTCTTTGAAAGCCCGCTTCGTTCATAATAAGAAGAACCAATCTGCCTGTCAAGTTCGCGGGTAGACCAACAACCTTTTATACTTTCTATCTCGTAAAATGAGCGCTTTACGGGGTCGTCAATTTGTGAAATAAGCGATAGGTTAGAGTAACTGATACGATGGAACAGTGTTTCAGCAGGAAGCATCCAGTCTTCTTTTTCGATTAATTCGGCGGACGTCCGCCGAATCTCTTTTATGCTGATATTTAGTGGATTACGAGAGACAATAGGGAGGTCAATAAGAAAAAGTGAGATTGCTGAGTCAAGCTGGGGATAGACAAGGTAGAACCTTCTGAACTCACGGAATCGACGTTCTGTCAACCCCTTTTTATCGAGTCGTTTTTCCAGTCGCTTAAGAAGCTGTCCTCCATATTCCGCTCTATCCTCTCCGTGTTGCTCAAATTCAACAATGTAAAAACCAATGAGCCAATTCCGCGCTGTAAGGGCAAGGTTAACGGCATGTGAAGCCTGCTCACGCAGGGTGTCTTGCACAGAGTTAATCGAATGGACTAATGACTCAAAACTACAGGGTATCGTCAACATATTCCTCGCCATGCTTTGTTTTTGGGTTTAGGTCGTTTATGGCGAAGATATGTCTACTCGGATTGGAAGGCGATGTAACCATCAGTGGCATCGCAAGTTGCCTCGTTGACAAGGATGCCGTTGAGCCAGACCTTGATCGAGCCGCCCTGACACTGGAACTCCATCTCATTCCATTCTCCAACGGGTTTCTCATGACTCTCCTCGACAATCCTGTCTTTTTTGTAAAAAGGACCTTCTAGACCCTCTATCTTGATACCGCCCATCAGCACACCCATGTCTTTGGGAGTCATCTGAAGCTGGACTCCTAGCGGCCAGACCTTGTCACCGTCCTGCAGATAGTTGAATATTCCGCCGTCAACACCCTCGTCGCCGGCCCAACGCCACTCGAGATGAAGGCGATAGTCAGAATATTTCTTCTCGGTACGGATGTATCCAAAAGGCTTCCCGCTGATGTGCATCACACCTTCTTTGACACTGAAAGTCTCTTCTTCGGTTCCCTCCGGCTCATCGGCGACCACAACCTTCCAACCATCAAGGTTCTCTCCATTAAACAAAACCTCAGTCTTCTCCCTTGAGCAAGACACAAAGATGGCCGCAGCGCAAAGTGCGGCCAAGAAATACTTGATATTCATAAAATTAGAGTTTTCTAAGGAGGTTCGCCATGTTGACCTTCTTGTCGATCATCGCGCGAAGCTCGGAGATCGGGACACGGGTCTGCTCCATGGTGTCGCGGTCACGGACAGTGACGGTGCCATCGTTCATCGTGTCGTTGTCGATAGTGACGCAGAACGGGGTTCCGATGGCATCCTGACGGCGGTAACGCTTGCCGATAGAGTCCTTCTCGTCGTATTGGTAGGCGAAGTCATATTTCAACTCATCAACCACTTCCTGGGCTTTCTCAGGCAGGCCGTCTTTCTTGACGAGAGGCAGGATAGCCACCTTGACCGGAGCGAGAGGGGCAGGGATGCTCAGGACAACCCTGGTCTCTCCACCCTCGAGCTGCTCCACTTTGTAGGAATGGCTGAGGACAGCCAGGAACATACGATCCACACCGATCGAGGTCTCCACGCAGTAAGGGACATAGCTCTCACCGGTCTCAGGATCGAAGTACTGGATCTTCTTTCCGCTGATTTTCTGATGGTTCCCGAGGTCGAAGTCGGTTCTGGAATGGATTCCCTCGAGCTCCTTGAAACCGAACGGGAAGTTGAATTCGATGTCGGTTGCGGCGTTGGCGTAGTGGGCGAGTTTCTCATGGTCGTGGAAGCGGTAGTTCTCCGCGCCCATGCCAAGGCTCACGTGCCATTTCATGCGGTTCTCTTTCCACTTCGCAAACCATTCCATCTCGGTTCCTGGGCGGCAGAAGAATTCCATTTCCATCTGCTCGAACTCCTTCATCCTGAAGATGAACTGGCGGGCTACAATCTCGTTTCTGAAGGCCTTTCCAATCTGGGCGATACCGAAAGGAATCTTCATGCGCCCTGTCTTCTGGACATTGAGGTACTCCACGAATATTCCCTGGGCAGTCTCGGGGCGAAGATATAGGACGTCGTCGGCATTGCCGGTCGTGGAACCCTGGGTGCTGAACATCAGGTTGAATTGCCTGACCTCGGTCCAGTTGGCGGTACCGGAGATGGGGCAGACGATGCCACAGTCAATGATGATGTCCCTATAGGCTTTCAGGTCATTGGCATCCTCAGCGGCCTTATAGCGGGCATGAACCTCGTCGTATTTGGCCTTCTCCCTCAAGACGTTGGGGTTGGTCGCCCTGAACTGCTCCTCGTTGAAGGCATCGCCGAAGCGCTTGCGTCCTTTGGCGACCTCCTTCTCTATCTTCTCCTCGATTTTGCCGAGGTAGTCCTCGATAAGGTTGTCGGCGCGGTAGCGCTTCTTGGAATCCTTGTTGTCGATGAGGGGGTCGTTGAAAGCGGCCACGTGGCCTGAGGCGACCCAGGTCTTCGGGTGCATGAACACGCAGGAATCAATACCCACCACGTTTTCATTGAGGCGGGTCATAGCCTCCCACCAATAGCGTTTGATGTTGTTCTTGAGCTCCACGCCCATCTGGCCATAATCATAAACCGCTGCCAGTCCATCATAAATCTCGCTGGAGGGGAATATGAATCCGTATTCCTTGCAGTGCGCGACCAGCACCTTGAAGAGTTCGTCCTGTGTCATGTCTTTTATTTTATTATTACAGTCCGCGAAAATACACATTTAACGGGAAACCGCCATTGTTTTAGCGGACAAAAGCGATGTCCGCGAAAGCCTCAAGATTGTTCCCGATGATCCAGTCGATGTAGGTCATGAACATCCATGCGGTCCACTGGTAGCCTGCCGCATTCATGTGGCCCATCACGAAATATTTTGACTGGAATTCCTTGGACTCATAGTCGGGCGCATACTTCTCAAGGTCCAGAACATACACATTGTCAAACACTTCCGCCATCTTGCGGATGTTCTCGTTCATCTGGAGTTTTTCTTTTGTCTTCCAGGCCGGCATTGTGACCACGAAGAAACGGGCCTTTGGCTGGATGCTCCTGATGCGCTGGATGATTCCCGCGTAGTGGCCGATGAAAGTGTCGGCGTTGAGGTTGTAGTCCTCAAGGTTGATGTCGGTCGCCGGATTTCCTGGCGCGATCTTGGTGTTGACATCATTCTCGCCAAGGGCCATGATGTAGGCCTGTTTCGGATTCACCTTGGCATCCACGTCGGCGTTGCGGTTGAGCGGATAATTCCAGAAATGGTCGATCCATCCTTTGGCGGTCTCTCCTCCTTGGGAGTAATTCTCTCCTTCGGCACCTCCAATGGCAGCGACAATCCTTTGGCCCCAGGAATAGGCGTAATTGTCGTTCCATCCGGTGTTTCCGTCAGAGCGGATGTACTCATGCTCGCCGCTGCAAAGGGAATCCCCGATGAAACCCCACTTGTGGATGATCGCGCACCATCCGGGATTTCTCGATATTGTCGCGATAGGGTTTTCCTGGGCACTCAACCCAGTCGAGAACAAAGCCAGCAGAGTGGCCGCGAAAATGATCTTTTTCATACCGCTAAGGTACAAAAAATATTCGTACCTTTATGGTCCGCAAACTCTCAACTTATGGATTCCAAGCAAAGGATAGCAAAAGCGTTACAAGTGGCTACAGACACAAAGGTGTTTGAGATGGGACGAGGGGTCAGTTCCATGGTGCCCGAGGTTTTCAAGCAATATTTCCCTGGCCGTAAGGCCAAGATAATAGCAGACATCAACACATGGCCGGTTCTCGGAGAAAAGGTTTACGGTCTCTTTGTCGAGGCCGGGATTCCGGTTGAGAAGTTCGTCATCATGGAGAAGGAGTTCCATGCGGAATGGGAGTACATCGAGATGGTGGACAAGGAGCTTGATGGTGGATTTATCGCTGTATCAGTTGGTTCCGGAGTTATCAACGATCTTTGCAAGCTTTGTTCCCATCACCATGGGCAGCAATATCTGACCCTGCCCACAGCCGCCTCCGTGGACGGATATTCATCATTCGGGGCTTCGATTTCTTATCAGAATTCAAAGCAGACATTCTCCTGTCCGGCCCCCGTGGCGATAATCGCCGACATAGACGTGATCGCCGCCGCTCCGAAGGAGATGACGGCCGCCGGTTATGCCGACCTTGCCGCCAAGGTTCCCGCCGGGGCGGAGTGGATGGTGGCCGATCTGATGGGCACGGCGCCTATAAAGCCGGACGCATGGCATGTGCTTCAGGATTATCTGGATGACCTTCTGGCCAATCCCGCCGGAGTCGCTGCTGGGGACCCGGATGCGGTGGCAGATCTGTTTGAGGGCCTGACTCTTAGCGGAATAGCAATGCAGGCAGCTCAGTCGAGCCGCCCGGCGTCCTGCTGCGACCACCTTTTCAGCCATATCCTCGACATGACTCATCATCGGTTCAACGGCAAACTTCAGTCGCATGGTTTCCAGGTTGCGATCGGCACCCTGACGATGTGCGCTGTGTTCGATGAGCTGTTCAAACTTGACCTCACCAAATTGGATGTCGACGCTTGTGTTGCCGCATGGCCTTCACTTGAGGAAGAGCAGGAACGCGCGAAGCTGATATTCAAGGACTTCCCCGCTCCGACTCTTGGGTTTGACAATATCACCAAGAAATACAATGATGCCGCGACTGTCCGGGAGCAGTTGACCCGTGTCAGGGACACATGGCCTGAGTTCAAGAAAAAGCTACAGGCACAAGTCTATCCGTTCAAAAAGATGCGAGATCTTTTCAAGACAGCTGGTGCGCCTTACGATCCATCAATGATTGGCGTGACCAGGGAGCAGTTGAAAGACATGTTCCCGATCGTGCAGCTGATGCGTCACAGGATGAACGTCCTTGATCTTGCGAAGAGGGGAATGTTCTACGACAATCTCGTGGAAGGGGTTTTCGCTCCGGGAGGGGCCTGGGAAATCTGATCTCCCACACATGAATATCCGAGGAACAGGGGTGGCAGGATTCGCCAAAGGGCGCGCGTTCGTGGTCTTTGACCGCGGGCAGAGGAATCCTTTTGAGGACATTCCTCCGGGCAGCGTCCTGATAGCGAAAACCGTGTCCTTGTCCGACTCGGTGATGATCAATTTCAAGAATGTTGTGGCGATGGTCACCGAAGAGGAAGACTTGGCGGGTCATGTGGGACTGCTCGCAAGGGGTCTTGGCATCCCGGCGATTGTTGGGATAACCAATTGCATGAGAGATATTTACAATGGGGATAGAATCCTTGTGCGGAACCTTGATGTCCTTGTCAATCCCGACCTCGCGACCGTTGAGGAGTTCGATCGAATCCGTAGGGAAGCTGACCCCCAGCTCAGTCTCGATCTGCTTTAGCTTGCGCTTCGCCCAGGACCCTAAGGAAATTCCCACCCCAGAAGCCCTTTATTTGCTCGGAGGAATATCCGTGCTCAAGCATCTTTACGGTAATGTTGATGAGGTCGTTGTCGCCATTGCATCCCCAGACTCCGCCACCTCCGTCAAAGTCGCTGCCGACTCCCACGTGCTCAGGTCCTGCCACTTCCACGCAGTGGTCGAAATGCTTCATAAAATCCTCTATAGAAATACGTTCTCCTTGTCTTGCCAGAAAATCCGCGACAGTGTAGACTTGGATTACGCCTCCCTTTTCCGCCAACGCTCTCAGTTGTTTGTCGTCAAGCCCGCGGTCATGACCGTATATGGCTTTCGCTCCCGAGTGTGAGCAGACCACAGGTGCTTTGCTGAGCTCAATACAATCCCAGAAAGTCCCTGCTGAAGGGTGAGACAAGTCTATCAGGATTCCCTGGCGGTTCATTTCTTCAATGACCTTCTTTCCAAATCCGGTCAAACCCTTCGAGGGATCGCTCCCATTGTGGGAAGAAGTGTTGCATATAGCGTTGTCCTTGAAATGACATAAGGATATGTAGATTATCCCTAAGTCCTTCATTTTCCGAATGTTCCCTATGTCGTTGCCGATTCCGTAACCATTTTCAAGGGCGATGAAAAAGGCCTTTTTGCCTTGCTTTTTGAGCCTTATAGCCTCGTCAGGAGTCCTCGCCTGGGCACATAGATCCGGGTACTTCGCGATGTCTTCTTTTATCTTGGCGATTTTTGCCAGATTATTATCCACGGCTTTCTTTAGCGAAACCTCGTCAAGAGGGCCTTGCCATAGGAAACTGATCAGGACCTGCGAGTCAAGGTGCCCCTCATTCATTTTAGGTATGTTGCACTGGGTCTTGCTTCTTTTGCCAACCGACACACCATTTGAATATTCATCCGGCAAATCGCAATGAGTGTCGATGCAAAACGCGTCTTCCATAATCCGGACCGCTTGACGGAAAATCCTGGCTTTTGAGACAAGATCTTCGAAGGAAGTAATGTCGCAAGGAAGCCTAAGTAAACCATTATCAATAAGTTCCGTAAGTTTGGATGTGCCAAGGTAAGGGATGTTCCAGTCCGTTATTGTCTTGTAAACCAACACCGAATATTCTTCCGCAGTCTTGACCCATCCGTCGGGCATTGCGGCTCCGTCCCATTGCCGCGCGGCCTTTCTGAGATCCACGATGCCGCAGCCATTCCGGGGCATGTCAACCGGTTCGCCACCCGCCTTGATCACCATCTGCTTTATGAGTTCGGCCTCTTCGCAGTCCGGTACGGCTATCCTCGGCCTGCCGATATAGGTGTCATTCAGGGTACTCCTGTCATTCTGAGCGAAGCGAAGAATCTTGTACTCAGTCACTTCCGCATCCGCCTTCTCGAACACTTTCCTGACCGTTTCGGGGTAAGTCACGCTTTGGGCCATTATTCCAGAAAAGGATAGAAGGCCAACAACAATAATTGATAAAGATAATCGCCAGAACATATTCGCGAATTTAGGCGGTTTTTTCGTATAATCGCGAAAAAGAGACTTTGACTATGATAAACAACCTGTCTTTCCAGGATGTCCTTTGCAGCCTCCTGGACTTTTTTCTTCCTCGCAAATGCCTTGTTTGCGGAGAGATTCTCTCTCTTCGAGAGAAACATGTATGTGCTGCTTGTCTTGCCGACATGCCGAGGACATTTTATTCGAAAATGCCTCGCAATTGGATGGCCGACAGACTCAATGATCTCATTCAGAGGGATTTGGATGTCCAGTCCAATAGCAGGTCACAAGATGCCGTACCATATTCCTATGCAACCGCCTTGTTTTTCTATCGAGCATCAACTGGCTACAGGAATATCACTAAAAGCCTGAAATATCACGGCGATTTAGCGGCGGGGAGGTATTTCGCCTCTTTATTGGCAAAGGATATGGCACAGAGTGAC
Source organism: uncultured Bacteroidales bacterium (assembly GCA_900313275.1). Lineage (GTDB taxonomy): Bacteria > Bacteroidota > Bacteroidia > Bacteroidales > UBA932 > Cryptobacteroides. The sequence continues at coordinate 19,104 of OMQO01000046.1, forward strand.
CTGTATGCTGACGTTGACACGGTCATCCCGGTGCCGCTTCATTGGACGAGGCGTTGGTCAAGAGGATATAACCAGGCCGAGGTCATAGGGCGGGAATTGGCGAAGGTTTTGGGAGCGGAAGTCCGTACGGATGTGCTGAAAAGGAAGAGGCGGACCAGGACACAGACAAAACTGTCCATAGAAAGAAAGGCGGCTAATGTGTCCGGGGCTTTCGCTCTTGCCAAAGGGGTCTCTTTGTCCGCCAGCTCCCACATTCTTTTGGTGGATGACGTGTTTACGACAGGCGCTACTGTTCACGCCTGTTATGAAGTTATAAGGGAAATAGCCCATCCTCCGGTAAAAATATCAGTAGCGACTTTGGCCTGTGTTGGAGAGTGAAAAATCGTAACTAAAACAATTTAATTCATATTTTAATCGATTTAAATCAGCGGCTCAGTCAGATGGTTTTGGGGGTGGTTAAACTGTTTTTAAAATTTGCTTATTGTTTATATCGCTTCTATTCAAGCGATTAAATCAATTTAAGGAAGAAATATTAAAAAATTGTTATAAAAAGTTTGCAAATTTAAAAAATAGCAGTACCTTTGCATCGGGTTGAGCGAGGAGGTTCTCTCCCGTGACAACCTGATTGGTTATTAGTTTTAGTGTTATTAATTATGTGGTTAGAGTGAGGGTCCACGCGGGAAGCGTCGACGCTCATTTTTTTTATGCCTAAAATCGCGTATATTGGCAAAAGCTAATAACCGTGAATAATATGGTATCCAGAAGAAATTTCATCAAGGTCGGGCTGGCGGGCTCTCTTGCACTCGCCACACAGGGAATGGTTGTGGCAGGGAATCCCGGAAAAGGCCGTTCGGGAAAGAGTACGATCTCCACTAGCGGAGACACCGTTATTAAGATATTCTCGGATCAGATAAAGGCGCCAGTGAAGCTTATGGTCATCTCCGACACCCACCTGTGGATGAGCGACGAGAGGGAGGATCCGTTCCGGCAATATAGCGACCGGATGTCAAAGGCATATAACCAAACTAAAGATTTCCAGACACTTGCGGACACGAATCCGGCCGAGGAGATGACCATAAGCTTCACTGGC
>OMQO01000098.1 GCA_900313275.1 uncultured Bacteroidales bacterium
AGACGACCAATGCGTTGTCGCTCTGAGTCAGCTGAAAGAGACATTGGGAGACTTCTAAAAACGAGATCATCATGAAAAAATACACAGACAGAGGAAAGAAAGACACCCGCAGCGGTTTCGGAGAGGGTCTCCTCCAGGCGGGTAAAGCCGATCCTAAAGTAGTCGCCCTCACAGCTGACCTCAAAGGATCGCTCAAGATGGATGCTTTTGCGGCCGAGTTCCCGGAAAGATATTTCGAATGTGGCATCGCTGAGGCCAACATGATAGGCACCGCCTCCGGAATGGCGCTAACTGGCCTTGTCCCGTTCGCCGGATCCTTCGCGGAATTCGTCACCGGAAGGGTGTACGACCAGATCAGAATGGAAGTTTGCTACGGCAAGACCAATGTGAAGATCGCTTCTTCCCATGCGGGAATCACTCTCGGTGAAGATGGAGCCACCCACCAGACAATGGAGGATGTAGCCCTCATGCGCGTCCTGCCTGACATGGTGGTCCTAAACCCCTGCGACTGGACTCAGACCAAGAACGCCACCATCGCCGCAGCTAAGTATAACGGCCCGGTGTACCTTCGTTTCGGAAGGCCGAAAGTGGCTGATTTCATGCCGGATGAGCCCTTCGAGATTGGAAAGGCTTATGTCCTCAACGAGGGCAAGGACGTGACTATCATCGCTACCGGCCACATGGTCTGGGAAGCCTTGAAAGCCGCCGAGACTCTCGAGGGTGAGGGAATATGCGCCGAAGTCATTGACGTCGCCACCATCAAGCCGCTTGACAACGCCACCATACTCGCCTCCGCTATCAAGACCGGAGCTGTCGTCGTGGCTGAAGAGCACAACATGGCTGGTGGTCTGGGTGAGCTTGTGGCTGGAGTTCTGGCCGCCACCTCTCCCAAGCCGGTTGAATATGTCAACGGCAAGGACACCTTTGGCCAAAGCGGCACTCCCGCCGAGCTTCTTGCCGCTTACGGAATTGATGCCAATGGCATCGCCGAGGCTGCCCGCAAGGTTATCGAGCGTAAATAAACCCAAGATCGTAAGGTTCCCCTTCAGAACCGCCGCTCCGCGGCCCCACCGCTCGCATCGCAGAGCGATGCTCCGGTCCCCCCTCTTAACGTGCCGAGGGTGGCAGTGGTTCTGAAGGGGACCTTACGAATCTTGAAAACAATTATCAATCAACAACTAAACAAAACTATGAGAATCAAGGAATTATGTGCGGACGAGCGTCCGCGGGAGAAGATGTTCTCCAAAGGGGCGGAAGCCCTCAGCAACGCCGAGCTTCTGGCCATACTCATCGGCTCGGGGACCAAGAAAGACAATGTGCTGGTCGTGGCCAATAAACTTCTTTCCGCCGGTGGAGGGCGGCTTTCTGGTATAGCATCTATGGATTCCCATGAGATCATGTCGATGGACGGCATCGGCTCTGGAAGGTATGCGGCCATCACCGCGGCCTTTGAACTGGGAAGAAGGTGCTGTCTTGAAGATCCCGGACTTGAGAAAGTGCCGATCTGCGATCCTGCGATGGTTTACAAACTGATGATTCCGAGGATGAAGGGACTTGACCACGAGGAGTTCTGGGTTATATTCTTAACCAGAGCCAACTATGTGATCCAGAAAGAGATGATCAGCATGGGAGGGCTGTCGGCGACAGTAGTGGACCCAAGGACAGTGGTGAGAAAGGCACTCGAAAAAAGGGCTAGCGGAATCGTGATGGTCCACAACCACCCTTCCGGCAATCCGATGCCAGGGAAAGACGATCTCGAACAGACCGGGGCGATGAGGAAAGCGGCAGGAACCTTCAATATCTCCTTGCTCGACCATATCATAATCTGCGACGACCGCTACTTCAGTTTCTCGAATGAAAAGGTGTATGTAATCTGACTCGAAGGAAACGGGGATTGAAAAATTTGCTTGAGTTGAAATTAATAGTTACTTTTGACTTTGTAAACCATCCTCTCGAACACCATGAAAGTCATCAACCTTGGTGAGACCCGCTCAGCGCTGGGCAACATCGTCGCTCAAATCCGCGACAGGAAGGTCCAGAAGGACAGTCTCCGTTTCCGTTTCAACCTCGAAAGGCTAGGACAGATATTCGCGTACGAGATCAGCAAGACCCTCGAGTATTCCCCGAAGGAGGTAGAGACCCCTCTAGCGACAGCAAGTGTTCTCACAACCGACTCGAAGGTTGTAGCCGCTACCATCCTCAGGGCCGGCCTTCCTATCCACAAGGGCATTATGGACGTATTCGACAACGCTGAGAGCGCCTTCATAGCGGCCTACAGGAAGTATCACAAGGGAGATGAGTTCCACATCGCCATCGAGTACTGCACCTGCCCTAACCTCTCCGGCAAGACCTTGATTCTGGCGGATTCTATGATCGCGACAGGTGCCTCTATGGAAATAGCTTACAATAAGCTGATTGACGAGGGCGGAGATCCTGTCGTCACTCATTTCGTCAGCCCGGTATCGAGCGTTTACGCCATTGAATATCTCCAGAAGAGGCTCCCTGAGAACACCTGCCTTTGGACAGCGGCCGTAGATGAGGAGCTGACAAGCCAATCCTACATAATCCCGGGCATTGGTGATGCCGGGGATTTAGCCTTCGGAGCGAAAGTCAATCTATAGTTCTTTTCTGAGCCGCGCCTTGGGGATTTCCAACTGGTCGCGGTATTTAGCGATTGTACGCCGGGCGACTTTGTAGCCCTTCTTTCCCATCTCGGCCACCAACTGGTCGTCAGTGAGAGGCTTGCGCTTGTCCTCGTTGTCCACACATTCCCTCAAGGCCTTCTTGAGCTCTCGTGTGGAAACTTCCACACCCTCCTGATTCTCAAGACCTTCCGAGAAGAAATACTTAAGAGGGAATATTCCGAAATGGGTCTCGATGTACTTGCTGTTAACCACGCGGGATATAGTCGAGATGTCGAATCCCGTCCTTTCAGCAATATCCTTCAAGACCATCGGCTTGAGGTTTGACTCGTCACCGTCGAGGAAGTAGTCATGCTGGTACTCCAGGATGGCCTCCATGGTGCTTCTCAGGGTGTTCTGACGCTGCTTGAGAGCCTCCACAAACCATTTGGCGGAATCCAGTTTCTGCTTGACGAATGTGGCGGCTTCTTTTTTCTGGCGATCCTGGGAGCCTTGGCTCTCCGCGAGAAGCTCAGCGTATTTCTTGCTGACCCTGATCTCGGGAATATTGAAACGAGGCATCTCAAGCCTCATTTCACCATCCTCGATGTCCAGCACAAAGTCCGGGACAATCTGCTGGGCCTGGTCCGTGTAGGTGTCATCAATCTGGCCACCAGGGTACGGATTGAGTTTCACAATCCTTTCGAGAGCGGCCTTCATATCCTCTTGAGAGATGCCTAACTTATTGATAATCTTCGGAAAATGCTTGTTGGAGAAATCCTGGAAGTAGTCCCGGATAATAGTCTCGGCAAGTTTCACATCCTCAGTCCGCTTCTGGACACGGAGCTGAAGAAGGAGACACTCCCTCAAGTCCCTGGCTCCCACTCCGGCAGGATCGAACTCCTGGATCACAGACAAGAGTCTTAACACCTCCTCGGGGGATGACTGTATATTGTCCTTGAAAGCGAGGTCATCAACCAGGCTGTCAATGTCGCGGCGCAGATAGCCATTCTCGTCCAAGCTGCCTATAATGAAAGCGGCCACATCGTGGTCGTGCTTTGACAGGTGCCTGAACCCAAGTTGCTCCAACAGGCTTTGGGTGAAACTCTCCTTGACTGAGAAGGTGTTGTACTGAGGACGCTCATCCTTGCCGTAGTTATTGACTTTCAAGTTGTAAGAAGGGATAGGGTCGTCCTTGTCCAACTCATCGATGGACACATCCTTAGGTTGATCCTCATCGTCATCCTTACTGGAGGGAGAGTCATCCAGAACAGGATTATCCTCCAATTCCGCCTTAACCCGCTGCTCAAGTTCCATGATCGGGAGCTCAATCAGCTTTATGGTCTGGATCTGGAGAGGAGAAAGCTTTTGGGTCTGCTTGAGTTCTAGTCCTTGCTTCAGCATATCCTAAAAGATTGATCCAACTGGCGGATAGTTAATCGTCTCCTTGACGATGAAGGCGGAAGGGAACGAACCTTTGACTTGCTGAAGCAGACGCATAGCCTCGGATTTGGTTCTGAAATCCCCTACCGTTACTTTGAAGAAAGGATTGGAATATGTCCTGTAGGCGGCGATACCAGGGTACATGCCCTTGAAACGGGCCATGGCGGCCTCAGATGCCCCTCTGGAGTTCTGCTTGTTGTCGTTGAAAATCCTCACCCTGAAGCCTGAGACCCTTCTTGATGAATTGGAGGCCACCTGCTTGTTAAGGGAGGACATAATGTTCTGCGACTGATGTACAGTCACATTAGGGAGCAGGTTGAATATGCTCTTCCCGACCAACGTCGAATCCAACGCCGGAGCGAGAGAGGTGTCCCTAGCCTCTTGAGCATAGGAACGCGGCACCGCTCCCAAGCAAAGTCCTATACCAATCGCTATCGTGAATAATAATCTACGCATCACTTCTCAGTCATTTTTTTGAGGTCAAGATCCTTGAACTTCAGCGTCGTTCCAGCCCCGCTCTTGAGCTTCACCTTAGCCTCAACATCAGTAGTGAACCCGTCAAGAGAACCATCCCGGGCTATCTGCATGGCCTTAAGCAGGTTAACACCATCACTCAAAGTGGCCGAGCAAGGAAGGTCGTAAACCTTGACGCACCTGCTGTCAACATGGAGGGTGTCGGCGGAATAGAAAGCGAAGTCTTCGCCCTTATATTTCAAAATCCCGTTAAGCCTGGTGACCCTGAAAGCGAACGTGGGGTTGTCGATACCTATCGCCAGCACGGCATTGATGGACCGAAGCCCGCTGAACGAATATGACTCCACACCGACGGAGGTGATATTGATGTCCTTGACTTTCTTCAAGCTGGCGCAGCTTGAGAGAGTCAGGAAGATGACCGCCAGTAGGGTCAAGAGTATCTTGGACCTGTGTTTTATCATGTCTTGAAACATTTCAAGTTCCACAAATATACTAAAAAATACTTATTCACTGAAAATTCCATATCTTTGTATATATGGTGAAAAACATGGGAAAAAGAATATATATCGAGACTTACGGCTGCCAAATGAACGTGGTGGATTCGGAGGTTATTTTCTCGATCATGAGAAAAGAAGGCTATGAAAGGACTCTCTCAATGGAGGATGCCGACATCATACTGGCTAACACTTGCTCGGTCAGGGACAACGCTGAACAGCGGATCTGGGGGAGGCTGGAAGTCTTCCGTGGGCAAAAGGAGAAAAGGCCGGGAGTCATCGTGGGCATCGTTGGTTGCATGGCCGAGAGGCTGAAAGACAAGCTGATAGAGACCGGGAAGGTTGACCTTGTCGCAGGTCCGGACTCCTACAGGACCATTCCGGAATTAATAAAGGAAATCGCCCTTGACAGGCCAGGAATCAATGTGCTGCTGTCCCGTGAGGAGACATACGCCGACATTGTTCCTGTCCGCACGGACAAGAATGGAGTATCCGCCTTCATATCCATCATGAGGGGCTGTAACAACGTGTGCTCTTACTGCGTGGTCCCCTACACCAGAGGCGCGGAACGCAGCCGTGACCCCGAAACCATTCTAGCCGAGGCGAGAGATGTCTTCTCCCGGGGCTACAAGGAAGTCACTCTGCTAGGGCAGAATGTTGACTCATATCATTGGAAATCAAGCGATAACGAGATGGATTTCCCCGACCTCCTCAAGGCGGTCGCATCCATCGACCCCTCTTTAAGAGTACGTTTCGCCACCAACCATCCGAAAGACATCAGCGACAAACTGATTGAGACCATGGCCGCTTTCGACAACATCTGCAAGCATATTCATCTCCCGGTCCAGTCCGGAAGCGACAGGATGCTCGAGAAGATGAGGAGGCGGTACACAAGGGATTGGTACATGGAGAGGGTGCGCAAGATCCGTGAGGTACTCCCAGGTTGCGGTATCACCACAGATGTGATAGCCGGATTCTGCTCGGAGACAGAAGATGACCACAAGGCCACCTTGTCTCTATTCAAGGAAGCCGCTTTCGACTACGCTTTCATGTTCTGCTATTCCGAGAGACCCGGAACCTTGGCTGCCAGAAATTATCCTGACGACATTCCGCAGGAAGTCAAGACCCGCAGGCTCAACGAGATAATAGAGTTGCAGAACCAACTGAGCCTTGAGAGTAATCAGAAGGATGTCGGGAAGACTTTCGAGGTCCTTGTTGAGGGACCGTCCAAGAGGAATCCGGAAGAACTGTGCGGCCGCGCCGGAAGCGACAAGATGTGCGTGTTCCCTGGCCAAGGCCACAAGGCAGGAGATTATGTGCGAGTCAAGATAGGGTCATGCACCTCCGCCACCCTTCTCGGAACCATCGTTGAATAACACAGAACTAATTGATATATGGACAAGTACATACTCGCCCTTGACCAGGGCACCAGCAGCTCAAGGGCAATCGTCTTTGACCATTCAGGTAACACCGTGTCGGTGGCTCAGAAAGAGTTCACCCAATATTTCCCGAAACCCGGATGGGTTGAACACGATCCCATGGAGATATTCTCGAGCCAGGCCGGAGTCGCCGTCGAGGCTATCTCGGCACTCGGGTTGACAGGGACGGAGATTGCCGCGATCGGCATCACCAACCAGAGGGAGACGACCATTGTCTGGGACGCCGAATCCGGAGAGCCTGTCCACAACGCCATCGTCTGGCAGGACAGAAGGACCTCTGAATATTGCGACTCCCTGAAAGCCGCTGGTCTGACAGACAAGATCCGGGAGAAGACCGGTCTTATCATAGACGCCTATTTCAGCGGCACGAAGATACGTTGGATCCTGGAGAATGTTCCCGGGGCCAGGGAAAAGGCCGCCGCCGGGAAGCTTCGCTTCGGAACGGTCGATTCATGGCTCGTTTGGAATCTGACCGGAGGAAAGGTACACATCACTGATGTCAGCAACGCCTCCAGGACTATGCTCTTCAACATCAACACCCTCCAGTGGGACCATGAACTTCTTGATTTAATGGGCATTCCGGCATCCATGATGCCCGAGGTCCGCTCATCAAGCGAGGTCTATGGCACCACCGATGGCCACGGATTGCCCCTCGGCGTCCCTATCGCCGGCATCGCGGGAGACCAACAGGCTGCCCTTTTCGGCCAGATGTGCACTGAACCAGGCTCTGTGAAGAACACCTACGGCACCGGTTGCTTCCTGCTGATGAACACGGGCACCTCACCAATCATGTCAAAGAACAACCTTCTGACCACCATCGCCTGGAAAATCGGGGACACCGTCAACTATGCCCTCGAGGGTAGTATTTTTGTGGGAGGTTCTGTAATACAATGGCTTAGGGATGGACTCGGAATCATTAAAAGCTCCGCCGAAGTGGAGGAACTCGCCAAGACCGTTCCCGACAATGGCGGTGTGTATTTCGTTCCGGCGCTGACTGGAATGGGAGCCCCTTGGTGGGATCAGTACGCCAAAGGATGCATCCATGGCATCACAAGAGGCACCACAGCAGGACACATCGCCAGAGCGGCTCTGGAGGGAATAGCCTTCCAGACCATGGACATAGTGAACGCTATGGAAAAGGATGCTGGAGTCAAGTTGGCCGAGTTGAAAGTCGATGGAGGCGCATCCAGAGACAATCTCCTGATGCAGTTCCAGGCGGACATTTTGGGCACGAATGTGATACGGCCGCAAGTCACAGAGACCACCGCGAAGGGTGCCTGCTATCTCGCGGGACTCGCCACCGGATTCTGGGGAAGTGTGGAAGAGATCAGGAGCCAATGGCTGTCAGAGCGGGTTTTCTCTCCGGAAGCCGCTGATGATCAGGTTCGTACGCTCAAAGAAGGATGGGCAGACGCCATTAGAAGGACAATCAACAATCTTTAGGAATATGGAAATATCATTATGGACTAAATGCGTCTTCGAGTTCATCGGGACACTCGTGCTTGTGCTTATGGGAGACGGAGTCTGCGCCGCCACAACCTTGGAGAGATCCAAGGCCAAAGGAGCCGGATGGATAGTCGTGACCTTGGCCTGGGGTCTCGCCGTAATGTGCGGAGTATTCATCGCCGGGCCATATTCAGGAGCCCATCTCAATCCAGCAGTTTCACTTGGACTCGCGGTGGCAGGAACCTTCCCTTGGAAGGAGGTTCTT
>OMQO01000099.1 GCA_900313275.1 uncultured Bacteroidales bacterium
CCTCGGCGTCGACGGTCACGTTCTCGAGGAGCGCGTCGCGGCGGATGGCGTTGTAGATATCGGGCTCAGACTCCTTGTCGAGCTTGATGACCTTGGCGTAGCAGCCGCCCTCGAAATTGAAGACACCCTTGTTGTCCCAGCCGTGCTCGTCGTCGCCGATGAGCTTGCGCTTAGGATCGGTGGAAAGGGTGGTCTTGCCGGTGCCGGAGAGACCGAAGAAGATAGCGGTGTTCTCACCGTTCATGTCAGTGTTGGCTGAGCAGTGCATCGCGGCGATGCCCTTGAGAGGCAGGTAGTAGTTCATCATGGAGAACATACCCTTCTTCATCTCACCACCGTACCAGGTGTTGAGGATAACCTGCTCCTTGCTGGTTACGTTGAAAGCCACGCAAGTGTCGCTGCGGAGACCAAGCTCCTCGTAGTTGTCGACCTTGGCCTTGGAAGCGCAATAGACCACAAAGTCAGGAGCCTGATCAAACTCAGCCTGATTCTTCGGGCGGATGAACATGTTGGTCACGAAGTGGGCCTGCCATGCGACCTCCATGATGAAGCGGACCTTCATCCTGGTGTCCTTATGTGTGCCGCAGAAACCATCGACCACGAAGAGCCTCTTTCCGGAGAGCTGGTCCTGGGCGAGCTTCTTCACAGACTTCCAGACGCTCTCAGACATCTCGTGGTTGTCGTTGGGATACTCAGGAGTGTTCCACCAGACAGTGTTCTTGGAGTTCTTGTCCATTACGATGTACTTGTCCTTAGGGGAGCGGCCGGTGAAAACACCTGTCATCACGTTGATGGCGCCAAGCTCGGTGACCTGTCCCTTCTCGAAGCCGGTGAGGCCGGGTTTTGTCTCCTCGTTGTAGAGAACCTCATAAGTGGGATTGTAGAGGACTTCCTTGACCCTCTTGATACCGTACTTGCGCAAATCCAATTTTGCCATAATGAATTTAAAAATTTTATAAAGTTAAACTTATTCCTTTTATTACTCTAATCTCTTGCGAAGCGATCGCGAATTTACGGAAAAAAAAGTACATTTGCGATAGCGTTTTAATTCCCTGCAAATTATTTGCCATGAGGGGTCGCAATAACTTGTGATAAAACGATTTAAAATTTTTAATATGTCACCGGTCGAGGTATTGAAGGAATATTGGGGGTATGATGGTTTCCGTCCTATGCAGGAGGAGATCATCAACGCCGCTCTGGAGGGGAAGGATGTGCTGGCTATCTTACCTACAGGCGGTGGCAAGTCGGTCTGTTTCCAAGTCCCCGGGTTGATGGCGGACGGGCTCACGATAGTCGTGACACCGCTGATCGCCTTGATGAAGGATCAGGTTCAAAATCTGGAGAAAAGAGGAATAAGGGCATTGGCGATCCATGCCGGGATGGCTCGCCACGAAGTTGACTTGGCCTTGAATAATGCCGCTTATGGAGACTACAAGTTCCTGTATCTTTCTCCGGAGAGGGTTGGCACAAGGTTATTCCAGTCATATCTGGAAGTGCTGAATGTCAGCTACATAGTTGTGGACGAGGCACATTGTATCTCCCAGTGGGGATATGATTTCCGGCCAGACTACCTTAAGATAGGAACCCTCAGGGAGCGTCTTGATGCTCCGGTTATCGCCCTGACAGCCACTGCTACTCCTGAGGTGGCTGATGACATAATGGACAGGCTGGCATTTAAGGAGAAGCTTGTGTTGCGAAGTGGTTTCGAGAGGCCGAATCTCAGCTATATTGTCAGGCATGTCGAAGATAAGAACTCCCAGATCGTCAACTTATGCAAAGGAGTGCCTGGGAGCGGCATCATCTATGCCCGCAACCGTCGCAAGTGCGAGGAGCTTTCCTCAATGCTGAAGTCCCAGGAAATCAGAGCGGAATTCTACCATGCTGGCCTGGGACAAAGAACCAGGGCTGAGCGGCAAGCGGCATGGAAAGAGGGGAGAATCCAGGTGATGGTTTGCACGAACGCCTTTGGAATGGGAATCGACAAGCCCGATGTGCGTTTCGTGGCCCATTATGATCTCCCGGACAGCCCGGAGGCCTATTTCCAGGAGGCTGGAAGGGCAGGTCGTGACGGCAAGCGCTCGTATGCCCTGCTCCTTTGGAACGGAATTGACACCCGCCGCCTGTCCCAGATCGAGGCTGTTTCTTTCCCTTCTCTTGAATACATCGAGGATGTTTACCAGAAGCTCCACGCGTTCTTCGAGATTCCCTATGACGCTGGAATGGGCAGGCAACTGAAGTTCTCCCTCGAGGACTTTTGCAAGGCCTATGGCTTCCAGAGGGCGCCTGTCTATCATTCGTTGAAGTACCTTGAGCGCTCTGACCATCTGACTTATTCCGAGGAGATCGACATCCCGACTAAAGTGAGGATATCCGTCGATCGGAAGTCATTGTATGACATTGATTTACCGAGTCAGGACATGGCTTCACTCCTGGATGTCCTGATGCGTTCTTACACGGGAATATTCTCATTTGTCCAGACGATTGATGAGGAATATGTCGCTGGCCGTCTCGGCACGACCATCCCCCAGCTTCGTCAGATTCTTTATTCTCTCTCGCTCGAGCATGTGATAAATTATGTTCCAGCGGCTCATTCGGATGTGGTGTTCCTCCACCATGATCGTTTGAGACCTGGGAATGTGGATCTGATGCCCGAGAGGTTCGAGATGCTTCGGGACAATTACCAGCGGCGCTCGCAGGCTATGCTGGAATATGCCTCTCAGACCTCTGAATGCCGCTCCCGCTTCCTTCTGCGCTACTTTGGCCAGTCTGAATCTAGCGATTGCGGCACCTGTGACGTTTGCCGTTCGAGATTGGCAGTTGCCAGCTCTGGTGGCTCGACCGCCTCGCTCCGCGAGGCCCCACCGCTCGCGTCGCAAAGCGAAGCGATCAAGACTTTTATCGATGCCAGAGGGGGCGTGTATTCATTGGAGGAGATTGTGGCGGAGTTCGGCAATCCTTCGAAAGGATATTCCCAGGACTACCTTGAGGTTCTCCGTGCCATGATAGATGACGGCACAGTGCCAATGTATCGATAAGTTTTATTATTTTTGACGCATGAAATTGATTTCAGCGATCAAATCCCTTCTTGTGGCCGCCGCTACTGCCGTTCTATTCGCATCCTGTGGCGGTGATGAGATTACTACGGAACCTCCTGTGTACTACAATTCTAACGGTATTCCTGTCATCACCATAAAGACCGAGGGCGCGGCTGCCGTTCCTAATGACAAGACACAGTCGATAGGTTGCACAATCAAGGTTGTTGACCCGACTGAGACCACGGAAAATGTCTCCGGGGAAGGAAAGATTCACGGCCGTGGCAACGCCACTTGGAATTATGAGAAGAAGCCTTACAAGATCAAGTTCAATGAGAAAGTATCCGTCTGCGGCTTCCCGGCGAATAGGGATTGGGTGCTTCTGGCGCACTATTGCGACAAGTCTCTCTTGAGGGAGACCTTCATGTTCACCCTCTCCGAATATATCGGCCTGCCGTACACCGTCCGCCACCAGTTTGTGGAGCTGTTCCTAAATGGAGCCTATCAAGGAGTCTATCTTCTTACGGAGCAGGTTGAGGAGGGAAAGGAGAGGGTCCCCGTTAAAAAAGACGGTTACATCCTGGAACTGGACAATTATTGGAATAAGGAACCTTTGAACATCACGACTGAAAGGGGACACCATTTCACATTCAAGTATCCGAAGGTCATGGAGGAAGGCGGGATGTTTGTCGGAGATGAAAGCTACAACTTCATCCTCGACTACATGAACCGTTTCGAGGCCGCCCTCTACGCCTCTGACTACCGTGATCCGCAGAAAGGCTACCGCCCCTTCGTGGATGAATATACCTTCGCCCGCTGGTACATAGTCCAGGAGATCATCGGCAACTATGACACCAACATGTACATCACCCTTAAGGACCGTTCCAGCAAATTGGAACTCTATCCTGTCTGGGATGCCGAGTGGAGCATGGGCCTTGCCGGAACGGGGCCTAACGGCTGGGCGACCCCTCCCCAAAAGCCTATCATTGAGGGCAATATAAAGCGCTCCCAAACCTTCATCTACCAGATGATGCACGATCCGTACTTTATCTCCCTGGTTAAGTCCGAGTGGTCTTCATTGAAGGCTAAGCTTCCGAACGTGAAGTCCGACATGAGAGCCTATGCGGCATCCATCGAGAGGGCGCAGCGTGACAATTTCAAGCGTTGGCCTATCCTCGACAAGTACATCAGCGTGGGGCTCATACATCTGGACAGTTGGGAGGCCGAGGTTGACTATGTGTTTGATTTCTTTGACAAAAGGTGCGCTTGGTTCGATTCCTGGCTGGCCACTCAATAGGCTGTGTTATTCTTGAGATCATTTCGTGTCATATCAGTTTTCGCTATGGCTTTGTGCTTGCTTCCTTTGCCTGTAAGGGCACAGCAAGACAAAGTCGATACCCTCAATGCCACAATCTTCACTTCTCGTAAGCAGGCCAACGGCCTTTCCAAAGGGAAAGACATCCGCACTGAAGTCATTTCCTCAGCCGGCCTCATGAAGCTGGCGTGCTGCAATTTGGCGGAGAGTTTCGAGAACTCTGCCAGCGTAACGGTGGGATATTCAGATGCCGTCACTGGCGCTCGACAGATCCGCCTCCTCGGCCTTTCGGGAATATATCTCCAGATGCTTGAGGAGAACCGTCCGGTGATGAGGGGACTCAGCGCTCCCTTCGGCTTTCGTTCGTCCCCGGCCCTTGGATGGAAAGCATCCAGATCGCCAAAGGCTCTCCATCGGTCATAAATGGCACTGAGTCCATGACGGGCCAGATCAACACGGAGTTCCGCAAGCCCACCGATGAGATTCCGCTCTTCATAAACATTGTCGGAATGTCCGACACCAAGGCCGATTTCAATTTGGCGTCCTCGCACCAATTCTCTAACGCGTTGTCTACCATTATTTTAGGTCATGCCGAGGGAAACTTCAAGTCTCATGACATGAACATGGACGGGTTCATGGACGATCCCATGCGCAAGCAGGTCAGTGTCGGCAACCGTTGGTTCTGGTACACGCCCGAACTCCAAATTCGTTGGGGCGCGAGTGCCCTTTACGACTCCAGGCTTGGTGGCCAGGAACATGATGGCGGCTGGCAGTCCGACATCAGAAACACCCGCCTCAATGGCTACATCAAGATAGGCAAGCCTCTTAGGGAAGACAATTCCGCGAGTGTGGCGGTGATAGGGGATTACACCTTCAATAATATGGACGCTGGTTTCGGTCCAGCTACTTACGACGGGCTCCAGCATTCCGGTTTCATCAACTTCATGTATCGGAACGCTTTCGCTGAGAGCCATGACTTTACGCTTGGCCTCAGTTCCACGATTGACGGCTATAAAGAGTCTCTTGACAGGCTCCTTCCCACTGGAGTTGACAACTCATTCGGGTCTCTTACCACTAACCTATTGAATGCCAGGGCCTACGCCGAGTACACTTTCCGCCATGAGGAAAAGTTCTCAACCATCTTGGGCCTGAATGGCGACTGGTTCAAAGGCTGTGGTTTCCGTCTGTCTCCTCGCCTGACTTTAAGATACCAGCCCCTTGAAGCCGTCATTCTCAGAGCTAACGGAGGAAGAGGGCTGAGAAACTCACTTCCCTTGGTCGATCACTTCGGTGTGTTCTCAACCGGCAAGGGTTTCGCTGGGGATTACCTGACCCATCAGCTGGAGGACTCTTGGACCTACGGGGGCAATGCCACCTTCTATTTTAATGAGGATAACTATTTGAGTTTGGACTACTTCTCTACCAGGTTCTCCGATCAGCTCATTGTCGATTACGAGGAAACACCAGGAGTGATCGCATTCTATCCTTTGGATGGGAAATCGTTCAGCGACAGTTATCAGGCTGACCTCCACCTGGAGCCCTCCACTCATTTCACGATGGACATCACTGCCAGATATACCGACGCTAAGAGCACTTACCGCTCCGGTGGCCTGAGGGAGGTTCCTCTGACCAGCCGTTTCAAGGGGGTCGAGAACCTGCAATACAAGACCAACCTCAGCCGTTGGATATTCGACCTGACCGGATTCCGTCAGAAGGATGTGATCCTTGGCGACAAAATGGTGGACGGAATGGTTGACACCGCATCCCGGAATTTCGATGCCAGCGCTGTCTGGGGGCCCTTGATGGGGGCTACAGTCTATGCTGGCATAAGAGTGACTATTTGGAAAACAGAATAAAACAATTGAATATGAAAGCATTATTTATTGCCCTTTGCCTTTTGGCAGGCGCCCCTGCGGGGCAGGCTGTTTCGGCCCAGGAGACTGTCACCATCAGTGACCAGAAGCCCAAGAAGGCCGAGACAGCGACAGTAACCTTCAAGACCACCATGACCTGCAAGAACTGCGTCAAAAAGATCACTGAGAACATGTCTTTCGAGAGGGGAGTCGTGGATCTAAAGGTGACTCTTGAGACTAAGGAGGTCATGATCAAGTACAACCCCGCCAAGACTGACGAGGAGACTTTGGCCAAGGCAATCCGTAAGCTTGGCTACGAGGCAGAGAAGGTGGTCAAATAACCAGCCCGTCGTAAGCTGGACGAACTATGGAGTGGATGTGCTGTTCTTCGCACATCCGCTCTAATTCTTTACAAAATTGTTCGTGGACTGGGAAGCTATGTGAGAGATGTGTGAGCCAGGTGTAGGTGGGGCGGATGCGGTCGGCAAGGGTGAGGGTCTCTTGCAGGCTGAAATGGGAGTGGTGTTTGTTGTAGCCTACTGTGTTGAGTGTCAAGTGTTTCAGACCTTGCAGCTTGGCGAACTCGCTCTCCGGGATCTCGCTCATGTCCGTCAAATACGCAATGTCTTCGAACCTGAATCCCAGCACCGGCAGCCAGTCATGCATACCCCTTATCGGGGTCACTGTTACATACTCCATCGCATTGTTGCCGGCGGCAGGCTCTGCCAGTCCAGACTCCTCGCTTCGCTCGGCCCCTCCCATCTCTCGGAGAGATTGTGAAGACAAGTCTTCCCACTCTCTCCATCGATCTGGGCCCCTCCCTCTTACGAGCCGAGGGTGGCTACGGTCTGGACTTGCCAGACCTGCCTCCGGGCTGGCAGCTGTAGCAATGAGAGCGTGGTCTATCATGTCGTCGAGGCAGCGGGCGGTGGGGACGAGGGAGCCGTCAGGCAGACGGTAGTGGTAGCCGACGTCGTGCACCCAGACCAGCTCCTTGTCGGCCGAGTCCTTCCGGATGACGAAAGGCCTC
Organism: uncultured Bacteroidales bacterium; assembly: GCA_900313275.1. Classification (GTDB taxonomy): domain Bacteria; phylum Bacteroidota; class Bacteroidia; order Bacteroidales; family UBA932; genus Cryptobacteroides. Next base: position 7,231 of record OMQO01000099.1, read on the forward strand.
TCATCAATGACATGGAGCTTCCATTCGGGAGCGCCTGGATACTTCGGGAACTTGAAGACGTAGGGATATTCCCGGATCAGGTCCTCAAGGACATTTTGCTCGCAATAAATCTCCGCCGCCCGGCGGTCAATATAGTTGAGCGAGCGCACGTCATCGAGTCCACCCGTGTGGTCTTTATGATTGTGAGTCAATAGGATAGCGTCGAGATGGCTAATTCCGTGAGCGATCATCTGCATCCTGAAATCAGGCCCTGCATCGACAAGGATATTCAGGCCGCCATATTCCACGAAAACGGATGCCCTGAAACGCTTGTCTCTAGCGTCCGCCGAGCGGCACACCTCACAACCGCAACCTATTATCGGCACTCCCTGCGAGGTGCCAGTCCCAAGAAATGTCAGTCTCGCTCCACCTTCCATCATAGGATAATATCTTCTATAGTGTTGACTTTCAACGGGTCGTAAGGACGCTCGACCCTAATGTAATTGCCCGAATATCCACCCATCATCCCGTCCTTCACATCCGACTCCCAGAGTACCTGGGAGAGCCGGCCGCGGTTCTTTTCCACGAACTCGGTATGTAGCTCATCACAAAGAGCTTCCAGTCTCTCGACCCTCTCAGTCTTGACTGAATCACGCACCTGGTCTTTCCACCCCGCGGCCACTGTCCCGGGCCTGCGGGAGTAGGGGAATATGTGGATGAAGGCTGGCTTGACCGTGTCTTTAAGGAAGGAATAGGTCTTCTCAAAGAGTTCGTCCGTTTCTCCCGGCAGACCTGCGATCACGTCGATCCCGAAGAACACAAAGGGCTTCAGGTTGCCTTGTGGCTCTCCTGGGCGGGGATCCATGCGTGAACGGATGTAGGCGATCCTGTCGGCGAAAAACTCCGTTGTGTAACGTCTCCATTTAGTCCCGGAGGCTATCCAGTCCACGATTTCTTCGGTTATGAGGTTTGGCTCAATGGACGAAATCCTATAGCGCTCAATGCCTTCCACGTCGTTGAGGCGCTTCAGAAGATCCAGAAAAGACTCTCCCGTTGTCCTTCCGAAATCCCCGGTGTTGACTCCTGTGATGACCACTTCTTTCACCCCAAGAGCGGCTATTTGTCTGGCTTGGGAGACGGCGTCGGCGATGGGAATGTTGCGGGAGAGGCCGCGGGCGTAAGGAACTGTGCAGTAGGCGCAGAAGTTGTCGCATCCGTCCTGCACCTTCAAGAATGACCGTGTCCGCTCCTCCGAGGAATACGCTTCCAGGATAGCGGTGGTTCGACTAAGCTCACCAACCGCTTCATTCGAGTCACCAACCGCTTCATTCGAGCCAGAGGGAGGTATTGCCCCCGCCGGGCCTGGCCGCCCGTGGCCAGGTGAGCGGGAGGGGCCCGCCAGCGTAGCTGGTGGGAGGGATTTACCCGCCGGGGACAATACCTCCCTCTGGCCACTGGACAGAAGAGAGAGCGTGTCGGGGACGACGCGGGTCTTGTCAGAGGCACCGAACACAAGTGCCACACCATCAATGGCTTCCAACTCCTCCCGCCGCAACTGCGCATAGCAGCCAGTCACCACGATTGTCGCCTCAGGAGAGACCCTATGAACCTTTCGGATCACATTGCGACACTTCTTCTCAGCCCTCTCTGTCACCGAGCAAGTGTTTATCAGATAGACATCAGCCTTGTCCTCCCACTGGACCACATCAAGCCCTGCGGCCACGAAACCTCTCTCGTAGGTCGAGGTCTCGGCGTAATTAAGCTTGCAGCCAAGTGTCAGGAAGGCTATTCTCATATTCAGAAAGACTCGTTTATTATCTTATTTTGAAGGTCTTTTCCCCATGTAGCGGTCACCCTTGACCAGGAGCAGGCTCCTCCGACGGGCGGATTCTTCTTGGAGACCCTTACCTGGACGAACCAGAACCCGAGGTCGGCACCCATGATGGCATCCACTATCCTGCCTGCCACATTCTCAAGAAGATTGGACGGCTTGGCCATCTCGGCGGCAACGGTCTCATAAATCTTGCTGTAGTCGGCGGTGTCCTTGAGGTCATCCGATTTGGCGGCTTTCTTTCCGGCTATCTTGCCACGGAAGTCAACCACGAACGTGTTTCCATCCTTCCGCTCGCTCTCCAGGCAGCCATGGAAGGCGTGGAATTCCATCCCAACCAGTTCTATGGTAATGTCTCTATCTATCATCATATCGCTCAGAATCAACTATTTCGCAAGTATCAAGAACACGCAAGGACGTTTGCCGATGGTCATGGGGGCTGAGCGCCAGCGCTTCACTGTCCTGGTGATTATCAACTCGTCCGGGAGGGTGATGTCGGCAGCCACGCAAAGCCTTGTCGAAGGCTGAAGGGTGGCCAGCAGGTCGGCCATCATCGAGTCGTTCCTGTAAGGAGTCTCTATGAATAATTCAGTCTGGTGAAATTGCGATGACCTTTTCTCGAGGTCTCTGATTGCCTTGCGCCTCTCCTCCGGTTTGGCGGGGAGATAACCCTGGAATGCGAAGCTCTGCCCGTTAAGCCCGGATGCCATCAGAGCGAGCATAAGGGAAGAAGGTCCGACAAACGGAACCACTTGAATATCATGCTCATGGCATAGCGCCACCAAAGCGGCTCCAGGATCCGCGACCGCGGGAAGCCCCGCTTCGGAAATGAGGCCGACATCTGTCGGTTCACCATTCGGACTCGAGAACAACTCAAGTAAGGACTCGACCTCTTCCGGACGGGTGTGCTCGTTGAGCTCCCTGAACTGGAGCTCACCTATATGCCCCTTCAATCCTGCGGCTGAAAGGTATCTCCTGGCTGTCCTGGTCTCCTCGACGACATAAGAACGTATGTCTTTAAGCCGTTCAAGAACGAGCGCGGGAATCACATCAGACGGATTCTCGCCACCAAGAGGGGATGGGATAAGGAATAATCTGCCGTTTGCCATATTTCAGGCAAATATACTCATTTTCCGCCAGTCTTCCGCACGATGCGACCGATGGCTTTATCGAGACTCTCTGTCGGCTCGATGATGTTGTAGTCTTTCCAGAACTCGGGGTCGAAATCAGTCGCGGCAATTTCTGAAAGCACGTCCCTGGAAGTGAATGATTCTTTCTTTGGAATCAGCTCAATGTCACCGGAATGCCTGTCGGTGGTGACTAGCTCGCTGATAGCGGTGAAGTCAGTTTTCAGAAGGCGTTTTTTCCAGTCGCACTTGAAGCGCATCACTGAGCGGA
>OMQO01000271.1 GCA_900313275.1 uncultured Bacteroidales bacterium
GCTCCGCCCGTACCCAGACCAGAGTCTATAAAGGCCGGGACATCCGCACCAGGGTACGCCTGACACTTGAGGAGATTGCCAAAGGTGTTGAGAAAGAGATCACTATAGAACGCAACCGTCCTTGTCCTGATTGCGGTGGACGAGGCACGAAGAACGCTTCCGACATAAAGACCTGTCCAACCTGTCATGGTGCCGGGCAAGTCCAGCGTGAGACCACATCCTTCTTCGGCAGGACTGTGACTTATACCACCTGTCCTCAATGTGGTGGTGAAGGCAAGGTCGTCACCAATCCCTGCCGTACCTGCGGCGGCACTGGTCTCGTACGGAGAAAAGAGACCGTCAAAGTCAAGATTCCAGCCGGAGTCGAAGACGGTATGCAGCTGACTCTGAGGGGAGAAGGCCATGCGGCGCCTCACAACGGTGTCAATGGGGATTTGCTCGTCATAATCGAGGAGGTCACCCATTCCAACCTCAAAAGGAATGGGAACAACCTGTTCTACACCACAATGATTTCTGTAACGGACGCTATTCTTGGCACAGAGATAGCCGTCCCTTGCCTCGACGGCACCTACAAGGTCAAAGTCGAGCCTGGAACGCAATCCGGGGCTGTCGTGAAGCTCAGAGGGAAAGGCCTTCCAGCCGTCAGTGGCTATGGAAGCGGCACAGGCGACATGTATGTGAAAATACTTGTCTGGATCCCTAAGAAACTCTCAAGTGACGAGAAAGCCGCCTTGCAGGGCATGAGGACGAGCAGGTCATTCACTCCTGATCCTTCCAGGGATGACAAGGCGGTGTTTGACAAGATCAAGGATATTTTTTAAAGATTCCTCGAAAAAAGTTTTGTGATTGTAAAATTATTCGTACTTTTGCAGTCCGAAATTTAAAGGCAACCTCTTACGGGTCGTTATCAGATGTGCGTAACGTTGCGTAAAAAGTATTGAGAGATGGATTTAATGAAAATTGTTGAGCAATCTTTCGCTAACGAGAAAGTTGCTACCTATCCTAAGTTCAAGGCCGGTGACACTATCACCGTCACTTATAGGATTAAGGAAGGAGACAAAGAGAGGCTCCAGAACTTCAGGGGTGTTGTTATCCAGGAGAGGGGCGCTACTCCCACCACAAGGACTTTCACAGTCCGCAAGGTTTCCGGTGGTATTGGTGTTGAGAGGATTTTCCCCTTCCAGTCACCGTTCATCGAGAACATCGAGCTGAACAAGGTCGGTAAGGTCCGCAGGGCCAGGATATTCTACCTGCGTCAGCTCTCCGGTAAGAAGGCTAGGATCAAGGAGCGCAAGTACTCCGGTAAGAAGGTCGAGGCCGCTGCCGAATAGAAAGACTGGTCCCCTAGCTCAATTGAATAGAGCATCTGACTACGGATCAGAAGGTTACAGGTTTGAATCCTGTGGGGATCACAAGGTTGCGGAATTAGCTCAGTTGGTAGAGCATCAGCTTCCCAAGCTGAGGGTCGCGAGTTCGAATCTCGTATTCCGCTCGTAAATCAAAAGTCTAGCTCATGCTAGACTTTTTTTTTGCTTAGCGGAATCATTCAGCACATATCTCTGGCGGAACGCACTTTTGAAGCTAGGGAATCATCAAAAATACGACTTCATTGATTATCAAAATATAAAACAACATTGTTATATAATATAACATTTTTGTTAAGCATATTTTCCGGCATAACCGCAGGAGCGAGATCCGCCTTCTACCCTGACCTCACGCTTTCAGGAAATGGATCCTGGAATACCGGGAGGGATGACCTGACATGGTCATCCCTTGGCAATCTGGTAGCCCCAATCCTCAATAGGAACACCAACAAGGCAAATCTGAAAGCCGCCAAGGCAAGACAGGAAGAGGCCAAGCTAGGAATCATAAGTGACATACAATCAAGAACCTCCGCCCAAATAGCCTTGTATCAGGCTTTGGGCGGAGGAGTGGAATAGAAGTACCTTACGGTCCGTCAGGCCTCAGGAATCTCATTCCCGGAGGGAATTGAGAACGGAGAGACAGAGGGACCTCCGACTTTGAATGTGTCGTCAGCCTCTTCCGGTTCAGGTATATCATACATCGAAGGACGCTCACCAGTTGTCAGCTGGGTGAACTCGCTCTCCGACACCATCTTGCAGTTGCCATTGAAAGTGGCGTCCAGATCAACCTGGAGCCTGCGGATGTGAAGGTCGCCGGTAACCACGCAGGTGTCCTTGAGGCTCAGAGTGTCCTTCACATAGAAATTGCCGTCGATCTTGCCCCAAAAGTCACAGCTGTTGCAAATGATGTCGCCTTTGATGATAGCTTTCTCACCCACAACAACCTTTGCCTGAGAGACGATCTTGCCCTCGAAATTGCCATCGATCCTGATGTCGTTCGGAGAGGTGATCTCTCCCTTGATGCTTGATCCGGCCGAGATTCTGCTCACGTCGTTCACACCGACGTTCTCACCGGCCCTGTCATAATTCGCTGCCATATTCTTTTTCATTTATTCGTTAATATTCAATTACTTCTCTACACAAGACCTGCACCATGGCAATTCTTGTACTTCTTGCCGGAGCCGCAAGGACAAGGGTCATTCCTTCCGACCTTCTTCTCCACATGGACAGGAGTGTTGGCCTTCTGCTCCCCGTTTGTGACAAGGTCGTTGCGACGAGTCTGCATCTGGCTCATGTCAGTCCTGC
>OMQO01000100.1 GCA_900313275.1 uncultured Bacteroidales bacterium
GCTGATTTCGAACCCTATTTCATTTATTCCGAAGCTCGGCCCGAAAACAGGATTTGCAGGCCGGCGGCGGCCAGAGGAACAACGAGTCGAGGAATTTGCTATATTTACGGAAGAAATCAAAGTAAATGACATTATGGCACTCGAACAACAGATCCAGGAAGACATCAAGGCCGCGATGAAAGCACACGATGCGGTGGCCACAGCGGCGACAAGAGCCATCAAAGGCGAGATACTTCTATTCAAGACCTCTGAGGGAGGCAGCAAGGAAGTCTCTGACGGAGACATACTTAAGATGATCCAGAAACTGATCAAACAGCGTAAGGAATCCGCTGAGCAGTTCACCGCCGCCGGCCGTCAGGAATTGGCCGACAACGAGCTCGCCGAGGCTGCTGTGATGGAGAAATATCTCCCGAAGCAACTTTCAGAGGCCGAGGTCGAGGAGAAGGTCAAGGCGATAATCGCCGAAGTCGGAGCGACATCGATCAAGGACATGGGGAAGGTCATGGGAGCCGCCAACAAGGCCCTCGCCGGCCAGTCTGACGGACGTACCATCTCCACGGTTGTCAAGAGACTGCTATCCCTGTAATCACCTTCGTACGCGAGATAGGGAAGTTTTCGGAAGGATTATCGGTTGATCACTGTGATATCTTCATCAATGCTGTCCTCGAAATTCATGAAATGTCCCAGAAGGCTCCATCCCCAGAATGGATCCAGGCCGCGGCCCTCTCCTGTCTCTGAGGAATAATACTCCCTGTCTCCAGCCTCATCGACAAGCTTGTGGGTATAGTGCGCGACAAGTGACGCGTATTCCTTCATCCCATAGTACCGCAAACCATGATAAACCATGTAGTTGGTGGGAACCCAGGTGTTCGCCCTCCAGCTACAGCCCATGTCGGTCGGATAGCTGGTCGAGGTGTACCAAGGACAGGAACGGGACAATACAGCCAGAGGAGCTGGGGTCCAGAACTCCTTGGGGTTGAACAAGTAATCCTTCACCATCCTCTCAGCTTGCTCCTTTGTCGCGACTTGGGCCCACAAGACTGCGAAAGATGAGATCGAACGGACAGGGATCAGGTCTCCTATCCATGGCTGGTTGTTTGTCGGGGAAATGACAGGAGCGGTAGCTGAGAATCTTCCCTCCGGATGAAGCCTGCGGTCGTAGTAGAAACCGTCCGCCTCATTATACAGTTTCTCCCGTATGGTCTCGGCACGCTTGCTGGCTTTCGAACGGTACTCAGCCGCAAGTTTCTTGTTTCCAGACATTTCCGCAAGGGATGCGAATGCCTGGCACTCCCTCACAAGGTAGCAGTTCAAGTCAACCCCCTCACAACAGCGGTCCAGCCACCAGCCAGCTCTCTCGTGCTGGTTGTCCATTCCGGTGTGGGGAGCAGACATCCACTCACTAAGCCCGTTCCCGTCAGAATCCATCTGTATCAGCCAATAATCCAGGTACTTACGCAAGCGGATGAACATGTTTTTGTCGAGAATCCAATCTTTTTCGCCATATTCCCTGGCGACCATCAACGCGATCTGCGAAAGGAAAGGCTTGACATGTTCGGCGTCATGCCACTCATTCCCAGGCACCGACCTGGCTATGAAGCCATCATCCTTCTGGTTCTGAAGGAATAAGAGAACACCGTTCTTGATGTAACCGGAAGGCCATCCCATATAAATCTGTACAATCGCTTCGAAATACTGGTCCCAGTCATATAGGGTGCGATAGGAATAACCTGTGAAGTAATACAATCCGGAAACTTCTTCCTGCATGATTCCGTTCCGCATCAAGGTCTCGACTTCAGGAAGCGACTTCCTCAGTTCGTCCAAATCCGCACGGTCTTTGATGGGATACTCTGCCTGCGCAGACGCCAACAGAGGCAACATAATGACCAGAAGGGTGAATAAAGCTCGTTTCATAACTATTCATGTATTGATACTAAAACCATTAATAACCACCGCAAAGATAACCACTTTGATTCCATCTCTCATATTTGTGTCATTTGTAAACTTTTCTGATCAGTTTGAGCTTATTGCCGTAAGGTGGCTTGAGCAGATCGAAGTTGAGCCAGGAGGACTTGATGAGCATCGACTTCTTATGGGAGAAGGCGTCGAAACTGTCACGGCCGTGATAGGCACCGATGCCGGACTCGCCTACTCCGCCGAAGGGCATGTTCTCGTTGCCGATGTGCATGATCGTCTCGTTGACGCAGCCGCCTCCGAAGGACACTTGCTCGAGAACCGAGCGTATCTCCTTGCGGTTCTTTGAGAATATGTAAAGAGACAACGGCTTCTCCCCTGCCTTGACCTTGTCAATCACCTCTGTCTGAAGGTCTTTGTAAGTGATCACAGGCAGTACAGGACCGAATATCTCCTCCCCCATAGCCGGGTGATCCCACCCGCAATTATCTATCACAGTCGGCGAGATATAATTGATCGCCGGATCCGTATATCCCCCAATCACCACTTTGCCGGGCGATACCAGTCCGGTTGGCGAGACCACTGCCACCCTCGGCACGTTAAGAGGGGGGACCGGAGCTTCGCGAAGCGAAGCGAGCGGTGGGGCCTCGCAGAGCGAGGCGGTCGAGCCGCCGGAGCTGGTATCGCCAGGCCTGGGAATAAGGGAGGAAACACGGTCGTAATGGCGTTTTGTAGCGATTAGAGTCATCTCGGCAGGGCGAGTCCGGATATCTCCAAAGAAATCATGGATAACGGATCGCATGGTGGAGATGAACTCATCGTGAACCGACTCATGGACAAGGACATAGTCCGGAGCCACACAGGTCTGCCCCGCATTCAGGAACTTACCCTTAGCGATCCTCTCGCATGCCAGCCGAACCGGAGCGTCCGCACACACGATAGCCGGACTCTTGCCACCAAGCTCCAGAGTCACAGGAGTCAGATGTTTTGAAGCCGCCTCCATCACGATCTTACCCACTCGGGGACTACCGGTGAAGAATATGTAGTCGTACCGGCGAGAGAGCATCTCATCGTTGGACACATCATCTCCCAGCACTTCAACAACCTCAGGATCAAATGTTTCCCTCAACATCTCAGACACCACACGGGAGACATTGGGAGTCTGACGGGATGGTTTGACGACAGCCGTGTTACCAGCGGACAGAGCAGCCGCTAAAGGAGCCACAACTAAGTGTAGCGGATAATTGAAAGGTCCGATTATCAACGCCTTACCATAAGGTTCGGAAAGAATCCGGCTCTTTGCGGGCCATAGCACAATTGGAGTAGGGGCGGCTTTCGGCTCCATCCAATCGCGAAGATGGTTCAGAGTGTGACGGAAACTATTGTATAGAAAACCGATCTCTGTGGTGTAAGTCTCGAAGGCACCCTTCCCCATGTCCTTCTCAAAAGCATCGAAAAAAGCGCTCTCACGGGCCTTCAGCGCATCCCATAGGGCATAGAGCCTCTTTGCCCTGACTCCATATTCAGTCTTCTCGAGGTCACGAATCTCCTGCAAGGCAAGGGAGAAGGCCACAAGCGCCTGAGCGGCTATGTAGGTGGACATGACTATGAAACCATGGTGAGGAATCTTCATGTCGGTGAACGCCCCGATCGCGACGAATGAGTCAGAGAAAGCGAAGATCGCGAATCCCATGGCGGTCAGCAGGTAGAACGGCTTGCGTCGGTCGATGGCCGCGACTATGCTGGCTTGGATAAGAAATGCGAAGGCACAAGCGTAAACGATAACCGCAACTCCCATCGGACCCTGTGGAGAAAACTTTCCGGCAAGGGTGATGACCGCCAGGACAAGGCCCGCCAGCAAAAGGATCGAGAGAATAGTCCCTGAAACTCCCTTGACCTTCCACGGAGAGGGCAACACGCTGAAATAGAGGACATGACCGACAAAGAAGGCCGCCATCCCGGCCATGAAAGCACCCGCGCCATTGAGCATCAGAAGGATGTCACCGACAGCGCCGAAAAGGAGGGCAAGGATGATTCTTGTCACCCTGCCGCCCCGAACATCGTGTTCTTTCATCAACATGTACACTGCCAGGGCGATGAGCGGCATCAGCAAAGGCTTCGAACAAGTCACCAGCCATGAGCTGCCGGTCAGGTTACCTGCCAGGTTAGCAACCACCGGCAACAGAAACAAATATTTAAGGTATCTCATAATCTATTATTCAACAGCGGAATATTCAAATATAGGGATTTTCGTCGAGGATTGGAGGGGGTTTGTCGATTATGGTTTCAAGAATTGTTGATTGGGAGTAATTTCGGCCTCGGATTGATAATTAATGAGACGCAATATGAGTAAAAACAGAATCGTTTACTCCATAACTGTTCCTGCCCTGTTATTCGGAGTGGCCCTTTTTGGCCAGCCTAAGGTCTGGACGCTGCAGGACTGCATCGACCATGCTATCGAAAACAACATTTCCCTCCAACAGAGCAGGAACAGTTATTTATCAGGCCTTGAAGACACTCAACAAGCAAAGGCCGCGATGTTCCCCACCATCAACGCTTCCATTAGCCAGGGGCTCTCCAACAGGCCTTTCTCCGACTCCGGCACAAGCTCTGTGGTCGGCTCGAACGTTTACAGCACTTCAAAGTCATCCAGTTATTCCGGCAATTACAGTGTCAATGCAGGAGTTACGCTATGGAATGGCGGAAGCCTCAGGACCGCTCTCAAACAGCAACAAGTCCAAAACTCAATAGACTCTCTGTCAGTAGCGGAGAGTACCAACGATGTGGTGATCTCGATCATCAAGGCCTATGTGCAGTGTCTCTATTCCAGAGAGGCCGTCTCGGTCAGCGAGAGCAATGCCCAGGCTTCGAAGGCCGCCCTCGACAGGGCTGTCGAGATGAAGAACGCCGGAGAACTCAGCAAGGTCGATGTGGCCCAGCTTGAGAGCCAGCACGCCAGCGACCTCTACCAAATAACATCCGCCAAAACGAGCCTCGACGCCAGCCTTCTCCAACTTAAACAGTTGCTTGAGCTTGGAATCAGCGAGGAAATCGAACTTGCCCCGTTTGAGAATGACGAGGAGCAGGTTCTAAGACTGCTCCCAAGCAAGGAGGAGGTCTATGTTAACGCCATGGAGGCGATGCCTGAGATAAAGAGGGCAGCCTTAGGGCTCGATGCCGCGGAACTGGCTGTGAAACAAGCCAAGACGGGAGCGCTCCCTACCTTATCAGCCAGCGCCGGATTCGGCACTTCCAACATCTCCGGAACGGGCACTTCGATAGCCAGCCAGATTGAGAAGAATATCAATGAGAGCATAGGCCTCAGTCTCAGCATCCCCATTCTTCAGGGGCGGAGAAATAAGACTAGTATCAACAAGGCCAGGATCTCGGCCGATAACAGCCGTCTCCAACAGATGAGCATAGAGAAAACCCTTCTGAAAGATGTGGAAAATGCCTACCTTGACGCTGTCTCCGCACAGTCGCAGTACATCTCTGCCAAAGAGCAGGCAAAGTACGCTGAGCAAAGTTATGAATATACCTCCGAGGCATTCAAGGTTGGCAAAAAGAACACAGTCGAGGTAATTAACGCGCAAAACAGCCTGTTGAGCGCCCAAGTCTCCCTTCTTCAAGCGAAATACAACGCCATGCTCGGGAACTTCCTCCTCGACATCTACCAAGGTAATTATACAATAAATGGATAAGTCATGAAAAAGAAATCATTGTGGATAATTATAGGGATCCTCGCGGCAGCTCTCATCATCTGGTCGGTTTTCCGCCCCACTGGCAAAGAATCCGTCAATCTCGAGACAGCTAACGTGCAAAGGATAGACATCTCAAGCTCAGTGACCGCCACCGGAACCGTGGAGCCTGTCACGAAGGTGGAGGTAGGTACTCAGGTGTCCGGAATCATCAGCAAGCTCTATGTGGATTACAATGACGTGGTCAAGGCGGGGCAGGTCATCGCGGAGATGGACAAGGTCAACCTCCAAGCGGAATTGTCGGCGGCCAACGCGCAACTAGCGACAGCAAAGACCGAATACGAATACCAGCAGAAGGAATATAATCGTATGAAGACGCTACACGATAAGGAACTGATCAGCGACTCCGAATTCGACCAGGCACAGTACCAGTACCAGAGTTCCAAGAACGCATATTCACAGACGCAGGCATCCTACACCAAGGTCAAGAGGAACCTCTCCTACGCCACCATCACCTCCCCCATCGACGGTGTTGTGATAAGCAAGGCGGTTGAGGAAGGCCAGACGGTCGCGGCTGGGTTCTCCACCCCTACCTTGTTCACGATAGCCAAGGACTTGACTGACATGCAGGTGATAGCCAATGTGGATGAGGCTGACATAGGACAGGTCAAAGAGGGCCAGAGGGTCACCTACACCGTTGCCGCCTACCCTGACGATGTCTTCGAAGGCAGGGTGAAGCAAGTCCGGCTCCAACCCACTACGACATCTAATGTGGTCACCTATGAGGTGGTCATCGGAGCACCTAACCCTGACCTCAAGGTCAAGCCAGGCTTGACTGCCACCATCACTATCTACACCCTTGAAGAAGAAGATGTACTCTCGGTGCCTACCAAGGCGTTAAGGTTCCGGCCGGATCCCGAGATTCTCAAGGGACTTGGAATCACCATCAGCGGAGAGCCGGCAAGAAGCGACTCGATCAAGACTGTCTGGGTCAAGAGAGGTGACAGCATATCCCCAATCCAGGTCATACCAGGCAACACCAGCGGTGACCGCACAGGAATCAACGGCAATCTCCAGGAAGGTGACGAGGTTGTGACAGGACTTATGGCTGAGTCACCCAAAAAACAGGAGAATGTCGAACGCAGTCCTTTTGCCCCAGGCCCGAGGGGAGGCCAATCAAGAAGATAAGTCATGGGTAAAGAAGTAATCAGGTTAGACAACATCAAGCGCGACTTTAAGGTTGGATCAGAGATTGTCCATGCCCTTAGAGGGGTCTCCTTCAACATCATGGAAGGTGAGTTCGTGACCATAATGGGGACCTCCGGATCTGGCAAATCGACCCTGTTGAACACCCTCGGATGCCTGGACACTCCGACTTCGGGAGAGTATTACCTTGACGGGGTTCCGGTCCGGACAATGAACAAGTACCAGAGGGCCACTCTCCGCAACCGCAAGATCGGCTTCGTGTTCCAGAACTACAACCTGCTTCCCAAGACAACCGCCATAGAGAACGTCGAGCTACCGCTGCTCTATAACCCAAAGTATTCAAAGAAAGAACGATACGAGATGTCGGTAGGTGCGTTGAAGGCAGTCGGTCTTGGAGACCGTCTCGAGCACAAGAGCAACCAGATGTCCGGCGGACAAATGCAGAGGGTCGCCATAGCCAGGGCGCTTGTGAACAACCCTTCCGTCATACTCGCCGACGAGGCCACCGGAAACCTTGACACCCGCACCAGCTTCGAGGTGCTGGTACTCTTCCAGAAGCTCCACTCCGAAGGGAGAACCATAATATTCGTGACCCACAACCCGGAAATAGCCATGTACAGCACAAGAACAATTACCTTGAGGGACGGGAAGGTCATTAGTGATGAATATAACGGGAATATACTTGATGCCTCAGAGGCTCTGTCAGCCCTGCCGGCCGAAAAGGAATAATGCGCCATGAATTTCGCAAATCTTTTTAGAATAGCGCTTAAGGCGCTTAGCAACAATAAGTTCCGCGGATTCCTAACGATGCTGGGAATCATCATCGGCGTGGGATCCGTGATTACTATGCTCGCCATCGGCCAAGGCTCAAAGAAGAGCATCCAGGCCGAGATCAGCGAGATGGGTTCAAACATGATCATGATATCGCCAGGAGCTGAGCGAAGAGGAGGAGTCAGGATGAGCGGAGATGATATGCAGACATTGAAAGTCAAAGACTTCGAGGACATCAGGGATAAATGCGAATACATCAGCGCGGTATCCCCTACCGTGAACGCATCCGGCCAGGCGGTCTATGGGGCCAACAACACTCCAACCTCTATCAACGGTGTCACACAGGAGTATCTTGACATAAGAGGCTATAAAGTGAAGGATGGGGACATATTCTCCGACCAGGACATCCACAC
>OMQO01000273.1 GCA_900313275.1 uncultured Bacteroidales bacterium
AACAGCGACGATCTGGGCGGGTGTGGTGTCCTTTGAGGAGAGACCATAGCGGCCACCGATCACGAGAGGGGAGTCCTCCTTGCCCTGGAAGAGGGCCTTGACATCGAGGAAGAGGGGCTCTCCAAGAGCTCCGGGCTCTTTGGTCCTGTCGAGGACAGCGATTCTCTTGACGGTCTTGGGGAGAACCTTCATGAAATATTTCTCGGCGAAAGGCCTGTAGAGGTGGACAGTGATGAGTCCGTACTTCCTGCCCTGGGCGGCGAGGTAGTCGATGGTCTCTTTGATGGTCTCGGTGACGGACCCCATAGCCACGATGATGTTCTCGGCGTCGGGGGCTCCGTAGTATGTGAAGGGACGATATTCACGTCCGGTAAGCTCACTGATCTCACCCATGTAGCGTGCGACGATGTCGGGGACACCGGCATAGACGTTGTTCCTGGACTCAACAGCCTGGAAATAGACGTCGCCGTTCTGCGCTGTACCCCTGGTGACGGGAGCGTCGGGATTCAAAGCCCTCTCGCGGAAAGCCTTGAGCGACTTCTCACTGACCATGCCCTTCAGAGCCTCCTCATCGAGGGCCTCGATCTTCTGAATCTCATGAGAGGTGCGGAAGCCATCGAAGAAATGAAGGAAGGGGACGCTGGACTTGATAGCGGCAAGGTGGGAGACAGCGGCGAGGTCCTGAGCCTCCTGGACTGAACCGGAGGCGATGAGAGCGAAGCCGGTCTGGCGGCAAGCCATGACATCCTGATGGTCTCCGAATATGGAGAGCGCATGGGATGCGAGGGCGCGGGCTGACACATGGAAGACACCAGGGAGAAGCTCTCCGGCGATCTTGTACATGTTAGGGATCATCAGGAGAAGTCCCTGGGAAGCGGTGTAGGTCGTGGTGAGCACGCCAGCCTGAAGAGAGCCGTGGACGGCACCGGAGGCACCAGCCTCACTTTCCATCTCGGTGACACTCACAGTCTCGCCCCAGAGGTTCTTTTTACCGTGGGCTGCCCATTCGTCGATGTTCTCCGCCATGGGAGATGAAGGAGTGATAGGGTAAATGCAGGCGTTCTCGCTGAAAAGGTAAGCGATGTTCGCTACAGCGGTGTTACCATCACAGGTGATGAATTTCTTTTCTTTTGCCATATCGTTAAATAAATGTGAATATTCTTTTATAGAGTGCTAAGTCCTTCGATAACAATGCCTTCCGCACCTCCGGAGATTCTTTTCACAAGCCCCTGCAACACTGTGCCGGGCCCAATCTCCATAAAGTAACCGGCTCCGTCGGCGATCATGTTCTCCACAGTCGCGGTCCATCTGACGGGGGAAGTCAGCTGTTTCAGAAGGTTTTCCTTGATGATAGCCGGATCCGTGGTCGGTCGGGCTGTGACATTCTGGTAGATGGGACATACGGGAGCGACAATCTCGGTGGCCTCGATAGCCTTGCCGAGCTCAACCCGAGCGGGCTCCATGAGAGGGGAATGGAAAGCGCCTCCGACCTGAAGGGGAAGAGCTCTCTTGGCTCCTGCCGCCTTGGCGGCTTCACAAGCTCTCTCAATAGCCTCTTTCTCACCAGAGATCACAATCTGGCCGGGACTATTGAAATTGGCCGGTACTACTATTCCCTCGCACTCCTCGCATATCTTCTCGACCTGCTCGTCGGGAAGGGCTATGATGGCTGCCATGCCACCGGGAACCTTTTCGCAGCACTTTTGCATCTCTGTCGCACGGATAGAGACGAGCCTCAAAGCGTCTTCGAACTTAATGGCACCGGCGGCCGCAAGAGCGGAGAATTCTCCGAGGGAATGCCCGGCGACCATGTCGGGAGCGAAACCCTCGTAGCATTTCGCTAACACAACTGAGTGGAGGAATATGGCAGGCTGAGTGACCTTCGTGGCTTTGAGGTCATCTGCCGTGCCGTTGAACATTATGTCGGTTATCTTGAATCCGAGGACTTCGTCAGCCCTGTCCAGCAGCTCTTTACCCCTAGCTCCGCTATCGTAGAGATCCTTGGCCATTCCGGGGAACTGCGACCCTTGGCCGGGAAACACATATGCTTTTTTCATATCTGACAAAAATACGATTTATTCTTTGAATATCCGATAATAAAAATTCCTATTTTGATTTCAATTTAGTATTTTTGCATCGGTTTATTGAAAACCATAGACCAAGCCCCCATAGTTTAATGGATAGAATTTAGGATTCCGGTTCCTACGATTGGCGTTCGATTCGCCATGGGGGTACGAGTCTTTAAACAAAAAGCGGGATGAACCATTGCTCACCCCGCTTTCTTTTTCGTTGATAGTCAGGTATTTACTTACACCAGCGCTCCAGCCAGTCGAAGTAGCTCCTATGCCAGAAGAGCGCGTTCTGGGGTTGAAGGACCCAGTGTGTCTCCTCCGGGAAGATGATAAGTTTGGAAGGGACCCCCATCATCTGAGCTGTGTTGAAGGCAGCCATGCCCTGGTCGTAAGGGATGCGGAAGTCCATCATGCCGTGGATGCACAGAATCGGGGTGTGCCACTTGGTGACATTGGCTGCGGGGGAGTTTGAATAGTGCCTCTTGGCCTTTGGAGTGTCCGCCCATGGCGAACCAGCCTGCTGCATGCCTCCGAAGGTCTTGCCGTCGCCGCGAGGGCCCATCTCTCCAGGAGTGTACCCGGCCATGTAATAGACGCTGTAGCCACCGTATGAAGCTCCGCAGCCTGCCAGCTTGCCGACATAGGGCTCTTTCTTGAGCTCCCTGGCGGCGCTGAGGTAGTCCTGCATGTTGAGTCCGATGTAGTCGCCGCTGATCTCCTCACACCACTCCGGTCCGAAGGCTGTTGTGCCCCTGCGGTTGGGAAGGATCACTATGTAACCCTGCGAGGCCATCAGGCGGTAGTTCCAACGGTAGCTCCAGCCCTGGCTGAGAGTTCCCTGAGGCCCTCCAAGGAATATCTCAATGGCGGGATAGACCTTCGTGGAGTCGAACTTGGGAGGGTAGAGCACCCATGTCAACATCTTTTTCCCATCGACGGTGGTGATCCACCTCTCCTCGATCTCGCACTTGTCAAGTTGCCCGAGGATGTGGCCGTTCTCATCAGAGATCCTGCCAAATGATCCGTCCTCTTCCTTGACCGCCACCAGTTCGGTAGGGAACTCCATCGAGGTGTAGCTCGACAGGAGGGTGCCATCCACGACGGCGAACGGTGAATTGAAGTCATAC
>OMQO01000132.1 GCA_900313275.1 uncultured Bacteroidales bacterium
TATTCTCACTTCTGGGTCTTTATCTTCTCGGGAAGTTGCGGTTCAAGAACGACTCCCCTCTCGAGCATATATCGGTGACAAGGCTGGCGCTCGCGATCACGGTATTCACATTCGTGGTGTACATGATTCCCGGCATGTGGGGAGCACCCCTCAAGGCCCTGTCCGGATACTTGCCACCTATTGAGACTCAAGACTTTATAGTCTGGAACTATGCGGATTCTCCCACTCCCAACGCTTTGAGCCCTACCCAGGTGAATGGTCGCGGAAATGAGTCGCCTTCCGGATCAGCGCAATCCTACATCGACAAGTACAATCTTCACATGCCCATGGGCTACAACGGGTTCTTCACCATCGAGGATGGACTCGTCGCCTCAAAAGCTCAGGGAAAGCCTGTGTTCGTGGACATCACTGGCCATGGTTGCGTAAACTGCAGGGAGATGGAGCAGAGGGTCTGGTCTGATCCCAAGGTGCAGGAGCTGATGAAGAATGAATATGTGATGGTCTTTCTCTACAACGATGACAAGACCAAACTTGCCCAGGAAGATTGGGTCACCACAAAAGACGGGAAGGTCTTGAAAGACATAGGAAGGGTCAACTCTTACATTGTCCGGGAGAAATTCAATGTCAACGCCCAGCCCAACTATGCGCTCTTAGGCTCTGACGGTGAGCTGCTGGTTCCTGTGAGGGGTTATAACCTATCCATCGATGGGTTTGTTGACTTCCTACAGGAAGGAATAGACAAGTTTAATCAGACACGATAAATAATTAATAATCAGTTAACTAATTCTCATTCTTATGAAAAAGAACCTAATTCTTATCGCCGCCGCCCTGCTGCTTGCGGTTCCCGCGATGAACGCCCAAATGAATTTCGGCGTTGGCGTCAATGTTGGAATGGAAGGTGGCGGAGTACAATTCGCCGCCGGCATCACCCCGACCATCCAGGCCAGAGTCGGTTATTCCTACATGCCCTATTCCCTCATCATCGGGGAACAGGACTTCGATTTCCAGGCTTGGGATGTCCACCCTTCCGGTCACACGACAATCAAGGAGCAGAAGATCCAAGGATCCGGAAGCTTGCTGGTTGACTTCTTCATGGCCCCTGAGACAAAGTTCCACTTCACAGTGGGAACCATGATCGGAGGAGGAAGAATGTTCCAGGTGACCAACACCAAGCCTATGCCTGACTCCTACCACAACTCAGGTATGAAATACTATCCTGAAGGCAACAAGAGCACTTCTCCTACAGCCCTTAAAGCTGACGGAAGTGGCATCTACACCGCTGAGTTGCGCCGCAACGCCATCCGCCCTTATGTCGGAATAGGTTTCGGTAACCCTGTCGCCAAGGGTGTCAGCTTCACCCTGGATCTGGGTGTCCAGTACACCGGAGGCATCGGTTTCTACACCGACCCCAACAGCAATGGCAACCTGGACTACCGTCTTGACTCAGATGGTGTCCAGCAGTTGGCTTATGACATGAGAGGTAGCAACACAAAGAAGAGCTACGACAAGTTCTTCAAGTACATCGACACTCTCTACAAGATTCCTGTGATGCCTGTCCTCAGGCTCAGCCTCATGTTCGGAATCTAGGCTACAAGAAAATGGACTCGGGGACCTCTCCGGTCCAGCAGAGCGGCTGCTCTACCCCAAACAGACGTAAGACAGTTGACGCTGTGTTGACGGTATTATTGGGCTCGGTAATAGAGAAACCTTTCTTTATTCCGGGCCCTTTAATTATCCATGGCACAATCATTTCCTCATGGCTCACCCCGCCGTGGCCAAAACCCACTCCACCATGGTCTGTGATGAACATGATGTGAGTCTCCTCATACAAGCCTTCCTTTTTCAGAAAATCAATCATACGGCCGACTTGCACGTCGCCCTCCTCTATGGACTTGATATATTCAGGAGACATCCAGGAGCTTGTGTGTCCCACATGGTCTGTGTGGACATTGTAGAGGAACATGAACATCTTGTCCTTCTTGTGACGACGGATGTATTTCATCGCCTGGTCGTAGAGCGCGGGGTATTCCTCATCGTCCGCTGACATCTTGTCATCCATGTACTTGGGATTCATGGCGTTAATGAGCGGCTTCCAGTTCCAGTAATAGGCTGTCTTGATGCCCTGTACTTTCTCCTTCAAGACCTTGAATACTGACGGGAAGTACCCGTCGGCATCACTCTCGACAGGCTGGAGTTTGTACTTGTTCACCGTCCAGCTGTTGTCGGCCACGCCATGGACCTCTGGACCGGCACCGGTCAAATGGCTAGTGTAGTTCGGCAGGGTCACAGAAGGCATGACATCACGGGTGGTGAGAGACACTGAACCCTCATCCATCAGTTTGTCAATATTAGGCGTGTGGGCTTGGAGAAGGCCATCCACGCGAATCCCGTCGAAGGTCATGATTATCACCCTCTTGGCGGCTTTCTTCTTAGACTTGGCGGCGGCCTCAAAGGCAAGAGGACCGACCATAGTCGCCGCGGCGGCACCCGCCCCGGCGATCAGGCTCTTCTTGAAAAAGTCTCTTCTTGAAATGTCCATGGCTAAAGAGTTTTTGGTTATTGGTTATATTCTTTACAGTCAAAGCATCACTGGACCGATCATGCCGGAAGGGTTCAAGGCCTGCCCGGAGGTCCACGCCATCGCTACCGGATTGTCTTTCAATGATTTCATATAGTTGCCAAGAGTGGTGGTGACCTTGACGGTCACAAGGGCCTTCCCGCTCTCAAGCAACCTCTTCGGGATAACTGACACCCTCCCACCATACCAGTCAAGGCCAACTTTCTCGCCGTTGACATAGACCTCAGAGACGCCAAAGACATCACCGAGATCGATATAGCGGGTCTCGCCCGAAGCGACAGGCACTTCCGCCGTATAGGTCACGACACCGGCGAAATCCGCCGTACGCTCGTCCTTGGAAAGATCGAAGAGCGGAGAATCCTCGATGACGAATGTGGTGCCATCAACCTTATCGAAACGCATGTTCCATTTGGCTATCGCCTTAGGCTTCTCCGATGGGACATCCAAGTGCGACGCGGTTAGTCCGGGATCTTTAGGTGGCAGGATCTTCCTTGGATCATCTTCCGTGGTTTCCACAGCCTTCTTCAGAGGCTCGAAAACAACCAGCCGGGATCCGGCTTTCTCGATAGGGAGATTCAAAACGCCATCCTCAGAGACCTCCAGCTTCATTCTTCCTCCATTCTCCGGATCCCATAGCATCGGAGTCCCCTGCGAGTGGAAGCGTGCCTTGAGAATATGTCCACTCTCAGGGTCGCTGTTGACAATGAAATAGATATCAGAACCTCCCGCAGTGTGCTTTATCTGCGACACATAAGGAGACGGGTCCGTAATTTCCAAATAAGGCTTTATTCCGCATTGGTTCTGGACACCGGCAAACCATCCAGTGATGTCACCCTTCGGTGGATCGACTTTGAATATCCGGTCAGGGAAAGCGGACAAAAGTTCAGAGAAAACTTTCACGACCTCGGCATCATTCTTCTCATGGTCAAACAAGCCAACAGACTTGAAGGGAGTCTTACCAATGAGCAAAAGTTTTCCGCCGGAAGACACGAAACGCTTGATAGAAAAAGCTGTAGCTGGCATCATGGACTCAACTTCAACAAGCATCAGGACCGGATATTTCCTCTTGCCGATGACAAGGTTGCCGCTCTTGGAGTCACTCCCTTGAAGAACACTCTCGCTGACATAGTCACATGCGTTACCGTTGCGGTGGATGGCCGCCCAGACCTCATCGGCATATTCAGGATAATGGAGAGCGGGGAAAGGATCCCTCTGGGGGCCGATATTTGTCCACAAGTCGCCCCAAGGCATCATCAAGGCTATGTCGGAGAAATAGTCGGTGTTCATCAGGACCGAAGAGATTCTGGCCTTGTAGTCAGCCCACAGGCGGAAATACGGCCAAATGGTGTTCTTCTCATTCAGATAGGTACCGTAGCGTACCCAGCCCGGGAATGGAGCCTCGGCGGGAGAATAGTTGAACCCATGCAAGATGGAATGGGTCACGCCAGAAAGATTACTCTGATCACCGGTCATCTTAATCCTCTCCAAAGACGCGTTGAAGACACGATTAGTGTTCGTGATCTCTTCGCAACTCACAAGCCTATCTCCCTTGAAGTGGACAGCGGAAGCAACTGATTTATTGACATTTGTGTAGGTCGGGCTCTTCAGGAAGGCATCCCTTTCACAACCATCGGAATTCCAGAACCAAGTCTCACATTCGGGAATGTCCACCTCCATCGAGGCGTCAACAGGGTGGAACTCCCTTCCGTAAGCCTGGACCCTTGACTGGAAGCCACACGAATCACACCACTCGTCGAAAGTTCTCAGGAAACGCTCCCGCATCATGTCCATGCAGCAAGTGAAGAAGTCATACCTGGCCCTGCTCACCTCATCGGCGGCTTCTGAAGAGAGGGCCGTCTCAGCGGCGCCCTCAATCGCATGCCCCATATGTCCCACCTTATAGAGAATGAAAGGCAGGTAAGGGGTTATGTCGTAACCTTTCCGACGCCGGAACTCCTCCGGGAAATCATCACACCAATTGGCCCCCTCAAGTTCCATACTGTCACAGAACAAAGCCCTGAATCCATCCGTTCCTTGGATGGCAGGAAACAGGTTGTCCGACATCTTGCGCAAGAAATGAAGAGTGGCTTCCCTGTCGTAGTGGTTCAGCACAGGGCCGGAAGCACCTGGTCCACCGTTAATTACAGACTGGAACCCAGTGACTTTGACAAGGGCATAGAGCACATGCTCCCCTGCCGGCACCTGGACTGTAACCTTTGCCGCATCTTTGTCAAAAGGGACCTCGACACCAGAAGTGAAAGAGTCCATGGTCGTCGGGGCGAGGACAAGGGAATGGAGCCGGATAGTCTGTCCGGAATATTTGAACCCGACTTGTGGATCGGCTTCAGAAAGGAGTTCCGCCACATCAAGGGTCACTTCGCCGGGCCCCGATACTTTCAGGGATGTCTTGGTAAGAAGTTGTGTCCTCTCATTCTCAGAGAGGAATTCAGCACCGAAAGGCCAACCTGATCCGACGATAATGTCACAGGTCATTCCCCTACGGCTAGCGGACTCAATGGCAGACTTGACCATAGCGATCCATTCCGGGCTCATATATTCCAAGGATGGGATACCGAGGTCATCTCCCCCCGGGAACCGTATCGTGTTTATCTCGACTCCCCCGATTCCAGCATCACACATGACACCCAGTTCCCTATCAATCTCTTCAGCGGAGAGTTTGGCCCCGTTCCACCACCAGCGGACGAATGGCCGGCTGTCCATGGGAGGCTCGACGAAAGACGAGTACAACTCCTCCAATTCCTTGGAACCATCTCCGCAAGAGAATGCGGAGAAGATCACGGCCAAAAGACTGAATACAACGGCTATCCTTTTCATTTTCAAAGCATTATTCCTCTGTAAACTGATTATTAAACTCCCTTATGAGACGGAAGGCGATGTCGTCATAATCCCCTTCCTTGAAACTCCACTCCACATCTCCCCTTAACGCGTAATTCCAAATAAGGGACAGTTGGATCCCCTGGTTGTGGTACGCCGAGAAATGGCTCTTGACAAGGGTGGAATCACCCATGGCCGTCTTAGGGCCGGTGAATTCCCCGACATAATAAACCTTACCTAGCCGGGCGGCCGCCTCCTTCGCTTTGGCGAGCTGGCTCTCCCTGTCCATCTCTCCGATTCCCTCAAAAGCCCTTTTCTCCTCATAGATATGCTCAGACATGCCTTCGACAGAGTCCGGTGTCATAACACCAGTTATCTCGACATACTGATCGAAAGTGTCAAGGACCCATCCGTTCTTCTTCTCCAGGTTCCATTGTGAGTTACGCATGACAGAATAGCCTGAGAGAACAAGTCGACCATGTGGGTCATGCGCGCGTACTGTCTCGCCGAACCCTTGGGCGGCTGTTCCAACAGCCACCGCCGGAAGAGGCGGGTAACCTTCGCTCTCAATGTCGGCCTGAAGGTTGAACTCATTGCCGAACTCCCAAGCGGCCACGCACTTATGGTCTTTCAAAGCATTCACTATATCCTCGGTGTAAGAGACCATGAATGAATAGGTTCCGCTGGTTTTATC
>OMQO01000258.1 GCA_900313275.1 uncultured Bacteroidales bacterium
AGTAAAGACCTTTATGCAAGTCGTTGGTGAAAGTGGAATCGCTTTCAGAACCCAGATTATGACTGATACCGCGCAGAGCGAGGTTCATCTTTGCCAAACGATAGGTGGCTGCTTCTTTCTCCTGGCCATATACATTGATACGACTGATGTCGCCTTGTTTGGCTTTCACCAGGTCAGTGCTCTGGATAAACATACCGCCAGAGCCACAGCATGGGTCGTACAATGTACCATCGAACGGCTCAATAACAGTAGCGATGAGCTGAACTACATCATGTGGTGTGTAGAACTCACCTTCCTCTTTGGCGATGATCGCCGCTGAAGAAGCGCCGATGAGTTGGGTGACGATGGTCACGGTTCCTGCCTCACGGTCGTAGTCGCTAATTGTCAATGGAATTCTTTCGCCCTCCTCATTGGCGAGGACGATCAGGAACTGCCCGGGCTGAGCGGCCTTGGCAATCCTGGGGGCCGACACCACCATCTTGCAGATGTTAGGTGTCAGCATCTCTCGTTTCAAGATTTTGAACATGTCAGTGCTGTCCTTTTGTGGTTAATATTGGATGTACTTTAAATCCTTTTTTATTCAAACTACAAATCTAATAAAAACCCAATTAAAAACCTATCCATTATAGGGCTGTCTCGTACCGCCCATGAGAGCTCTTTTATGTGTCAAAATGCTATTAACAAAAATGTTATAATATATAACATTTTTGTTTTATTAATTAATGTTAAATAGGTTGCGTAAGAAAGGACAGTTTAGATTAGTTTGCCTGGGTAACATGACTTTTCTTCGGCTCACATGCTCAAATATTGTCAAAAGCCTGGTCGAGATCGGCTATTATGTCGTCGATGTGCTCCACGCCGATGGACAGCCGTATGGTCGTGGGGGTGATGTGTTGTTGTTCAAGTTCTTCATGAGTCATCTGCGAGTGCGTAGTCGAGGCTGGATGGATCACCAGGCTTTTTACATCCGCGACATTGGCAAGCAAGGAGAATATCTTCAGGCTGTCTATGAACTTCCAGGCGTTGTCCTGATCACCTTTGATCTCGAAAGTGAATATCGAGCCTCCTCCATCAGGGAAGTACTTATTGTAAAGGGCGTTGCCGGGATGGCTCTTGATTGAGGGATGGTTGACTCTCGCCACCTTCGGGTGTGATTCAAGATAACTCACGACCTTGAGGGCGTTTTGGACGTGCCGCTCAATCCTCAAAGGGAGAGACTCGACACCCTGTAGCAGGAACCAAGCCGCGATTGGGCTGATGCAGGCTCCAGTGTCCCTGAGGATGACCGCTCGGATTCTGGTCACATAAGCGGCCGGCCCTGCCACATCGGCGAATACGGCACCATGGTAGCTTGGATCAGGTTTGGCGATTGTAGGGTACTTGTCAGCGTTTTTCTTCCAGTCGAACTTCCCTCCGTCCACAATGACGCCTCCAAGGGTGGTGCCGTGACCACCGATGAACTTCGTTGCGGAATGGACGACTATGTCGGCCCCATGGTCCAGCGGCCTGAATATCAACGGTGCGAAAGTGTTGTCCACGATTACGGCAATTCCATGCTTGTGGGCTACCTCGGATATTCTCTCTAAATCAATCACGTCAGAGTTGGGGTTTCCGAATGTCTCGGCGTAGATTGCTTTGGTGTTGGGCCTGATGGCCTTCTCTAGGGCTTCCAGGTCATTGATATTCAAGATGGTGTTTGTGATTCCCTGTGTGGAAAGGGTGTGGGTGATCAAGTTGTATGAGCCTCCGTAGAGGTTGTCCGCGGCTATGATGTGGTCGCCTTGCCTCGCAATATTCTGAAGAGCATAAGTAACGGCTGCGGCTCCGGAGGCCACCGCAAGAGCCGCCACGCCCCCTTCCAGGGCGGCGATTCTTCTCTCGAACACGTCCTGGGTCGAATTGGTAAGGCGTCCGTAGATATTGCCCGGGTCTCTTAGCCCGAATCTGTCAGCGGCGTGGGCGCTATTATGAAACACATAAGAGGTAGTCTGGTAGATAGGGACTGCCCTTGAATCGCTAACAGGATCCGGTGTCTCCTGGCCGGCATGAAGCGCCAGGGTCTCGAGGTGTAATTTGATTTCGCTCATGATGTTGTCTATTTTTAAAGTTCAATTCTGTTTTCTTTGGCAAAGGTAGGGCCGTTGGGAAATAATTCCAATTACTTGTTGAAATTTGGATAATTTTACTAATTTTGTAAAAATATCAGGATAATATTTCACGATGTATTCCCGAATAGCATTGAATAACAGATTATTTGTATATGAACGGATTGGATGAGAAAGACGTCGCTATCCTCAAAGCTTTGCAGGAGAACGCCGATGTCACCAACAAGGAACTGGCTGCACGAGTGCATCTCTCTCCCACGCCGGTGTTTGAGAGAGTGAAAAGGTTGCGCGAGCAAGGATACATCAAAAAGATCGCGGCGGTGCTTGACGCTGATAAACTCGATTGCTCTTTTGTGGCTTTCTGCTTTATAAAGCTGAAGCAGCACACTTTCGAGAACGCAAGATCTTTGATGGACGCGGTGCAGGATCTGAGTGAGGTTGGGGAGTGCTATAACATCTCCGGCGACTATGATTTCCTGATGAAAGTCTATGTCTCGAGCATGAAGGAGTACCAGAGGTTCGTACTACGGATCTTAGGTGACCTTGATTGCATCGGGGGCCTGAATAGTTTCTTTGTGATGGGAGAGGTTAAAGGTGGGGCGGGAGTTCCCGTCAGGGTGATTAAATAGTTGAGAATATGGAGATTAAGCCTATCGCATATTTCAGGGCGCCGTTCCCGGAGAAGTTCGGTGTGCCGAGGCAGGCCGGTCTGGCTCCGGATCTTCGCGGCCGTATCGTCTTTGAGCCGGAATACCGTGACCGCGACGCTCTCCGTGGTCT
>OMQO01000251.1 GCA_900313275.1 uncultured Bacteroidales bacterium
CCCGCTAGTGTTGTCAAAAGACGATGTTGACATATTCGTAAAAGCATTGGAGGAAGTGTTATGAGATCTTTTTTTCACCCAAGTGACATAGGTGACCTCGCCACCGCCCTTGAAGAGGCGAAGAAGGTAAAGTCCACTCCATTGGCCTGGAAGAACCTTGGCCAGGACAAAACCATCATCCTGATCTTCTTCAACAGCAGCCTCAGGACCCGCCTCAGTAGCCAGAAAGCCGCCCTCAATCTCGGCATGAACCCCATTGTGCTGAATGTCGGTGCTGACAGCTGGAAACTTGAGACACAGTTGGGAGTGGTCATGGACGGGGACAAGAGCGAGCACCTGCGGGAAGCCATTCCGGTGATCGGCAGCTATTGCGACATCATCGGAGTGAGGTCCTTCGCCGGCCTCCAAGACAGGGACTTCGATTATGCGGAAACAATTCTGAATCAGTTTATTGAATATTCCGGGAGGCCGGTCATTTCCCTTGAGTCCGCGACCGTGCATCCCTGTCAGGCCTTCGCTGACCTGATCACGATCGAGGAGTATAAGACCAAGTCTCGCCCGAAGGTCGTGATGACCTGGGCACCTCATCCGAGAGCCCTGCCGCAAGCTGTCCCGAATTCCTTCGCCGAATGGATGAACGCCGCTGATGTCGATTTCGTTATCACCCATCCGGAAGGCTATGAGCTTGATCCCTGTTTTGTCGGAAACGCCAAAGTCGAGTACGACCAGATGAAGGCACTTGAAGGTGCGGATTTCGTCTATGCAAAGAACTGGAGCTGCCCAGGCGTGACCAATCCGGATGATTATGGGAAGATCCTCAGCAAGGACATGAGTTGGGTGGTCGATGCTAAGCATATGGCGGTCACTAACGATGCCTATTTCATGCACTGCCTGCCGGTCAGGCGCAATATGATAGTTTCCGACGAGGTGATTGACTCCCCTCGGAGCATCGTCATTCCAGAGGCCGCTAATAGGGTAGTGTCGGCCCAAGTCGTGATGAAAAGAATGTTGGAGGACCTGCTATGATCAAAGAGGGTTTGAATATTATCAAAGTCGGCGGAGCGGTAGTCGAGGATGAGACCTCCCTGGCCGGACTGCTGATGTCGTTTTCCAGCCTCAAGGGCAAGAAGATTCTTGTCCATGGGGGAGGAAAGATCGCCACTGAGATGGCCGCTAAACTAGGGGTCGAGACGCAGATGATCGACGGGCGCAGAATCACAAGCGCCGAGATGCTGAAGGTTGTCACAATGGTCTATGGAGGTCTTGTCAACAAGAACATAGTGGCGAGGCTCCAGGCTTTGGGGGTCAACGCCCTTGGTCTGACCGGGGCCGACATGAATGTGATCATGAGTGTGAAACGTCCGGTCGAGCTTATCAATTTCGGCTTCGTAGGTGATGTGAAGTACGTGAATGTCAAGGCTTTGACTTCTCTGCTGGATGCTGGAGCCGTACCGGTTCTCGCTCCGCTGACGCACGACAAGGAAGGCTCTATGCTCAACACCAACGCCGACACGATCGCATCCTCGGTGGCCGTAGCTCTGGCGGAGAAATATTCGGTGACCTTGACTTTCTGCTCTTCGATTCCCGGGGTTTTGAAAAATGTCGAGGACCCCACAACTCTGATTAAGACAATCGCCAAAGAGGATTTCGACCGGATGGTAGCGGACGGGACGATCTCAGCCGGAATGATCCCCAAGCTCCAGAACGCGTTCGAGGCCATCAATTCGGGAGTTTCGAAGGTGGTCATAACTTCACCATCCAACCTATCTGGCGGTACCACGATACTCGCTGATCCGGAAACTGATGATTAAGATGGACACAATCGGACTCCTTTCCTCCTTGATCCGCATTCCTTCTATCAGCAGGGAGGAGAGGGCAGCTTGCGACCGCATGCAAGAGTGGTTGTCCAGCAATGGCTTCCAAGATGTCCATAGAGTCGGCAATAATCTTTGGATGGAGTCGGAACCGCCGTGTGAGAAGCCGACTCTGCTGCTCAACGCCCACATCGACACTGTAAAGCCATCACATGGTTATACCCGTGATCCTTATAAAGCGGAAGTGATTGATGGAAAGCTGTATGGCCTTGGCAGTAATGATGATGGCGGCTCTTTGGTGGCGCTTCTGGAGGCATATTCAATACTGTCCTCCAAACCCCAGCCATACCGGCTGGTATATGCCGCGACCGCGGAGGAGGAAGTTTGTGGCAAGGGAGGTTTCGACCTGTTCCTTTCCGAGGTCGGAAAGATTGATTTCGGAGTGATAGGGGAGCCGACGGGGATGAATATGGCGGTGGCGGAAAAGGGACTTATGGTGCTTGATTGCGTGGCGAGGGGTAAGAGTGGTCATGCGGCTCGAAATGAGGGTGTTAATGCTATTTATGAGGCACTTGAAGACATCGGATGGTTCCGGACATATCAGTTCCCGAAGGTGTCGGAATACCTCGGACCCGTCAAGATGTCAGTAACGATGATTTCCGCTGGCACTCAGCATAATGTCGTCCCTGACGAATGCCGTTTCGTGGTCGATGTGCGCCCGAACGGGATGTATTCCAATCAGGAATTGCTGGCATTGATCAAAGAAGAGGTCTCTTGCGAGGTCAAGGAGCGTTCGACCAGGATCGGAAGCTCGCATCTCCCTGTGAGCCATCCGGTTGTGCGGCGCGGGTTGTCGCTTGGTCTTCAGCCTTTCGGATCTCCTACAACGAGCAACCAGGCTCTCTGCTCTTTCCCTACGCTCAAGATCGGACCTGGGGATTCCTCCCGATCCCATGGTCCGGACGAGTACATAACCCTTGATGAGATCGCTACTGGAGTGGATCTGTATGTCAAACTATTGGATGATTTGGAATTGAATTGATATGGCTAATAAACTTTGGGATAAGGGGTACGATGAGGATGCTCTGATCGATGCGTTCACAGTCGGCCATGACCGGGAACTGGATCTTGAGCTGGCTCCTTATGACATCTTGGGCACTATGGCCCACATCACCATGCTGGAGAGCGTCGGCCTTCTTCCGAAGGCTGATCTGGAACTTATGCTTCCGGAGCTAA
>OMQO01000191.1 GCA_900313275.1 uncultured Bacteroidales bacterium
GGAACTGAATATCAATGCGGTGCGAACGAGTCACTATCCTAACGACCCTCTTTGGTACAGCCTCTGCGACAAGTATGGGCTTTATGTTGTTGACGAGGGCAATATTGAGTCCCACGGAATGGGATACGGACCTGAGACCCTAGCTATGCGGCCTGATTTCAAGGCTGCCCATTTGGCCAGGGACAGCAGGATGGTGCTTCGGGACATAAACCATCCCTGCGTTATCGTCTGGAGCCTTGGCAATGAGGCTGGCGATGGTGACAATTTCGTGGCCAGTTATGATTGGATCAAGGCGCATGACCCTTCCAGACCAGTGCAATATGAAAGGGCCCTGACTCCCAGAAATTCTGATATTACCTGTCCAATGTACGCTTCGCCAGACTGGTGCGTGCGTTACTGCGAGAACAATCCCTCGAGGCCGCTGATTCAGTGTGAATATGCCCACGCCATGGGTAACTCGATGGGTAATTTCAAGGAGTACTGGGACATTATCAGGAAATACCCCAATTACCAGGGCGGCTTCATCTGGGACTTCGAGGATCAGGCAATCATCTGGCCTTCAAAGGTTTCCGGCAACGACCACATATTCGCTTTCGGTGGGGATTTCAATGAATATGACGCCTCGGACGGCTCTTTCAACTGCAATGGAGTGATCGCCGCCGACCGTACCTATCATCCTCATTCATACGAGGTTCGCTATCAGTATAGGAATATATTGTCTTCTCTCGCATCTGATCCTGTCATCCTGAGCTTATCGAAGAGCGAAGCGAAGGATCTCAAAATCAATGTCTACAACGAGAACTTCTTCAAAGACCTGTCACAGTACAGGCTTCTTTGGACAGTTGTTGTCGAAGGTGATCCTGTGGCTTCAGGTGTGGTCGAGAACCTTAAGGTCGCTCCTGGAAAGTCTGAGACAGTCAGCCTGGGGATACCTGCTATAGAGACCCCAGGAAAGGACGTTTTCGTCAATTTATCTTATGTCTTGAAAGAGAATGACGGCCTTCTTCCCGCTGGCTACGAGGTCGCATACGACCAGCTCACGCTCCAGGAAGGCACTTCCGGGGCCTTCAAACCCGGATCCGCAGCCGTGCTATCCGCATTCAGATGGGGGGGGGATCATGACATACAGGAGTTCTCCGGGCAGTTCTCTTATCCTGACGATGGCTCTGGTTTTGTCGGTGAATGGAAAGCCACGTTTGATTGGCACACGGGCTTCCTCACAAGTTATATGGTCAATGGCAAGGAGATGCTCTCTGAGCCTCTGACTCCTGAGTTCTACAGGGCTCCTGTGGAGAATGACCTTGGCGCCAGACTGTTCCAGGATGATAAGATGGGCATGTGGCGGTATGTCAAACTCACTGAACTTGAGGATCTGAGAATCTCATTGGTTGAAAAAGACGGACGGGAAGACGGGTGGGTGCTAAAAGCCACATACAAGCCTATCAAGGACACCGCCCGCATAAAGTTGACTTATCACGTCCGCTCTGACGGATCGATCGAGTGTCATGAGATTATGGAAGATGCCGGTGGATTGGAGAAACTACCAGATTTGTTCCGCTTCGGCATGAAGTTCACGATGCCAGGGCAATTCTCTACCATAGATTTCTATGGCAAGGGTCCTTGGGAGAACTATTCAGACAGGAATTCTTCGGCTCTGGTCGGCCGTTACACTCAGAGTGTCTCCGAGCAGTACCATTATGGATATGTCCGTACCCAAGAGTCCGGTACTCACACTGGAATGAAATGGATGAGGATTATGAATGTCAATGGAATGGGTCTGGAGATATCGTCTCCTGAGAGGTTCTCCGCCTCCGCTCTTCCTTTCCCGATCAATGTGCTTGATTGTGTGGAGAATGGGACTCCGGTTAGGGAGAACAAGAGTAACGTCCAGGCAGGTGAGCCTCGTCACTCGTTGGATCTCAAGGGGTTCGCTGCCAAGAATGGTAAGACCTATGTCAACTTTGACATGGTCCAGATGGGTGTTGGTGGCATCAATTCCTGGGGCACTTGGCCGCTGGAGCAGTACCGCATCCATGCCGTACCCCGTGATTTCCACTACATCATCCGCCCAGTTGCGAATTAATACTTGCTTTCTTACATAATAATCCTCCGGAAGGGTACATCCTCCCGGAGGACTTTTCTAAATCAAATAACTCTAATAGCGGTTGAGGGGACGGCCGGCAGTCATGTAGTGGACCCGCTGGCGGACATTCGCGAGCACGGCCTCATATTCGGCCTTGCCCTCTTCTGTCACGCCATTCACGACATCGGCATACTTCGCCACAGCGTTGAGCACCGTGTCGATAAGCTCCACGATGTCGACCATGTCCTTCTCGACAAAACCGCGGGAGGTGATAGCGGGAGTGCCGATCCTGACACCGGAGGTCTTGAACGGACTGCGGGTGTCGAACGGGACCATGTTTTTGTTGAGGGTGATCTCCGCCTTCTCAAGCTCCTTCTCTGCCATCCTTCCGGTGACATCCGGGAACTTGGTGCGTAAGTCAATCAGCATCAAGTGGTTGTCAGTGCCTCCAGAGACAACTTTGTAACCTCTGGCAACGAATTCTCCAGCCATCTTCTTGGCGTTGGCCATCACCTGCTTCTGGTACTCGACATACTCCCGGGAACACGCTGGAGTTCAGGATGGCGCTCATCTTCTTGATCTCGCCCTTCGGAGTCTTGAGACCCCAAGGATTGTCGAAGTCCTTGCCCATCAAGATGATACCGCCGCGCGGACCGCGGAGGGTCTTGTGGGTGGTGGAAGTCACGATGTGGGCATATTCAACAGGGTTCTTGAGAAGGCCGGCGGCGATGAGTCCCGCGGTGTGGGCCATGTCAATCCAAAGCAGGGCGCCCACCTTGTCGGCGATTGCGCGCATCCTCTCATAGTCCCACTCCCTTGAGTAGGCGGAAGCGCCGCCGATAATGAGTTTCGGCTTGCACTCGAGAGCTGTCTCCTCCATCTTGTCATAGTCAATCATGCCGGTCTCTTCGTTAAGACCGTAAGCGACGGCATGGTACAAGATTCCGGAGGCGTTCACAGGTGAGCCGTGGGTTAGATGACCTCCTTGGGAGAGGTCGAGACCCATAAAAGTGTCGCCTGGCTTCAGGCAGGCCATGATGACGGCCATATTGGCCTGAGCTCCGGAGTGGGGCTGGACGTTGGCATATTCAGCATGGTAGATTTCGCAAAGACGGTCGATGGCCACCTGCTCGATCTGGTCAACTATCTGACACCCACCATAGTAGCGCTTCCCGGGATAACCCTCGGCGTACTTGTTGGTGCAGATCGACCCCATGGCCTCGAGGACATAGTCGCTCACATAATTCTCTGAAGCAATCAATTCAAGTCCGGAAGACTGCCTTTCCTTCTCGTTTCTAATCAGGTCAAAAACCTGGAGATCCTGTTTCATATAAGTTGAGTTAGATGTGTCTCACACGTGGTTTACAATTAGCAAATATACGATTAAAAATCCATTTTTGCTATATTTGTGACGATGCGAGACAGGAAACTTTTGAACATAGAATTGGGACGGATCACTGCTGAAGAGTATCGGGAGTCTTCCGGAACTGGTTTTGTCGTCGTTCTTGACAACATCCGGAGCGCCCATAATGTCGGATCGGCATTCAGGACTTGTGATTCTTTCAAGGCTGACAAGCTTTGGCTTTGCGGGATCTGCGCCACGCCCCCTTCAGCTGAAATACGCAAATCCGCGCTCGGGGCGGAGGAGAGTGTGCCTTGGGAATATGCGGAAAGCACGCTTGATGTGGTCCGCAAGCTAAAGGAAGATGGGTACACCATAGTCAGTGTCGAGCAGACGGTTCACTCGGTCAGTCTGGAGAAGTTTGGCCTTTCGGCGGCTTCGACTGCGAAATACGCTTTTATATTCGGTAACGAGGTGGATGGGGTCAGCCAGGATGTGGTGGATGCCTCTGATTTCAGCCTTGAGATCCCGCAATTCGGCACAAAGCATTCGTTGAATGTGTCTGTCGCTGTCGGTGTGGTCTTGTGGCACCACACTTTTCGCAGGCTCACTTCTCAAGCCACTGAAGGAACTCCTCACCCCGGGAACGGCTGACGGTAAGGTCCGGCTGGGATCCGAGATTCTTCGACAGAATCACTTTCGAGGTGACCTTGAGCCTTCCGCCAAGGAGCTTAGAAACACTTTCCACGGCTTCTTTCGCGATAATGCAACTTCTTGATATTCTGAAGAAAAGATCCGGATTAAGTCCTGTTATCAGGTTGTCCATCGTGCTGTCAACGATGTAAGCTGTCCCGTCGAAAGTGACTACATGGTTGTTCTTGTCCTCTGAATAGAAAAAGGCTACTTCTCCAGTCTTGACGGGCACTATACGATCGTTCAATTGAACCAGGAAACGTTCCTTGTATTCTTTCTCTTGCTTTGCCTTGCCAAGAGCTGCAAGAATCCTCTCAACATCGGAACCACTCTTGTCCGCAGATGTACGGCACCGCTCCACGGCTCTCTCAAGTGGCCCTTGGTCAATAGGTTTCAGAAGATAGTCGACAGATCCGGCCTCAAAGGCCTTGACAGCGTAGTTGTCGTAGGCCGTTGTCATCACCACGTGGGCCTTCACCTCTATTTGCCTGAATATCTCGAAACACACACCGTCAGACAGTTCCACATCCATGAATATGGTGTCAACCTCGTCGCCATGGTCCTGGAGGTAACTCACTGATTCCCTTACGGATCCGCATTCCCCGATGATCTCGATGTCGGGGAAGTTCCTCTCAAGGGCTTTTTCCAAGCTTCTGCGAGCCATCAGCTCGTCTTCGATGATCAGGACTTTCATAGCAGGGGAAGTGTTACAGTGTATTTATCTTCGGTTTTGGTGATTTGTACACCTTTAGGGGATCTCGAGTCGTATTGCTCCCGTATGTAGTTAAGGCCCAGGCCGCTGGATTGGGATGGGGTGATTCGGGGAATCAGATTATTGGACACAGTCAAGGTCTCCCCGTCTGATACTATGCTGACTTTCAACGGGTTCTCTGGAGAGACCGCATTGTGTTTCGTGGCGTTTTCGACAAGAAGCTGGACGGAACACGGTATCACGGACTTGGCCATGTCATCCTCCGGGATGGTGGTCTCGATTACCAATCCTTCCTGGAATCGCACTTTCAAAAGGTCACTGTACATGCCGACATAAGTCATCTCGTCACGGAGAGAGACGGTTGTCTCGTTCTCGTTCTTCAACATGTAGCGGTAGATTCCGGCGAGTTTATGGATGTAGGTGCTTGCCTCTTCGTCTTTACCGTCCATGACAAGGGCGTCAAGGATGTTCAGGGAGTTGAAAAGGAAGTGTGGATTGACTTGCTGTTTGAGGTTGAGGTACTGGAATTTCGCAAGATCGGCTCGGTCCTTTTCTTTATCCGCGTTACGTCGTGCTGTGATAGCGTACACAACCATATAAATAACGGAATAAATCAAGATGGCTGCCATCATCGCGACCGAGCCAAGAAGGAACTCTCCGCTGAATATTGTGGAACTGAAATGCCTTATGATAAACCTCAGGGCAAGCACGACGGCGATCGCGATGATAAGCCATGTGATCTCTTTGGGAGTTGTCTTGCGATCGGAGCTGGATTGGCTGGAGTACTGTTTCAGGAAGAGCAGCAAGGCCCAGCCTATGGTTTCTGTGGTTATAAAGGTCGCGATGGCAGGGGATAGCAGCGGGTGGCTTACGAACAGGTTGACAAATGAGGCTATTCCGGTGCCCATAAGGTAGCCGACTATGTTGGCTATGATGATCACAATGGCGCTGAACTCCACGCTCTGCCGGTGCCTCTGACAGAGGATCACGGTCAAGAATATCGTCAGGGATGTGAGGATGAGGTCGTCATTGATATCGCCAATTCTGCACAAGACGGCCGCGGCTACGTGCAGGAGCGCGAAACCGTGGATGATTATGGATGTCTTCGGATGTCTCATCTTCTATTCTCGCAATTTATGAAAAAATACTTTTAATTCATCCACAATTCCATTCAATTCATCACCTTTTTCCGGCATTTCGTCCGTGTGATTATTATAATTATAAGTATTTGATTAATTTTGAGGCGAATTCGGCACTAAAACGAATAATCAACAGATATGCAAAACAAGCGTGTATTATCATTCTGGGACATGTGGAACCTGAGCTTCGGGTTCTTCGGCGTGCAGATAGCGTACGCCCTCCAG
Source organism: uncultured Bacteroidales bacterium (assembly GCA_900313275.1). Lineage (GTDB taxonomy): Bacteria > Bacteroidota > Bacteroidia > Bacteroidales > UBA932 > Cryptobacteroides. The sequence continues at coordinate 6,195 of OMQO01000191.1, forward strand.
AGCGCTAACATCAGCCGTATCTTCGCTACCCTTGGAGCTGACCCCCATCAGCTCAGTTTCTTTTGGATCCTTCCTCCTCTGATGGGAATGATCGTCCAGCCCCTGATCGGGAAGTATTCCGACAGGACCTGGTGCAAGATGGGTCGAAGAAAGCCCTATCTCCTTGTAGGGGCTATCGTTGCTGTGTTGGTGATGGCTTTCCTGCCCAATGCCGGAAGCCTCAATTTCTCCACCAAGTTGCTTCTCGGTCTTAACGGGGCGATGTGGTTTGGCCTGTTTTCCCTGATATTCCTGGACACCTCGATCAATGTGGCGATGCAGCCATTCAAGATGATGGTCGGTGACATGGTGACTGAGGAGCGGAAGGCCCAGGCATATTCCATTCAGTCTCTGCTGTGCAATGCCGGAAGCCTTG
>OMQO01000103.1 GCA_900313275.1 uncultured Bacteroidales bacterium
ATAATCGGTGAACTGCCCAAGTGGAATGCCGAAGAGGGCGACCAGTATAAGAATGTGAGCCGGATGTATTCTCAGTTGGTGGGTCAGTACAATCGTTATGTCGGCCATGTGGCTGCCAATATTGGTGGCCGGTTCATCACTTACAAGAGCATTGAGCAGTCCGGCCCGGTCTATGAGCCTGTTCCGAAAGAGCGTCAGAAAGCGGCTCTTGAATGGCTGGATAAGAATGTCTTCACAAAGCCTTCCTGGCTTGTGGAAGTTCCTTATATCTACAACCTTACCGACAATCCTGACAGCTATCTCCGCACGATGGTCAACAGTGCTGTCAGCCCTTCCTCACTTCTTGATGTGCAGAGGCTTGAGCGTCTTGGACAGTTCGCCCAGAATGATCCTTCCAACTACAAGCCGGAAGACTATCTTTCCGATCTGACAGGGATGATATTCTCCGAACTGTATAAGGGCAAGGCCACTGACAGCTACCGCCGCTATCTGCAGCGCCGCTTTGTCAGTGCGGCCATTGATGCCATGAATGGTAGGGGCGCAGAGAACACTGATGGTAGGGCATTGATTCTCGGTACTTTGACTGAGCTTCAGAAGAAGGCGGCCAAGGCCAAGTCCTCTGACACAGCTACCCAGGCTCACTGGCAGACTATCGCGAAGACCATAGAGAAAGCTCTTAAGTAATGGTCGCGCTTGTTACAGGAGCTTCCAGGGGAATCGGAAGGACGATCGCACTGGAACTGGCTAAATTAGGCTATGATCTCGCCCTTGTGGGGCGGGATCATGCCTCTTTAGAGGAGACCGCTTCTATGGTTTCGGGTCACAGGGTGTCATTAATAACCGCTGATTTGTCTGATCCTGCCTCAGCGAAGTACATCGTGGATGAGACAGTGTCCGCTTTTGGCGGCCTTGATCTTTTGGTAAACTGCGCAGGAGTGCCCCAGAAAGGACCTTTCACCGAGGTGACTCCGGAAGAATGGGACAGGGTCTTTGCGGTCAACGCCCGGGCTCCGTTCTTTATCTGCCAGGCGGCTTTGGAGCCCCTCAAAAAGTCGTCGAAGCCGATTGTCATCAACATCTCGTCAGTCGTCGGGTTCAAGGGCTATATCAATCAGAGTGTATATTCATCTTCCAAACATGCCTTGGCTGGTTTCACAAAGGTTTTTGCCAAGGAGGTCCAGCCTTTCGGAATCAGGGTTCACTTGATCAGTCCCGGGGGAGTCGCGACGGAGATGGTAAAGAAGATGCGCCCGGACATAAATCCTTCGGAACTTATTGACCCTGAGGAGATCGCCGAGATCGTCCGGTTCATTGTCACCCGCAAGGGCACCGGCACAATCGACCAATTCTACATCCGCCGCTACACCGGCCTGGCGTTTGATTGAATGGGGTGATCTACGAGACGGACAGGCTTCGGGTACGACCATGGACTGAGGCAGATGCGGAGGCGCTTTTCAAGTTAGCCTCAGAACCGGAGGTTGGCATCCGGGCGGGATGGCCGCCGCATCAATCCTTGGAAGAGAGCCGTGCGGTCATTCGGGATATCTTTTCCAATGGGCATACTTGGGCGCTTGAGCTGAAAAAGACTGGCGAAGCTATCGGCTGCATTTGCTATTATCCTCATGGTGAGAGCAATATCCCGATAGGTGAGCAGGATGCCGAGATAGGGTATTGGATAGGACGGCCCTACTGACTGCTTCAAAGTGAAGGGGTTCCGGATACTTTGGGGCGATTGTCTTGTGGATAATCCAGCTTCTGGCAGGGTGATGGAGAAATGTGGCTTTAAGGACACAGGGCAGATCAACACCCTCAGCCATCTATACCGGGGCGATGGACGACAAGTGAAGATAATGCGGTTGGAAAGATGATCTGGTAATTGAACTTGTGCGACAGATGAACATTTTTGTACAAGGTGGGATTTCGGGCGGGGGACCTTGTACGGGAAATGGGATCCTGAGCGGGGATGATGTTCAAGGTCTGGCACTTGTTTTCCCACCTTGCACGGTATGGCCACTATCGCAGCAAATGATTAGGAGTTGTGAAATTCACCTTCCCCGAGGGAATGCCTCTGGAGGCGGTGGGGCGCAGGTGGGCTGGGAAGGCGAGGCGAAAATGGCTGACTTTCCCACCGAACAGGCCTTGCGGGCGGCTGGAAGGGCCTATGGGTGGAAAGGTGATTTTCGGGTTGGGTTGGGGAGATTCTTCGCTTCGCTCATAATGACAGCGCAATGCTCAGAATGACAGATGAGGTTCAGAATGCCTGAGGGGGCAGAATCCATCGGCCGCCTTTGTCGGGGCCTTCACGCTGGATCAGGCCTTCGGATTTGAGCTTGGCGAGATGCTTCTCCACAGCCTTTGCGGTTATGCCGATCTCTTCGGCCAGTTTTCGTGCTGAGTATTCCGGATGCTCTTTGAGGAGATATATGATTTTCTCCCTACTTTTTACTTTTTCTCCCTACTTTTTCTTCCTACCTTCTTATTGGTTCAAAGTGAATGCCGGGTAGGGGCCAGGTTGATTTTTGCCGGAAATCACAAAAGAATTACTATTTTTACTTTTCGTGATGTTTTTCTTGACAAACCAACGAATATGAGAAAGATACTGGTAATTCTGGCGTTAGTGTGTATCTTCAGCTCTTGTAAAGAGCAGGGGATAATGAGTTTCAAGGAAGTGGAAAAATCTTTCGCTGATCCGGGGAAGGAGTTTCGGCCCGCACCGCTGTGGACCTGGAACGCTCGGGTAAATCACGAGGACATAGACACTGGCCTGCGCTTCTTTAAGGACCAGGGCTTTGGCGGGGCGTTCATCCATCCTCGCCCGGGCCTTGAGACGGATTATCTCTCAGACGAGTGGTTTGAACTCTACCGCTACTCTGTCGAGAAGGCCAAGGAACTGGGGCTGGACATCTGGATCTACGATGAGAACTCCTACCCGAGCGGCTTTGCGGGCGGTCATGTCCAACGGGAAATGCCTGAGTCATGGGATCATACGGTCAGGATCAGGCCCCACAAATTCGAGATTTTACCCGAAGACCTGTCCACCTATGCGTATTTCTTCAAGCAGGAAGGCGAGGACTTCACGGACATCTCCTCTGACTTGGAATCCTATAAAGGCAAGCCCGGAGTGTATTGCCTTTATACCCTCGAGACTGCCGAGGTGGTGGAAGGGAGATCCGCCTGGCACGGAGGCTACCCTTATGTTGATCTGCTTTATCCCGGGGTGACCGAGAAGTTTCTCGAGATCACGACGAGCGGCTACGAGAAAGAGTTCGGTAAGGACCTCGCGCCGCTCCTGCACGGGATGTTCACTGACGAGCCTCGTTGCCCATTCTTCACGCCCGCTATGTTCGATGAATTCAAGAAAGACTGGGGCTATGACCTTTTGCCAAATCTGCCGAAGTTGGCTATGGAAGTAGGTGACTGGAAGAAGGTTCGGCGGGATTATGCCCAGACAAGGCTCCGTCTTTTCGAGGAGCATTGGTCTAAACCATATTCGGAATATTGCGAGAGTCATGGGCTGGTCTGGACCGGCCACTACTGGGAGCACGAATGGCCTAGGACGGCCATGGGACCAGATAACATGGCGATGTACAGCTTCCATCAGATCCCGGCTATCGACATGCTATTCAACGGCTTTTACGAGTATTCGACCAGTGCCCAGTTCGGCAATGTGAGGTCGGTGAAGGAGGTTAGGAGTGTCGCTAACCAGTGCGGGCGCCAGAGGGTCCTATGCGAGACTTATGGCGGAGCCGGCTGGGACATGACCTTCGAGGACATGAAGCGCCTGGCGGACTGGGAATATGCGCTCGGTATCAACTTCATGAACCAGCACTATTCCAATGTGACGATCGAGGGAGCCAGGAAGATGGACTATCCGGACTATTTCACGAGGTATTCCCCTTGGGGAGAAGACTATAAGCTGCTCAACGACCATGTCGGCCGATTATCCTTGGTTCTCAGCCAAGGCGAGCAGCTGAATGATATTCTCGTGATCGAGCCTACCAACACCGCCTGGCAATATGATTCCGAATGGTACGGCCATCCCAAGGTGGGACAGATAGGGAACGGCTTCCAGGCCTTTGTGACCGGCCTCGAGAAGGCTCAGTACGAATATGACCTCGGCTCGGAGGACATCATCAAAGATCTTGGAGATGTCAAGGGAAATAAGTTTATTGTCGGTCAGAGGGCATATTCCTTTGTCGTGGTTCCGGAGCAGGTTGAGGTTCTGTATCCGGAGACAGAAGAGCTGCTGGCTAGTTTTGAGAGTGGGGGAGGAAAGGTCATCTGGATGAACCGTGGCGATAATATGACAGATGTCCCGAAGGGCGGAGTCGTCTTCGAAAACCTCGAGGGGACTGGACTTTACCACCATCGTCGGGAATACCGTGACGGTGAATTGATATTCCTGGCAAACTCCTCATTGACAGATGTTTCCAGTGGCACACTCACAATCAAGGGAGCCGGTTTGATAGAATACGACACGATGACCGGTGAGAAGTTCTCTTATCCTTCAGCGCCCGCTGGCAAGGGCGAGGTCAGGGCTTCTTTCACTCTGCCTCCTGCCGGTCATCTACTTCTTTTCGCGTCCCGGAAGAAAGTCTCGCTTGAAGGAAGGCCTTCACTGCCCGCTGCCGAACCGTCCGTACTTCAGCCCGATTCAGACCTGACAGTCAAGAGGTTGTCCGACAACTATTTGACATTGGACGCATGCGACATCTACGTTGACGGTAAGCTATACAAAAAAGACGATTATGTGGTCAAGGCATGCAGGGATCTCTACGCGCGTTTCGGGATGAGCAACCCGTGGGAGAGTGCCATCCAGTACAGGCAGGAAGCCATTGACGCTGATACACTTACTGTTGGAGATATCCATGTTCAGTACAGTTTCGAGATAGTCCCTGGTGCGGATCATTCCTCACTGAAACTAGTCTGCGAAAAGCCTTGGCTTTGGGAAGTGACTGTCAATGGCGGGACTCCCGTGCCGCTGGAAGGCGTTCATCCTCTGGATGCCCGAACGGGCTGCTTCGACATATCCGCCCTTGTCAAGGATGGCAAGAATGTGGTGGATCTTCACATCCCGCACATGAGTGTGTTCGCTGAGATCTCGGACGCTTTCATTTGCGGTGACTTCTCCGTGGTTCCTTGCTCTGACGGGTGGGGAATAGCGCCTTCTTCAGCGTTGGGTAAAGGCTGGTGGTGCGATCAGGGAATGCCATTCTATTCCTGGACGGTGTCATATTCAAGGACCTACAATGTTGATGATCCCTCAAGGCCTTACCGTCTGGTTTTGGATGAGCTGCACGGCACTGTGGCGGAAGTCCTTATCAATGGGGAGAAAGCCGGAATTATCGGCTGGAAACCATTCGAAATCAATTTGTCAGGGCTTCTGAAAGAAGGTCAAAACGTTGTGGAAGTCCGCATAATCGGATCGCTTCACAACCTTTACGGGCCTCACAACGTCGGCCATACTCCGATGGTAGGTCCCGGCCAATGGAACAGTGTTCTCAGCAAGATGGACTGCTCGGAATACATCTTCCGCCAGTACGGCTTGGAGGGCGACTTCAAGGTCCTGAAATATTGACTCACATCCGGTCCAGGATGGCGGGCTTGTACTTGATTGTCTGGTAGAGGGACCGGACTATCAGGTGGGTGTAATAGGCGGCGAAGAGCAGGTGGACTTTGGCGCTGAGGCTATCATGGAGACCTGCCGCTCGGAGTAGCAGAATCCCGCCGAACCAGATGATAAAGAAGGCGATAAGGCAGCCTATGTTGGCGTCCCGCATCTCTTTTGTGGCGGTGGCGCCAATATAAATTCCGTCCCAGGTGAAAGCCGGGCAGCCGAGGAGTGGCATAATTACTAGCCAGGGTAAGAAGGCTTTGGCGGCTTGGACGACCGTTCCGTCCGATGTCATCAGGTGGAACATCGGGGTGCCGGCCGCGGCGTAGATCACCACGAAGAACAGCCCGATTCCCATACTCCAGATGAAGGTCCATTTGACGGTCTTGGTCACCGCGTATTTGTCCTTGCGGCCGTAAAAGCGGCCAGTCAGGGCTTCTCCGGCGAAGGCGAAGCCGTCGGTGAAGTAGGAGAATATCATCATGAGTTTCATCATGATGGAGCTCATGGCGAGGAGAGTGTCGCCGAAGCGGGCGGAGATTGCCGAGAACGCCAAGTACACTCCCATCAGGCACAGCGACCGCACGAACAGGTCTCCATTCACGCTGAAGAACTGCCGCATGGACGGTCGCCCAGGTTCTTTACGGGCGGCAAAAGGCGCCTGGGCTCCCTGCGCTTCGCGCCCTATCCGGGTAAATGTCCGCCCAGGCGCATTGCCGCCCGAGGGAGGCGATGGTGCTTCGGATGGCGAGACCACTGCCACCCTCGGCACGTTAAGAGGGGGGACCGGAGCTTCGCTTTGCGAAGCGAGCGGTGGGGCCGAGCGGAGCGAGGCGGTCGAGCCGCCGAAGGCACCATCGGCGACCTGATTAACGGAACCGTTTGGCCTCAGACTCCATCGATACTTTATCAGGAAGATGGTGGCGGCGGTGAGGAGGCCGCTGTACTGGGCGATGAAGGTGCCCCAGGCGATGCCGGTGAAGCCAATGCCTCTGAATGAGGTTCCTGGGATGCCGAGGGCTAGGAAGACGCTCGCGACGATGTTCATGCCGTTCACCATGATGTCCGTCATCATCGAACTGAAAGCGTCCTGCATCCCGATGAACCATCCCCTCATCACCATCAGACTCAAAGTTGCTGGCGCTGCCCAGACACGAATATAGAAGTACTTGAGTGCCAAGCTTTTAACCTCCTCGGAACATTGCACAAACAAGAACATCAACTTCTGGAAAGGCCACTGTACCGCTATCAGGATGAGTGCTGAAAGCAGTGCGGCCGAAAGCGCGTGCCGGAGGTTCGCGAGACAGCCGCTCGAGTCCTCACGGCCATATGCCTGCGCGGTAAGACCCCCTGTTCCGGCCCTCAAGAAACCGAAGTTCCAATACATCATGTCGAACATGAGGGAACCGATGGAGATGCCGCCGATCAGCGCCGCCGCCGAGGCGTCAAGATGCCCTGCCACGGCAATGTCAACCAGGCCCACCAGCGGTACGGTCAGGTTGGCCAGGATGCTCGGCAGCGCGAGTCTCAATATCTCCTTGTTCAGTGCTCTCAAGATATTGCGATGTATACTTTTGGGGAATATTCAAGCTTTTTTGAAATATTTTCCGATAACGGGGAGGGAGGCCAGGGGAAGGTCACGCCAGGCGATGAGAGCGCAGAAGGCGAGGATGAGGATGACATTGACTGAGAGTGCCAGCCACTTGCTTAAGTGATTGTTTGCCAGGACCATACCAGCGTACAGGACCGCGGTGACAAGGCAGTAGATGAATATGTCCTTAAGCGGATAGTCGATCTTATATTTTTTCTGCCCCACGAAATATGAAAGCAGGGTGGCAGTTCCGTAGCCACCGACACCGGCCCAGGCACATGCCATATAGCCAATCTTCGGGATGAAGATGAAGTTGATGGCGAATAACACAAGGCAGCCTATTCCCGAAAACAATGCGCCCCAGAGCGTCTGGTCTGTAAGTTTGTACCAGAAAGAGAGATTGAAATACACCCCCATCAGAATCTCCGCCGCCATCACGATAGGGACAACTTTGAGGCCGACACGATAGTCCTCACCGATTATGTACTTGAGGATGTCCATAAAGCCGATGACACAGAGGAAAGCCAGTAACGTGAAGATAATGAAGAATTTCATCGCCTTGGCATAGGTTTCCTTGCTGTCCCTTTCGGAAGAGCTTCCGAACACGAAAGGCTCGTAGGCGTAGCGGAAGGCCTGGGTGATCATCGCCATGATCATCGCTATCTTTATGCAGGCCCCGTATATTCCCAACTGGACATCACCGTCAGGCCCCTTATAGACTTTAGGGAACATAATCTGCGATGCGGTCTGGTTGAGGATTCCGGCGATTCCAAGGACCAGGATCGGCCAGCTGTAGGACAGTAGCCGCTTCATGAGGCCACATTCGAATCCGTACTTGAAACCCTTCAGCTCCTTCGCGAAGAAGATGGTCATGAACGCTGTGCAGAAGAGGTTGAGGTAGAAGACCCATCCGACTTGGATGCCATTGTCATAGATTCCAAATGGGTTGAGACCCCACTTCGGCAGGAACACGAAGTAAGTGAGGTTCAGGAATATATTCAAGAATATGAACCCGAGTTTAAGGGCGGCGAACTTGATCGGGCGCTTCTTGTACCGCAGGTATGAGTACGGGATGCATTGGAAAGCGTCTATCGCAACAGTTAGAGCCATCGTCCAGATGTACTCCGGATGATCTGGATAACCCATGGCGGTCGAGATCGGCCTTAAGAAGCCGATGATCAGAGCCACGAACAGGGCGGAAGTGGTTAGGACAGAGGTGAGTATCGTCGAATACACCTTGTTTGGGTCCTCTCCTTCCTTGTTGGCGAAACGGAAGAAGGCGGTCTCCATTCCGTAGGTCAGAATCACCAGCAACAGGGCAGTGTAGGCGTAGAGGTTGGTGACCACACCGTAGCCTCCGCTGGAAGCGGTTATGACATGAGTGTATAGAGGAACCAGAAGGTAATTCAGGAACCTTCCTATGATGCTGCTGAGGCCGTAGATGGCCGTGTCTTTTGCCAGGGATTTCAGATTCGCCATGTCGTAATATCGAAGGATTTCCCTTCCACAATGCTAATATAGAAATAAAAAAGTTGTTTTTTCCGAATAAAGTTCCTAAATTGCCAAGTGTTTTGGTGACTTGCCAGACCCATTTTAGTTGGACAAAATTTGAAAGTTTTTAATAATTAACTTAATATTAACTCGTTATGAAAAAATCAAAGTCCCTCATGAGTCGTGCCTATGAGACTCCTGAGATCGAGGAGATCTTTGTTGAGACTTCTCCTATTATGGAAGATACCAACACTAGTGGTCCTGGCGGTGGCGGTATGGACGATCCTTCACCGGAAATACCCGACTAATCATCCTTTCAGGCGTTTTTTCATAACACTCTACCATGTATTTTATGGTGGAGTGGTTATGTTTTATAGCGAAACAAGCGACAAGCGAGACCCCATTTCCGTGGTCTCGCTTTTTTTGTGTCTCCTTTATTTGTTTATCTGAGCAAAATCATTAAATTGCAAGGTGTTATAGAATAATAAAAGAATTAGAACACAAAAACTATAATACTACTAAGCCATGAATAAAATCTGTTTCTTTCTAACCTCTCTTATAGTTCTGGTTCTGGCCGGTTGCCGGAATTTGGAGATGGAGACTCAGGCTCCAGATCTTTCCAATCCCCAGAAGGAGCTCCAGGAGGTTGTCATCACCGCGAGCATCGCTGACGCGGCCGGTGAGACAAGGACTTCCTACAACGAGACTGAGGGCAAGAACTATTGGAGTCCCGGTGACAAGATCAAGATATTCAGCGCCGGCGAGTCAAGTGAGTTCACCTCGATCAACACCGTTCCCGAGACGA
>OMQO01000005.1 GCA_900313275.1 uncultured Bacteroidales bacterium
TATTGGTCAATACTTCCGAACAAAGAGAGGAATACATTATCATGGTCACCTATTTTCCAGCTGGCCTTAATAAACATATCCCCGGCCTTTGTGTTGATCTGATCTGGAAGGGATAGTCCTGTTTTGAATTGAGGGCGAATAAGATTGTATTCCAACCCAAAAGGCGATATTCGAAAGGATGTGAGTAAGGATGAACAGTTCTTTTTCAAAGGGTTGCTAACTAATGCCCCGACCAGGAAATTGTTGGCAAAGACACTACTTTTAGCTGTCTGATAATCTCCAGATTTGCTTTTGAGTCGAAGCAGGGAGGAGGTAAAGCCTCCGACATCAGAAGGAAATCCGCTGGCATAGAAATCACTGCGTTCTATTATTTCAAATGGATATGCTGTTGTAAGTCCTAGTAGATGACCAGTACCATAGATAGGAACCCCGTCTAGTGTTTTTAAATTGTTTCCCCCATTGCCACCTCTGACATAGAAGGCTGACGAACCCTCCATGCCTGTGGAAACCCCAGGGAGAGTTTGTATGTATTTCACAGGATCCGCTTCTCCAAGCGGAGACGCAGTCCGCCGCAAATCGGTTGATTGAATGGGAGTTACGGTCAGCTTCGACCTAACTCTGAGCACCTGGATGACGGAGGAATCAATACGGTCATGCCAGATAGGATCCTGTGCGAAAACCGCGATATGAATAAGTGCGAATAGTATGGTGATCCAGCGGTATCGCATCAAGTAATCCAGATGGTGAAATAATAAAAGCCTAACCCGGATTTGGCATAAGCGCCGAAGACGCCAGATCCATTTTTTATGTTAGTGTAATGATTCTTCTTATAGGCAAATGCGGTGAAGTCGTTAGTGTCATGATTTGTGAAATAGTAGTCTATCAGATAGTTATCATACTCTTCACTGACGGAATACATGATCAGGTCGCTTTTTATCCGGGTTCTATTCATGCCAGTTATACAGAACATGCCGGTATTTTCGGAGACTTCCTCAATAGGGGGATCGATTTTACTATATATTCTCAGTTTTTCATGATCGTATGGCCGGGTATAACCAGCGGGGTGTACAATTCTAACGACTTTATCGTGGAAAAACGCCGGCGTTCCATAAAACTCTTGCGGGAATACACGGCCAACGGCTATGAATCTGCCATTATCTATATCTTCAAGGTTTACTGGAGATGTCGGGTCGCAGGGGTATATTGTTTCTCCTCTTTTGTCCGCACCAGAATGGTCAGTACCTATGTATGCCGCGAGAGCTGGGTTAGATTCTTGATTCTCATAACTAAACCAGAGAAACAAATCTTCTTGGGAATCCACTTCAAATCCAACGGTAGAAACAGTATTACCGTCAACCGTCTGCGTCGCTGTCAGATGTCGTATGGAACAATCGACAGGATATCTTGTCTCCCCACTCAGTATTTCTTCTCCCGGGACTTCAACCTCCAATCGGTATAATCGGCCTCTTTCAGGGGAGAACTCAAGCGCCCATCTTGTTTCGGTCTCCTTTGTAAAAAGGCCAACAAGCGAGTCTTCTTCAAACAAAGAGATACTAACATCTCCTTTAACTGGTTGGCTGTTGCCCCCAGTTGGCGCTATATATGAGAGTTCCAGTTCCTGCAACGGACCTTGATTGAGAACACAATACACGTTCAGGATCCGCTCCCCTGTATCAAGATTGATATCTTCAAGGCATGACGAAAACAATCCGCATAAGAGACTGAGAATAAAGAGCCGATAGTGCTTTCCACCCCTCATATCAATTGTAATATTATTTATAGAGTGAATTTCAGTCCCGCTGAGAGATTGAGCATCAATGGCTTTTCGGTTCGATATGTGATAATGGCCGGTTCAGAGGGCTTGAAATAATAAGAAATCACGGGAGATATGAACACGCCGAAATTATTAAACAAATCGTATTGAATCCCGACATTTGATAGTACAGACCAATGAAGGGATTTATCAACAAGTCGTTCTTCCCCTATATTCCCGTAGATTAAATAATCCACTTTTCCTCCGATTCCTAACCAAGCGGAAAACCGGCCTTCGTTTAATATCGTGTAGTCAATGCGTAATGGAATCCCTAAGTATGTGGCCTTTTGCTCCATGGTGGAAATTCTTGAGGCATATTGAGATAGCTCTAAACCGGTCGTCAAGGAGAATCGATTATTCAGTTCGGCACTCACGTCAAGGCCAATCGAAATCGGAACAGAGTGACTGGCCTTAAATGAACTGATATCTGTGGGTGATTCTCCAATAAGCAAGTATCCTTTTTTTAAAAGAGCGGCAGAATAATAAGATAACGAGCCTGAATGATAAGCTGGGACTATGGCGGTGGCTTCGCTCCGTATTCCCCCAAAATACGGAGCGAATGTCAACCGTATGCGATTATCGCTTCCAGAAGTTTCATAGTACTCTATGTCGTCTTTAGTGTCAATGTCTTCTTTCTCCGCGATATACTTGTTTTCTATGTCACTTTTCTGATTATCCATTATTTCCCCATCTTTTACCTCTTCGTTCACCATCTCTTCACAAATGCCAGCATCGTCATCATGCGTCTTGATGATAACTAAAGGCCTTTCTTCCATCGTATCTTCCTCCTGTTTAATCGAAATAGTTTGATGATCAACCGAGGGGGCCGCGGCTATCAAGGAGGCGTGATCCTCAGGCGGCTTACTTATAAATAGGATAGCGACAACGGTCGAAATCACCGCCGCAGCAGAAAGCGGTATAATCCAAAACCGCTTTTTCTTATCCAGGTATCTAGCCTCGAACTCCTCCCAGTCATTCGGAGGCAGGGCTAGTTTTTCTTCAAGAACCTTTTCTCGGACTATGTCTATCCAATCTTTCATCAACTCATGTCATCTTTTTTAAATATTCCTTAACCATCACCGCAAGGCTTTTCTTAGCCTTTGCCAAAATCGAAGTTGAAGCCCTTTCCGTGATTCCAAGTCTCTCGGCGATTTCTTTATGAGAAAAACCTTCTATACAGAACATATTGAATATTATTCTTTTAGTCTCAGGAAGCTTTCTTATCATACTCCTTATTTCTGGTCCTGGCACGCTGATGATTTCATTTTGTTCCGCTTCTTCACTCTCCGGGAAGTCTTCCCTAAAAGATATAACTCTCAACCGCCCTTCCTTGCGCAACCTGTCAATCGCGGTGTTTACAGCGAGCCTGCTAAGCCACGAATACAGCGACCCTTCTCCATTATACCGGTACATGCCTATTTTCCGGAATACTTTGACCATTGTATCGTGCATAATATCCATTCCTTCCGCCGGGCCGTCAGAATATCTGGAGCAGAGCGCACTCAACCTTGCTGCATATCTGCTATACAACTCTTTCATGGCAGGTCTCTCTCCTTTTGCGCAGCGTTCCGCCAACTCCTGCTCGTCTATTTCGATACCTTTTTTCAAATTATCTGACCTTATAACGAAATAATTCTTAAAATGCGTCCAAAATTTTAAAAAAAAGACGAAAAGGCAAAACCAACATGCGAACCGTGATTTGTAAATAGCTGATTCATATAATATTACGCAATGACCATCCCCATGAAACAAAGGGATGGTCATTAAGTAATCTTTTGATAATCAATTATTTCTAAATCACGGCTCTGGGACGGTAGGGTTATCCGGCGGCCTGGGCGAGGGTGCGGGCGAGGTCGAGGAAGGCCAATGCGTCGGGCCGAGTGGAAAGGGCGGCAGGTTCTCCGGAATCCCCGCTCTCACGGATGCTTTGCACGATCGGAATCTGGCCTAGAAGCGGAATACCGTACTTCTCCGCCATTGTCCGTCCCCCATCTTTTCCGAATATATAGTACTTATTCTCAGGTAGTTCCGCGGGAGTGAACCAGGCCATGTTCTCGACAAGGCCGAAAATGTGACGGTTAATGTGCTCGTTGCGGAACATGTTCACGCCTTTCTCCACGTCGGAGAGAGCGACCGGTTGAGGTGTGGTGACTATCACCGCACCCTCCATCGGAATGTCGTTGACGAGGGATATGTGGATGTCGCCCGTGCCTGGAGGCATGTCGATAAGGAGGAAATCAAGTACCCCCCAACGCACCTGCAAAATCATCTGCTTGAGTGCGTTGCAGGCCATCGGGCCTCTCCAGATCAAGGCCTGTCCAGGTTCGGCGAAATAGCCGATGGACATCCATTTTACTCCGTATTTCTCGATGGGCAGGATTATTTCCTTGCCTTCGCCGTTCTCTTCGGCGGCCGGAACCTCATTCTCCGTTCCTGTCATCAGGGGAACTGATGGACCATAGACATCAGCGTCAGCAAGGCCAACCCTGTAGCCAAGTCGCGCCAAAGCCACAGCCAAATTGACGGCGACAGTGGACTTGCCCACTCCGCCCTTGCCGGAAGCTATCCCGATGATGTGACGGACATTGTTGAGTTCTTCCAAGCCAAGATCAAGTCCGGCTTTCTTCTTCGGAGCCTCGTCCTTGACAATAGTCTTGACCTCCACTTCGGTTCCGGCCGGGGCGTTGCGGATGATAGTCGCCCTGGTGGCTCCTACGATATATTCGGTCAGTGGATCCCGCCTCTTAGGGAAAGCGAGCGTGACGGTGACTTTTTCACCTTCGACGGAGATGGCCTCGACCATCCCCAGTTCTACAATATTCTGGCTCCCTTTGGCGGGATGAACCACCTCCAGGAGCCAGCTTTTAATTTCAGTATCAATCATTTACTTGACAATATTCATTTCCTTCAGCAAGTAACCGGCGCCTCCGAGCTTGTCCATCAGGAAGAGGACGTAACGGATGTCAACGCAGATGCACCTCTGCAGGTCGGGCTCGAACATCACATCGCTGGACATGCTCTCCCGGTTGCCGTCGAACGCGAGACCGATCAATTCGCCGTCAGCGTTGAGGACAGGGCTACCAGAGTTACCACCGGTGATGTCGTTGTTGGTGAGGAAGCAGACCGGCAGGTTGCCGTCAGCCATGGCGTACTGGCCATAATCCTTCGCGTTGTAGAGATCCTTGAGCTTGGCGGGAACCTTGAACTCGTAGTTCTCCGGATCCTCTTTCTCCATCACACCCTTCAGGGTGGTGAAGTAGTTGTAAGTGACAGCGTCCTTCGGGGAATATGGCAGCACGCTTCCATAGGTGAGCCTCATCGTGAAGTTGGCGTCAGGATAGGTGGCCTTGCCCTTCTGCCACTCGAGCAGACCGGCGGTGAAAGCCTTGGAACCTTCCCTGATGTCCTGGGCTCCGTTGTTGCCACCGGCAGGCCTGCGGCCACCCATGCCACCGCCCATGCCCATCTTGGCGTAGGTCATGAGGAGCGAGTTCATCAGCTGGTTGACAGGATCGTTCATGATGGCCTTGAAACCGTGCTCGTCAACAGCGGCCTGAAGCTTCTCGGGAGAGGTGAAGATGCTGTTGTCGTAGAGATTCTTGACATAAGCGTCGATGTCGAGGGTCTCGAAGTCACCAAGGCCGCTAAGATAATACTCGGGCTTGGCTTTCTCCCTGTAATATTTCAGGAGAGCGGCGGCCTCCTCGCGGTCGAGGGGCTCGTAGTAGTCCTGATACCTCTTGGCCTGGGATGTGATCGCTGCTTTGAGGGCGGAGGTGGAGTCCATTCCGTCCCTTAAACCTCTTGCCAAACCATTCTGGATGCCGCTGGAGAAGCCCATAAGCTCGATGTTGGCGACAGTCTCACCGATCAGCTGCACATCAAGGGCGGTGGTGTTGGCCTCGACTCCGTTCTTGATCTTTTCAAGGGCATCGCCGTACTTGGCCTGACGCTTCTTGTTCTTTCCGACCCATTTCATGAAGTCGGCCTCTTTCTGACGCTCTTTCTCGATGATTCCCAGGTTCTTGAAAGCGAGCCTCTCGCCCTGCCATTTCTTCCAGCCATTGGCGCTGCCGGCGTACTTGTTGGCGTACTTGAGCCTGATGGAAGGATCAGTCTCCATCCACTTCCACATGATGTCCTGACGTAGAGTCCTGGCGTCGATAGAGACGGCCTGACGGTCGAGCATGGACTTGAGTTGGGCCTCGGTCTGGAACCTCTGGGTGCTGCCCGGATAGCCCATGATCATAGCGTAGTCGCCTTGCTGAACACCCTTGAGGGAGACCTTCAGTGACTGGGCGGGGACGTAAGGCTTGTTGGAAGGGGAATATGAGGCGGGCTCGTTGTCGGGGCCGGCATAGACCCTGAACATCGAGAAGTCACCGGTGTGGCGGGGCCACATCCAGTTGTCGGTCTCACCTCCGAACTTTCCGACAGATGCCGGAGGGGCTCCGACGAAGCGGACATCGGTGTAGGTCTTGTAAACTATAAGGTACCAAACGTTCTCGTTGTAGAACGAGGTCACCTGAACCCTGCAATTGGGGTTGCTCTCCTGAGCGGCCTGCTGGAGAGCCTGCCTTGTGGCGTTCTGGTCTTCGGCCTTCGCCATGGCGTCAGTGACATCCGTCATATTGACAAGATAAGTCACAGCAAGACCCGGAGCGGGAATCTCCTGCTCGCGGCTCATTGCCCAGAAGCCGTCCTCAAGGTAGTTGTGCTCATCGCTTGAAAGGGCCTGGATGGTGCTGTAACCGCAGTGATGGTTAGTAACGAGAAGTCCTTCATCTGAGATCATCTCGCCCGTGCAGCCGCCTCCGAAGATCACGATGGCATCCTTGAGAGAGGAGTGGTTGACACTGTAGATCTGCTCAGGGGTAAGCCTGCAACCGAGATCCTTGATGGCTCCAGCGTTGAGTTTCTGGATGAGGGGAAGAAGCCACATTCCCTCATCGGCCATGGCGCTCGTGGCGATCACCAGAGCGGCGGCGATAGAACAAAAGATTTTCTTCATCATTATTGTTTTTGATTCGTTTCCTTTGCAAAAGTAATCAAAATAACGAAGGTTCAAGCGCTTTTGGATGAAAACTACGGCGGTGGTACGGGGTGGGGCCGTATTCCTTAAGCGCCTTGATGTGCTCAGGGGTCGGGTAACCGAAATTGCGGTCCCAACCGTATTGGGGATATTCCAGGGCAAGCGCGCGCATTTTCTCATCACGCCAGGTTTTCGCCAGGACAGAGGCGGCGGCGATTGAGGCATAAGTGGCGTCACCATGAACGATCGTCCTGAAATAATTGAATCCGTAACCCTCGAATGGCCTGAACTTGTTGCCGTCCACAAGCAGGAAGTCGGGCCTAGGGTCTAGCCGAAGGACCGCCCTCTGCATTCCGGTCACTGATGCCCAAAGAATATTCAATTCATCAATTTCTTCAGCCTCAACAGCTTCCACTGCCCATGCCACGGCCTCCTTCTCAATGATAGGGCGTAAAAGGTCCCTATCTTTCTCGGTCATTTGTTTAGAGTCGTTCAACAGAGGGTGATGGAAATCATTAGGAAGAATCACGGCCGCCGCATAGACAGGACCGGCCAAGGGGCCTCTTCCGGCCTCGTCGCATCCAGCTTCAAGCCTTCCGGCTTCCAAATATGGCAACAAATGATGTTCTTGTGGCATCAGGAGATTTCTTGTGGCCACAAATATAATAAAAACCGAAGTTAGTCCTTGTTGTTCTTCATCAACTGGTTGATGAGCAGAGCCTGCGTGGAAATTATCTGCTCTTTGTCCTTGATGATCTCCTTAAGGCGCCCGATCTCTGTTTCCCTGAGTTGGATGGCCTCGATGTAATCTTGGTCTTTCTCACGAATCTTCTCGTTATAAGACTGTTCCATGTCGGCTATTGTGGCGGAGGCATCCCTGACGGGTTTGTATCCGTTGACAAGTTCTGAGGCGGAGATTCCGAAAGTACCGGCGCATCTAAGGTAATTCTCGTTGATGAGACGGGTCTTGCCTTGCTCCATTTTCTGGTAGGCGGTCACGGAAATCTCGAGGATGTCCGCTACTTGGGCCTGTGTCAAGCCCCGGGAGATTCTCGCTTTCCGCAAGTTCTCCCTCATTGTGGATTCATCTAGTAATGTGTGACCGTTGTCCATCTTTAGATTGTCTCGTTATCGCGAAGATATCCAACGGGTTTTGTTTTGTTGATAAACTAAAAGTTTGTATTAAGAACCTAAAGTTATTAAGAAACATATTTATTTGATAAAAAACAGAAATAATTCTTCCTGAACCCCCTCAGCTTCGCACCAACTTCCGGTTTATTTTTAGACTTTCGCGTTGGAGAAAAAGAAAAAATTGCTATGGAAAAGATAATGAGAGATTATGCCGCTTTCGAGCAGGCGATGGACATCGACAAGGTGTTCATGGATTTGGATTTCGAGGACATTTGCCTTGCGATCGGAGCTGACAAAAAAGCGCTTGACCAGCTGATTTTTAGCGAGATTGGCTATGGCGGACAAGAGCTTGTGGACTTTTATCGATCGAAGTTTTGCTAATGGGTCTTTTTTTCTTACCTTTGCCCAGATATGCCCATTAGCCAAAGAATGATCATAATTAATCACTTATAGAAATGAAGGAATATTCAACAAAAGACATTCGCAACGTCGTTCTGATCGGTAGTTCCAAGTCCGGCAAGACCACGTTGTCTGAGGCCATGCTCTTCGAGGGCAAAGTGGTCGACCGCAGAGGTACGGTGGAAGGAAAGAACACTGTTTCCGACAACACCGAATTCGAGCAGACAAACCAGAAGTCGGTTTATGCTACTCCGCTTTACGCTGAGTTCAAGAACACCAAGTTCAACATCATCGACGCTCCTGGTTCAGATGACTTCTGCGGTGGCGCCATCGCTGCGTTCAAAGTCTGCGAGTCAGCTATCCTGACCGTCAACGGTGCCCAGGGAGTCGAGGTCGGAACCGAGATCTTCGCCCGTTATGCCGACCAGTACAACAAGCCTATGATCGTGGCTGTCAACCAGCTCGACACTGAGAAGGCCAACTGGGAGCACACCCGCGACACTCTCAAGGAGGCTTTCGGAAAGAAGGTCGTCTTCGCCCAGTTCCCGACCAATCCTGGTGTCGGTTTCGACGGCATCGTGGATGTGATCACGATGAAGTACTACCACTTCACCGATGAGAACGGCAAGTTCGAGGAGACCGACATTCCCGCCCAGTATGCCGATGAGGCCGAGGAGATGCACATGGAGCTCGTCGAGAAGGCAGCCGAGGGAGATGACGCCCTGATGGAGAAGTATTTCGAGACGATGGAGCTTTCCATCGACGAGGTCAGGGCTGGTCTGAGCGCTGGTATGGCCGCGAGAGAGGTCATGCCCGTCTTCTGCATCTCAGCAAGGAAGGACGTCGGTGTCCGCAGGCTCATGGAGTTCGTCGTCAATGTCGCTCCTTCACCCGAAGGTGAGACCAACAAGACCATCGGCGGTGGCGAGGTCAAGTGCGACCCCACAGGCCCTGTCAGCATCTTCATCTACAAGACCGCTGTCGAGCAGCACCTCGGTGATGTGTCTTATTTCAAGGTGATGAGCGGTGTCCTCAAAGAGGGCGCTGACCTTGTCAACCCTGAGACCGGCAACAGCGAGCGTCTGTCCGCCATCTATGCCGTCGCTGGTGACAAGAAGGAGAAAGTTTCCTCCATCTCCGCCGGAGACATCGGCTGCGTCATGAAGCTCAAAGCCGGTAAGACCGACGTGACACTCGCGGCTCCCGGACAGGATGCTTACGAGCACATGGTCTTCCCTGACGCCAGGTATCGCTGCGCTGTCAAGGCTGTTGACAAGAACGATGAGGCCAAGGTCGGAGAGGCTCTGAACAAGATCGCCGCCCAGGATCCTACTGTCAATGTCGAGTATTCCAAGGAGCTCCGCCAGACCATCCTCAGCGGACAGGGCGAGCAGGCCATCAACCTCGTGAAGTGGAGAATGACCAACGAGTTCAAGCAGAACATCGAGTTCCTGGCTCCGAAGGTTCCTTACCGTGAGACCATCACCAAGGTCGCTACCGCCCAGTACCGTCACAAGAAGCAGTCAGGTGGCGCCGGTCAGTTCGGTGAGGTCCACCTCCTTGTCTGCCCTTACGTCGAGGGTGAGCCCGCCGGCAACAAGTTCATGATCGGTGGTAAGGAGACCATCCTGAACATCAAGTCTCAGGAGACTTACGATCTGGAGTGGGGTGGCAAGCTTGAGTTCATCAACTGCGTCGTCGGTGGCGCCATCGACCTCGGTTTCATGCCCGCTATCCTCAAGGGTATCAACGACAAGATGACCGAAGGCCCTCTCACCGGCTCCTATGCCCGTGACATCAGGGTCTATGTCTATGACGGTAAGATGCACCCGGTTGATTCCAAGGAAATCGCTTTCATCATCGCCGGTCGTAACGCCTTCAAGGAGGCCTTCCGCAACGCTGGTCCGAAGATCCTTGAGCCTATCTACAACGTTGACATCCTCACCCCCAACGAGTTTGTCGGTCCTTGCATGTCCGACCTCAATGGCCGTAGGGGTATGATCATGAACCAGGACATGGACAAGGGATTCACCATCCTCCACGCCCGCGTTCCTCTCACCACTCTGAGCTCCCTCACTGGTGGTGCCGCCACGTTCACGATGAAGTTCGCTGAGTATCAGCAGGTTCCCGCTGATGTCCAGACCAAGCTTCTCGCTGACTACGCCGCCCAGGAGCAGGACGAGGACTAATCCTTGTTATGACTTTAAGAGAGGTCGAACCCATCATGGTTCGGCCTCTCTTTTTTTTGTTATACTAGGCTATTTGCAGAATGTTACTATAGTATTTATTCACCCTTATTCAAGAGGCTTTCAAAGTCTGTTGTGTATTTATCTCTATAATCTTGTAACTCTTTATCTGTCATTTTTTTATATTTGAAATACATGTAATGAGGAATGGGATTTTTGTTCTTTCCGGTATATTTCCAGCCTATCTGAGATACACAGGTGAATTTACCATCAGATAATTTCAAGAGCCTTATATCATTGTTCGACCCTGTGCGAATTGTCGAATCATCGAATATGTAACTATAAGTGTAATAACATCGAGCGGGTCTGGTCATATCGTCAAAATATGATGTGACAGTGGACTCGCCGAAATAATAGTCAGAAGGTCCCCATCCGTCCTTTAATGACTCGTTTTTTGTTGCGAGAGAGCCATCATCCTTAATATCCCGGAAGTCTACGCATTTCCATCCGCAACCTACGACATTTCTTGTGAATTTTTCTAAGGACACCACTGATGAAAAATACACTTCTCCAGTTTCATCCAAATAGAAATCCTTTCCGTCCAGATCCAAGAACCCGGAGCAACTAGCAAGCAAAAGAATGCTTACAGATAATGTTATAAAACGTATGCTTTTCATAATAGAGTGTTGTAATATTAAACTATGACTGAATGTATTGTTATGGATGGATATTATAGACAAGCTTCATATTATGACCAAGATTGTATTCTGTGTCAGTTGGCGAAAAAGCACTGAAGGCATACCATCCATTAGGAGAATTATCCTGCCAACCCCATATATGATGAAACTGCATGTGACCATAAACATGATGCTGCCCCTCAATAACTACATCCTCTTGCCATTCATGGACTCCATCACAAACCCATGCATGACCATGTCCCCCACTTGTTCCCTTGAAAATAACAGGTCTTTCATTTTCAAGTAATTCGTCGCGTACTAAAACATAATCAGAATACTTAGTATAGTTAATCTGAGTAGCCGATGCATAGCCAAAACTATTTTTCAAGAAATAACCAATATCGAAACTATGCGGAACAGAACTGGCGGGATAGCCTGGCTCAATGTTTGAGCCGAGGTATGTCCAGATATCGTTAATTAAAGCATACAGGTAGCTGTTGGCTGTATTATTTGGCATGAGCGACCAACTATATGAAGTCGGATACCCAAAGAATCTCATAAGTTGTGCTATTGCAACTGGAACACAACCAACCGCAGCATGAACGTAAGAGTTCCCGTATTCAACCCATTGACGCGTGTCGTTATAAGGAGTGTCCTGATGCCATGTTGTTGATATCAAAGGCCCTATGCTATTGTCGTAAAGGTTTTCCCAGAACACAGTATCATTAGGTTGAGATCTCGTTGCAGAGTTCTCTTTTTCAAATCTTTCCCAAATGCTTTTGGTCAGAGAATCTGCTTTATCTCCGTTTTTTCTGAGATAGTTGATCTCAGCGCAAGTGTCTTCAAGCCAGATTTTCAAGCCTCCAGGATAGGAGTCGGAATTACGAGGCAGATATCCGTTTTCCGAATAAGCTAGTATTGGATATGTCCTATCATCTCCCGATACGATCACAAACCCACCTCTTTTATAGTTAATTGTATGGATAATAGGTAAGTCATTAGCATCTTCAAGAGTGAAGTAATCTTTAATGTCAAGGCCTTTGGCTTTTGTCGGGATGAACATACATCTGCCCTGTACATAATGATTAGCGACAGTCATAGCCTTGGACAAAGAGACCGAGTTTTGGTCAACCGGAATACTCTCTTGAGATGGTATAGGCTGTTCATAAATGGCTTCGCATGCTGTGATAGCGACGGTTGCGGCCGCAATGGCCAGTATAATTTTGTTTTTGAACATGACAATTAATTTTTGACAAATCTCTATTTCTATAACGAGAGAAAAATGTGAAACCGTCAAATTGAAGGGTAATTGACGGTTTTAAATTATTTTTACGTTATAATAGTGAAGGAAGACCCAATGTTAAACAACTCTCATCCGACAGATCTGGAGATTGCAGAGTGTTATAAGAAGGATAAGAAACAAGGCTTCAGACTGTTGTACCGTAAATATTCCGAAAGAATTCTATCCGTCTGCAAAAGGTATTCTGCGGACAAAGGGGAAGCTATGGATTATTTTCAAGAAGTCATGCTTAAGGTCAATGACAAAATCGGCGCTTTCCAACCTATAAGGGAAGGTTCATTGCTACACTGGATGTCTAGAGTGGCAGTCAATATGATTACTGACGAATTAAGGCGAGGAAAAAAGTTGCAGCAATTTGTTGAGATCGATAGCGAGGTCGAAAATATCTCTGATCCAGAATACGACGATATAGTGTCTATTCCCGTAGAAGAAATATATAAGATGATCCGAAAACTATCACCCACAAAAAGAACAGTGTTCAACTTATTTACGGTGGAAGGTTATTCTTATAAGGAAATTGGTGATTTATTGGGGATTAGTGAGGATGGAGCTTCCTCGACAATGTCTAAAGCAAGGAAAGAACTTGGCAGGATGGTCAAAACTTATTTGAAGGACAACAGCAAATGAAAGATTGGACAGAAGCAATAAAGGTTAAACTCTTGGAAGACACTAGCGCTCTCCCGGCTAATGAGTTGGATTTTTTGGAGGGTATGATCCGGAGCCGAAAGAGGATGCGGATTGTATCATTGGTTTCGGTTACGTTTGTGGCTGC
Organism: uncultured Bacteroidales bacterium; assembly: GCA_900313275.1. Lineage (GTDB taxonomy): Bacteria > Bacteroidota > Bacteroidia > Bacteroidales > UBA932 > Cryptobacteroides. Next base: position 13,311 of record OMQO01000005.1, read on the forward strand.
TGCTTCGGTGGCTATTGCTATCGTTCTAACATCAAGAGGAATAGAACCCACGAATAATCCGTCCATTGTTTATGCTCCAGAAGAGTATCTTGGTGAGGTAGAGGAACAATCCTCCTCACTACCATTAGAGACAATGTCAAACAAGAAAACTCTTCCCACCAAAGACATTCCTTATGAAGAATTATACTCGGAAACTGTTGATATAGAAGATAATTATCAGCCACAAACCAGGCTTCAAGACTCTCTTCAAACCACAAATTTTGAACGTCTTGATAGTACCTTTATCCCGGAATATATCCGAGACGATAGTTTTGGTTTTCCACAGACCAATAGAAATCAATCTTCTAGACGTTTTTCCATCTCTTTATCCACTGGAGGAAATATGAAATCGCAAGAGTACTATGACGCCATTAATCTTTTTGGGAATAATGATAGTCCAAACGTGGAAACCAACACTTACCAATATCTACATCATCATCCACGTATTGTCGCTTACGAACTATCGTTTCGGTATCGATTGTATGATAGGCTTGATTTGACATCCGGAATATGCTATTACGGAACCACTTCTGAAGCTGTTAGAACGAGTGGAAACCATAGTTTGATCTCACGGTCTCTGCTTGACCAGAAAGCAAGTTATATGGGGGTTCCTTTTCATTTGGACTGGTATCCGTTCAAATGGGGCCGATTCTCAATGTATGTCGGTGCCGGAGGGGAGGCCAGAAAATGTGTCTATGCGAAAATAGGTGATGAGAGGCTGAAGGATAACAGAATCTATTATTCCGCCATAGCTTTGGCTGGCCTGAAATATGAGCCAATAAAGCACATTGGCCTTTTCATCGAGCCGCAGTATTCATATTCATTTCTTCCGGAGAATCCCGCGGTCAGGTCCGCTCTAACAGAATACCCATCATCCTTCTCTCTGAAACTCGGTCTTTCTTTCGAGTTATAGCAAAAAAGCATCGGCCTTTTTTGCTATATTTGTTTATTGACTGTTAAATACCGCATAATATGAAAAAAGCCTGTTTCCTGGCTGCTCTGCTCGTGCCGGTTCTCCTTGGAGCACAACAGTGGCGCCCGGCCGAGTGGCCGGTTCTGACCAGCTATGATTCGGAACATCTTTACCGTGTCGCCCTTCCCCTCGGTGGAATCGGGACGGGGACGGTGTCGCTCGGGGGCCGGGGAGAGATCCGGGACTGGGAGATCATGAATGTCCCCGGCAAAGGAAACAGCACGGTCACCATCGGCAACGACGCGCCGTTGTTCGCCATATTCACGAAAAAGGAAGGAGGAGAATCCGCCACGAGGCTTCTGGCCGGGCCTCTTTATCCACAGGAATATCTTCATTATGAGGGCCGTCCGGTCAACCATCACGGGCTTCCGAGGTTTGACGAGGCCTCCTTTGAAGCGGCTTATCCCTTCGGTCAGGTGAAGCTGAGCGACCCCGGCATGCCGGTCAAGGTTAAGATAAAGGGTTTCAATCCGTTGATTCCTGGAGACTCCGAGTCCAGCGGTCTTCCGCTCGCCATCCTGTCCTACGAGGTCACCAACACCTCAGGGGAGGCTTTGGAGGTGGCTGTCTGCGGAGCCATCCGAAACTTCATAGGCAAGGATGGCCAGGACTACCGTCTTGATTGGAAAGGCGACAGGATCCCTGTCGGAGCCGATCATAACAAGAACGAGTTCAGGGAGTCCGGCCAGATCCGGGGTATTCAGTTCTATTCCGAAGGGGTTGACCCCGGCAACAAGGCCTGGGGCAATTTCTGCCTTTCGACAGATAGTTCGGACAAGGTCACTTACCGCACGCTCACGACCGATAACAATTGGTCGAACGCTATGCTCAACTTTTGGGACGATTTCAGCGATGATGGTTTGATCTCGAATCCCGTGGCAAGCATCCGTCATTCGGTGGGAGGAGACCAAGATCCCATGGGAGCCCTATCTGTCAAGGCCATTCTGAAGCCGGGAGAGACAAAGAACTTCAACTTCTTCATTACCTGGAACTTCCCCAATCGCAAGGCTTGGTCAAGCGAGGTCGTGGGTAACTACTACAGCACCAAGTATCCGGACTCCTGGAAGTCGGCTCTCGAGCTCATCCCTCAGATCGGGGATTTGGAGAAGGCTACCTTGCTGTTTGTCAACTCTTTCCTGTCATCCTCTTATCCCGATGTGGTCAAAGAAGCGGCGCTTTACAACCTGGCCGTTCTACGCTCCCAGACGGTGTTCCGTGTCGAGGACGGGCACATGCTCGGCTGGGAAGGAGTGATGGATCATTACGGCTCCTGCCCTGGCTCCTGCACCCATGTCTGGAACTACGAGGTGGCAACCCCTTTCCTGTTCGGTGATCTCGCGAGGACTATGCGGGATGTGGAGTTCCATTATGCCATGAATCCCGACGGTGCGATGGATTTCCGTGTCAACCTGCCTCTTGGGTCCAAGCCGGATCCGAACCAGATCGCGGCGGACGGGCAGATGGGCTGCATCATGAAACTCTATAGGGAGTGGCAGCTCAGCGGCGACAAGTCCTTCCTAGAGAAGTATTGGCCTGCTTGCAAGAGCGCGTTGAGCTTCGCTTGGAAGGAGAAAGGATGGGACGGCAACCAGGACGGAGTCATGGAAGGCTCGCAGCATAACACGATGGATGTCAACTACTTCGGTCCCAACCCGCAGATGGGTTTCTGGTATATGGGAGCGTTGAGGGCAGCTGAGGAGATGGCTCTGGCGATGAAGGACAAGGAGTTCGCCAAAAAGTGCCGCTCGCTATTTGAGAAAGGCAGTGCCTGGATGGACGCCAACCTGTTCAACGGGGAATATTACGAGCATAAGATCACGGACCCCGAGACCTTCGAGTTCCTGCCAGAAGGTTCAGACAAGACTCCGCCGTTCCAGCTTGGCAAGGGTTGTCTAGTGGACCAGCTTGTGGGTCAGTACATGGCCCACATCTGCGGCCTTGGCTATCTTGGTGACAAGAATCACATCCAGAAGACCCTCCAGAGCGTGATGAAATACAATTACGTTCCCGATGTGAGCGGTAAGTTCAATAATATGCGCTCCTATGTGATGGGCCATGAGGCGGCCTTACTGATGGCATCCTGGCCAAAAGGGAGGCTTGAGGTTCCGTTCCCCTATTTTCCGGAAGCAATGACTGGTTTTGAATATTGCGCCGCGGTGGGGATGATCTATGAAGGCATGGTGGATGACGGCCTCAAATGCGTCAAGGCCATAAGGGACCGTTTTGACGGGGCGAAACGCAATCCGTTCGACGAGCCGGAGTGCGGAAAGCACTACGCCCGCTCCATGGCGAGCTGGGCTACAGTGCTGGCTCTGAGCGACTTCCATTATTCCGGAGTGAGCAAGACGATGAGTTTCACCTCAAAGCCAGGGAAATATTTCTGGAGCAACGGTAGTGCGTTCGGTCTTTGTGAAGTGACACCCACAAGCGTCAAACTGGAAGTCCTCAAAGGGGCAGTTGAGTTAAACTCCCTGTCCCTTTCCGGACGCTCCAAGCCTGTCGCCAAGAAGGTTTCCCTCTCCGAAGGCGGCTCGGCAGTGTTCGGGATTTGATCCCGATTATTGCCACTGATAGACCTTGATCCAGTCGACCTTCAGTTCTGAAGGGAGCTGGTCAGGATTCTTGACCTCGCCTACCCAAGCGCCTCCAAGCTGGTTGGAAAGAATGAAATAGAAAGGATAATCGGGCCAAGGGAACTGATGTTCTTTTCCTTCAACCTTCGGATAGGTCATAGTCTTCTCGCCGTTAATGTAGGTGCAAATACTGTCACGATACACTTCGGCGGCATATATGTTCCAGTCATTTTCCTTGATCGGTCCTGTCCCGTGGTTCTTCGGCTCAGTGCGGCTCACATCCAGCGAGTATCTGGAATGGACTGTCTGATAAGCGAAATCGTCGCTGTTGAGGTGCTCCATGATGTCAATCTCGGCATATTCCCCTTGGGGGACATCGCAATCGGGCATCAGCCACAAGGCCGGCCAGAAGCCGTCCACATTGTTGTATTTGGCTTTGATCTCGAACTTGGCGAGCTGGAAAGACTTTTTCCCACGGCTCTTGATGCCTCCGGTGACGAAAGCGGTTGTGTCAGAGGAACTTCCATCATTGACCTTGCCGAGAAGGACAAGCTGTCCGTCCTCTATGAAGGCTAAATCGGGACGAAGGGACATCATGTTGTCCCAGTCCGATCTTCCGAGTCCGATCCTTGACCAAACGGTCTCGTCAATCTCGGGGCCGTCAAAGTCTTCTGTCCAAACGAGAGTCCAACCTTCCTTGTGAGCGCAGGAAGCCATGGCGATAATGACCGCCAACAATAGTAATAACCGTTTCATGCGCGAATATAACGATTTTAATAACCGATTTCGTATTTTTGCTCAAAACAGGGTGATAATGAAATCTATACCGGCATTCCTCTCTGGGTTCCTGGCTTTCGCGTGCACTTCGGAAAAGCCGAATGTCGTGGTGTTCCTTGTCGATGACATGGGTCCCATGGACACCTCCGTCCCTTTCATTACCGACAAGGACGGCGTTCCGCAACGTTATCCGCTCAATGCTCCCTCCAGGGCATCCCTTATGACGGGGCAGAACGCTGCCCGTCACAGGATCACCAACTGGATCCGCAGCGAGAGCGACAACCGTGACGATTTCGGCCCCTATGATTGGAACTGGTTGGGAATCAGGGCTTCTGACTATACCTTGGCCCACCTGATGAAAGATGCCGGGTACAAGACCATCCATGTCGGGAAGGCTCATTTCGGCCCTATCGGGAGCGAAGGGGAGTTTCCGGAAAACATAGGTTTCGATGTCAACATCGCGGGCTCGTCCATCGGTGAGCCGGGCAGTTATCTTGGAGAGAACGGCTACGGACTCATCCGGGGGACCCGTTCCCGGGCGGTACCGGGACTTGAGAAGTACCACGGTACGGACACCTTCCTCACAGAGGCTCTGACTCGGGAGGCGATCGGGCAGATAGACCGTTCGGTGGAAGCCGGTGAGCCGTTTTTCCTTTACATGTCGCATTACGCGGTCCACAATCCTTTCGAGATAGACAAGCGTTTTGAAGGGAAGTACTTGAGTGACAGCACCAAAAGCAGAAGCGCCGTAGGTTATGCCACCCTTGTCGAGGGCATGGACAAGTCGCTCGGCGACATCATGGATCACCTTAAAGAAATCGGATTGGCCAAGAACACTTTGATAGTATTCATGGGCGATAACGGCGGGGATGCGCCTTTGGGTCCGGTCAGGGAATGGGCCTCCTGTGCCCCGCTCAGGGGAAAGAAAGGAACTGAATATGAGGGTGGTACACGGGTGCCGTGCATTATCAGTTGGGCGGAACCCGCGAGATTGAACGCCGTTCAGCGGCGGCTTCGGATCAAAAGAGGAGCGGTCTCTACTCAGGTGTGCTCAATAATGGACATCTATCCCACTTTGGCCTCTTTGACGGAAACATCTGTCCCTGAGGATCATCCGGTGGACGGGCAAGATCTTTCCAGACTGCTTTCCGGGCAGCCGGACCCTTCAAGAGAGGAAGTCTTCATGTGCCACTTCCCCCATCAGCACAACGGGAGTTATTTCACAACCTACAGGGATGGTGCTTGGAAATTGGTATATTACTATAACCCCGAGCATCCGGAGGCTCCGGGCCATGTCCTGTTCAATCTGGGCGACGATCCTTTCGAGACGACCGACCTCTCATCAGAGCGTCCGGACATCGCCAGAAAAATGATAGGGGAAATGATAGCCCGCCTGAAGAGGGAGAACGCCACCTATCCCGTTGATTCCGAAGGCAATCCCATTCTCCCTAGACTGGATTGAAGTTGGGCTTACAGCTTCGCTAGGGCGCCGAGGAGTTGGTCGCCGAGGCCGATGGTGTAGCCCTCGGTCTTGAAGAAAACCCGGTTGAAGGTGTCGGCGATCATCACTCTGGGCATGGTGCCTTCCAGCATCTCCTTTGGCGCTATCCCGAACTGGACATTCGAAGGCAGGCGTGAGGAATATTCCTTGAGCCAGTCAAGACCTTCTTCAGAGGTGAGGAGCATGATCGGCCGGCCCCATTTCTCGAGTCCGTCCTTAGCGGCGATAAGGTCGTTAACCGCATGGACCGAAGGTTCGTGACGAGGAGTCAGGAATCCTACCACATAGACCCCGCGTCCGGTTGAAGACAAAATGGAAACCGGGTCGGAACCAGCTGTCTTCCAATACCTTGTCTCTGAATCAAATTCTCCGATGACGCTGAGTTTGTCGCCAGGGATTTCGATGATAAGGTCAAGGGTGGTAGTCTGTCCTTCCTCAATGGAGAACTTTTTGAGAGTCACGGGGACACTTCCGTCAGAGAGGCGGTTTCCGCTCACGAGGATATATTCACCCACATCGAGAGATGTGCCCTTCTTGAACACGTTCTCCCAGCTGACTCCTCCGCCCATGTCCACCTGGCCCTCGTCAAAGGTCAGAAGATTGGTCCTGCCGTTCTCTATCTTGCTGATAGTGAAGTTGCTGTAGTAGCCGGGGTCGGCAAGGGTAGCGGTAGGCACGTAGTTCAGGACCACTGTGCCGGTCGGTGTGATCGCCTCTTCAGCGGATTCAAAGTCCACGTCAATCCATTGTCCATTATTATACTGTACCTTTCCGGTGACGGGGTCTTTGCGGGCATCAATGCCAAGGGTTCTCGCGAGCGAGACGAAGAAAATCTCCCTGGAATTGCGGTCGGCCAACCTGGATTTGAACACCCCGATAGGGGACATCGTGATCCTCCAGGACTTGGTGTCATTGACGAGGGTGATGTTGTCTTTCACCCATTTGATAAGCTCCGCGGGATTGGAAAGCGTGGACTGCTCTTCGGCGCTGAGGGCGCTTTTGAAGAAGCCTTTGTAAGGGGTCAGGAACTCGTTGGCGACCCTTGGGCAAAGGATGGAACCTTCTGATTGATAGCTGTCTTCGAGTATTTCACGGGTGACATCAATCATGTCTTTGTCAGAGAGGGAGCCCAGAAGATCGAGGGCTCTCTGGTCGGGATGAGCCCTCAGGAAGCCTTCAATCACATCATGGTTGCCTGCGGCCTTGGAAAGGAATTTCCCCTCGGGAGTGCCGTCATCTTTCACGAAACTCTCCATGTAGGTCTTCCTGATGAGATCCTCCTGTGCGGTCCTGAGTCCGTTGGCCCTTCTTTGCTCACGTGTGACTTCCGGAATATTAGCGCCTTCCGGCGGAGGAACTATCATCATGCTGGCTGACTCGGCGGGGTGGTCTTTGGTGATCACGACCGTGACCAACGAATCCTTCCCGAAGGAAACTTTTGAATATCCGTACTTCCCATCTTTGGATGCCCAGGCCAGCATGTCCCCCATACCGGCGGTCAGGAAAGTCTTGCCGTCTTTGTCGGTGTACTTGGCGAGGGCTGGATAGAACTCGGCGTAGTTGTAGATGTCAAAATCCACAAGGGCACTGTCCACAGGATTACCGAGGTCATCCTTGACGATGAAGTCCACCCTGGCGGTCTTGGCATAATTGTCTATGAGGTTGATTTCCGTGAAGTTGAGGCCTTCCATGACCTTCTCCTCCGGTCCGTCGTACCGGCCGAAGACCCTGGTGTGCATCAGAAGTCCGCGGCTGGCCGGGGCGTTGAACCACCCTAGATTCAGGACAGCTTCTGGCTCGCAAGCTCCCATGAAGTACCACACGCCGTCGGCCCAGGCCTCAACCCAGGCGTGATTGTCGTCGGAATGGGCCCATCTTGGGGTGTAAACCTGTCTTGCGGGAATTCCCACGGAACGAAGCGCGGCCACTGTGAAGGTGGACTCTTCACCGCATCTTCCCAGACTGCTTCTGGCGCTTGACAAAGGCGACAGGGTACGTGCGTCGGAAGGCTTGTAGGTAAGCTTCTCGTGGCACCAGTGGTTGACCTCAAGGATAGCTTCTTTCATCGGCATCCCCTTTATGCGGGGCTTGATCTCCTTGGCGAAAACAACCCTGGAGCTGTCCAGATCCTCATTATTCACCCTTATCGGCAAGACAAAATGCCGGAATTCCCTTTCGGGAACATTCCATCCCATCTCGTCCCTTGTATCGAGGGACGACCGGACATTGGACATGTAATAGTCAGTGGTGTAGTCGGTGAAATCAGCCAATGGCATGTAGGCATATAGGAACTTGAGCGCCTCTTTTTCCTCAGTGGTGATGATCAGGTCATCCACCTTGTAGAACTGTCTGAGTTCGCCAGGTCCGTCCAGCCTTGCCTGAAGGTCTTTTTCCATCTGGCGGCGGTAGCCAGGGTCGTTGATCAGGTGATGTACCTCGCAGGAGGTCAGCGCGATAGCCGCGATAAGGGTCAAAAGGATTCGTCTCATGCAACAAAGATAGCGAATAGCATCCAATATACCATCACCCATGACGTTTGTCGTTATTTCGTAATAATTGCATATCTTTACAAGATAAAATGCTTTGAGGATGAAACAAATAGTATTCATGATTGTTTCGGCCATTTTCTTGTCCGTTTCCGCCTTTGCGCAGGACTTTAATCCCAAGTTCGGGAAAGTGTCTGATGCGGAGGTGTCCATGGCTGCTTGTGAGATAGACCCTGAGGCTGCCGCCATGTACATCTATGACATTGGAAACATAAGTTTTTCCAATAGATTCGAGGTTGTCCATGATGTCTATGTCAGGATCAAGATATTCAAGAAAGAAGCCGTGGACATGGCAGATGTCAGTGTGCCTTATGTTTCTTCCAACGATATCACGGAGACTGTCAGGGGAGTTGAGGCGAATACCTACAACATGGAGGATGGCAAACTCGTCAAGACAGAGATGCCTAAAAAGAATGTGTTCAAGGAGAAAGTGTCTGACGTGTTGAATCTGATCAAGTTCTCGCTTCCTGAAGTACGTGAGGGAAGTGTCATCGAGTACAAGTACTCCTTATCGACCTCGTCCCTTTACAGAACACCGGACCTTGTCATTCAACATAAGTACCCAGTCCTTCATTCCCGCATGGAAGTCGGCCTTCCTGAGTTCATCGGATTCAATGTGCGTTCCCAGGGGCGTTTCCCCCTGAATGTCAACAGGGACATCGGTGCCACGAATTTCACTGTTGGGAACATGAAATATAATATCAATAAAGTGATCGTCAACCACGACAATGTGCCTGCGTTGAAGAGTGAGCCGATGATTTGGTGTTTGGAAGATTATCGGGCCAAGCTGGAAACAGAAGTGTCTGGTATTGAGCTACATGTAGCAGACGTGCATATCAGTGAGCAGTATTCCCATTCATGGGCTGATGTCAACAAGGCTCTTCAGGAGTCCAAGTTGGGCGAATGTCAGAAAGCGAAAAATCCGTTTAAGGATGAGGTGAAAGCGATCACTTCCCAAAGTATTCCTGAAAAAGACAAGATCAGGGAGATCCTGTGCCTTGTCAGGGATAAGGTCAAGTGCGAGAAGGATCTGGGCTTGATACCGGATTCCCCTTCTGCTGTCGTTAAAAAAGGAAAAGGTGACAGGGCCGATTTGAATAATCTTTTAAGTGTGGCGTTGAAGGATGCCGGATTCCAGACAGAGATCCTGTTCCTTAATCCAAGATCGCTTGGACGTTTGTCTTATTTTCCGACTATTCAGCAGATTGGAACCTTCGTGGTCGGAGTGAAGGACACCGAAGGGAATCTTTATTGCCTTGATGCGGGAGATCCCGAATCAGACCTTAATGTGATGGATCCCGATTTTCTGGTTAAAAATGCCAGAATATTTGGCAGGAACGATGATGGTTGGCTTGACATGTCTTCTCTCGCGCAAAACAGTGAAAGTGTCATGGTTCTGGCAAGTCTGGAAGAGAATGGGGACTTGAAAGGCAATTACATGGAGACGTTGACCAACCAGTACGCCTATTCTTTCAACGACGATTACCATTCTGCCGAGTCCGAGGACAAATTCATCGAGGAGAACATTGAAAAAGAGAATAAGATAGAGGTTTCGTCAGCCAGTTTCGATGGCGTTGGAACAATGAACGTGAATACCAAGGTGAATTTCACGATGGAGACCGATAAGACTGGAGACCACATATACATCAACCCTACGATTATCCAATTCCTCGGATCGAATCCATTTGACCGGCAGCAGAGAACTCTGCCTGTTGAGTTCGATATAACCGGCAACACAAGTATGCAGGTAACCTTGATGCTTCCAGAAGGGTTCAAGGTGGAAGAATCTCCATCCAACATAAGGGTCTCCGCATGCGGGGGAGATGTGGTGTTCCGTTATCTGGCCCAGGTCACGGGCAACACGATTTCAGCCCGTCTGACTTTAAGCATCAACAGGGTGTTTTTCGACACGGAGGAATACGAGGACCTTCGCCTGCTTTTCGGAAAAATTGCGGAAATATGTAATTCCAAGATAGTTATAAAGAAAAGTTGATGGGACGGCCACTGACTATGCTTTTGATGCTGACTTTCTGTCTGGGGATTTCTGTCTTTGCGCAGAAGCCCTCTGACACGGCTGTTCTACTGGCCAATGATGCCGTTTTTGACTACAAGGGTCCGACTCAGGCCACATATTCCCGCACCTTTACCATCATGATCCCTGACAAGTCGGCCGAGAAGTACTCCGTCTTTTCTTGCGATGTCAATAACGGACGCACCAAGTTGAAATCATTTTCAGGGGAGATTGAAGATGCAACGGGAAAGAAAAAGAAACTAAAGAAGTCAGATCTCAAATATACCGAGTTTTCCGAAGGCCTTGCAGACAGTTATGGGACATTCTATTACAGCCCGACCTTGACATCCTATCCCTCCACGATCACCTACTCCTACGAGGTATCCTATAGTGATGCGGTGTTGAGTTTCATACCCTTCGAACCACTCCCTTTCACTAACGGAGTCGCTCTTGAATCAGCAACTTACACTCTGAGGGTTCCTTCCGAGGACTGTTTCTCATACAGAACACTGAACATGCCCGGAGTCGAACCGGAACGATTCGATTCACCAGACGGGGTCACCCTCAAATGGGCAGTCAAGGATATTCCGGCCGGAGTGTCCGAACCGCATTCTCCTCCTGTGACAAGCATCCTGCGTGCCGTCTTGTTTACTCCAGTCAGTTTCACTTATGAAGGAAATGCCGGAACCGGTGACAGCTGGGTTTCTTTGGGTAATTGGATTGAATCTCTCTCGGATGGCTTCCCGGATTATCCCAAAGAATTGGAGGGAAAAGTGAAAAGCCTCACGGAAGGTTGCGAGACGGATTTTGAGAAATTGGAAAAGATCCACAAGTATCTTGGTGAGACTACCCGTTACGTCAGCATTCAGCTTGGCCTTGGCGGACTTCGCCCGCTAGATCCAGCTTATGTGTTCAAGAATAAATTTGGGGATTGCAAGGCTCTGTCGTGGTACATGAAATCCATGCTGGAGTGTTGCGGGATTCCTTCCGACTATGTGATTGTCAATATGGGGGCGGATAGTTTGATCCCGGATTTTCCTTCCCTGGCCACCGCAAATCATGCCATTTTGAGCGTTCCGATTCAAGGCGACACCCTTTGGGTGGAGTGTACGGATCCTGAGGTTCCTCTCGGATATGTCCATGCAGGGATTGCCGGCAACCATGCGTTGATTGTCAAAAAGGATGGATCTTATGTGACCAGGCTGCCGGAACTTGATAGCCGGTACAACACCGATTCCATTATCGCCAACGTCACGTTGGATCCTGACGGTGGTGCCCTGGCCTCTGTGAAGCAGGTTGTCCGCGGAATGAACTGGGAGACCGCCCACGCCCTTTCCAAGTTGTCTTCAGACAAACAGGCCGACTTCGTAAAGAGTGGGTTTTCGGTGCCGATGGTCAAGGTTTATGACTTGACTATCAACGATTTCCCTTTGAATAAACCCTTCTGTGAGACTTCATACAAAGCTTCCGCTTCGACTTATGCCAGTAAGACGGGCGCAAGGTTGTTCGTTCCGGCAGACCCTTTCAGGTACTATCCTGACAACACATCCCGGACTCGGAAAAACGATATCTACTTTGGCAATGGTTGGGTGGACAGCGATGTAATAACCTTGAGTGTTCCTGAAGGATATGTGGTGGAGTCATCACCAGAGAACGTTGTCTTCGACAATCAGTTCGGCCACATGGAGTATGGCATGACCTTTAATGAAGATTCTCGGGTAATGACGATAAAACTCTCGGTGCAAATCAATAAAGGCTTGTTCCCGAAGGAGGAATATTCCGATTACAAAGCATTTAGGAAGGTTGTCGATAAGGTTTCTGGAGGTAAAATAGTACTTGTGAAGAGATAGTTGCAAGGATGAAGATTCATAAGATATTCTTGTTTTTCATTGCGGTCTTCGCGCTGTTGTTCGCCTGCTGGTACTTCTTCCCTTCGGAAGGAGTTGAGGTTGGTGGAGTCAAGCTGCGTTTCCCGTCTTATGAGACGGCCTTGGAAGACTTGAGGAACGGGGATTCCGCGGTTGATGTGGATTCGGTCCTGCTGGCTGTCCAAAAAAGCTACGAGATGGTCCGGGAGCAGGGAGACACTCTGGATTTCTACAAGGAATACCTTACCGCCAATCCCAACAGAATCCATCTGCCTGACAACGACTACACTTTCTTTGACGCTCTGTTTGAGGAACTTGACACGGCCGCTGCCGCTGGGCGGCTTATCAGGATCGCTCATTATGGCGACTCCCAGCTGGAGATGGACAGGATCTCCTCGATGTTGAGGGAGATGTTGCAGGATCGTTTCGGAGGCTCCGGACCAGGAATGGTGCCTATCCTTAAACCGATGTCATCGGTCTCCATCTCACAGAACACCACCGGAAGCCTGACCAGATACGCGCTCGTCGCCGACACGTTGTCAAGATGGTCATCAACCCATCGCTACGGTCCTTTGACCCGTTACGCGTTGCTGACCGGAGAGGCCAGATTCAATTTCCGTAGAGCCGAGAACAGGTACGCTCAAGAGAGGGTGAGAGGCATCTCCAAGGTCTCCGTCTTGTTTGGACATAACGCTTCCGGCCTGAAAATGAGCCTGAAGTGCGACACACTGGCCGTCATGACCGCTTCCGTCGATTCCGCCATCAAAGGAGTCGGGGTGGTCTCCTGGAATCTTCCCACCAAAGTCAGAGGCGGGTCGCTGACTCTTAACGGAACGGCCGAGATTTATGGGATAATGCTGGATGGCGGTCCTGGTGTCACTGTTGACAATGTGGCGATGAGGGGTTGCTCCGGGACGATATTCTCCGGGATTGACTCCACTTCTTTGAGGCAGTCTTACGAGAAGACCGACACCCGCCTTATAATTCTTCAGTTCGGAGGTAACGCAATGCCCGGAATCAGTTCAAGGAAAGCGATTTCCATCTATATGGGCAAACTTGAGAAGCAATTCTCCTACTTCAAGGGCGTGGCTCCGTGGGCGAAGATTCTGTTTGTGGGTCCCGCCGACATGAGCAAGAGCGTGAACGGAAGCCTTGTGACTTGGCCGCTCCTTCCGGACCTGAACGACTCGCTGAAAGTCCATTGCCTCCAGAACGGAATAGCCTATTGGGACACCTTCAACATGATGGGAGGAGTCGGGTCGATGAAACAATGGGTCAACCATAATCCCCAGTTGGCAGGGCCGGACTACATCCATTTCACAACCAAGGGTGCCGCCGAGGTCGGCAGCGCGTTGGCCAAGTCCCTGTTGCTCTACGATGACTTCCGTCGCCTTCGCCTCACGCTCTCTGATCAGGCCGTCAGGGAATATATGGATTCTTCGTACCGCTCAGAATGACAAGGAAGGGGAAAATAATGCTTCTCGCCTTGCTGGCGCTCCCGTCCGTCCTTTTTGGGCAGACGGTGAGGAAGGATGTTCCGGAACTGGAGTTCGCCAGGTTTGATCTGAACAAGATTGAGTTTCTGGGCGACAGCTCCGCTTTTGAAAAGGCTTTCGCCAAGATGGATGCGGCGGTTCTCTCCGGTGTGGGAAGTTTCAGGATAATGCATATCGGGGGTTCGCATGTTCAAGGTGGTACTTTGACGAGAAGGCTGCGCAACGACCTTCTGGCTCTTGGTGGGAAGGATGGTGGCAGGGGTATGGTCTTCCCTTTCACGGCCGCCAAGACCAACACCCCTAGCAGTTACCGTTCCCGTTACGAAGGCGAGTGGGAAGCGACGAAAAACACGACTCGTGAGCTCCCGAGACGGCTGGGATTGACGGGTATGGCTGTCTCGACCACTGACTCGACCGCTTCAGTGAGGATTGTGCTGAAAGCGAGAAACGCCGGGGCGGATGATCCAGAGTTCCTTTTTGACAGACTTAATGTGTTGGGCTATTCCGCTGATGGAGAACGGTTTCCGGTAGTTGTCACCAATGCCGGAGACACTCTTCAAGGAATACGGAATGAGGAGTCTTCATGCTGGTCATTCCAACTTCCCGAACCTCAGGATTCAGTCAAGGTAGCGGTGGCCGGAACAGGTGGCGAATTGACTTTGACGGGAATTTATTTGGACAATTCGTCTGAAGGGATAACCGTCACCGGAATAGGAGTAAACGGGGCGGCTCTGCCATCCTATTTGCGTTGCGAGGATTTCGAAAGGGATTTGAAGATGGTGAATCCGGACATGGTGATACTCGCCATCGGGGTTAACGACGCTTCGGGGAATAATTTCTCCCAGGATGAGTTCATCGCCCGCTATAAGGTTCTGGTTCAGAAGGTCAGGGCGGTCAATCCTGATTGTGCCCTGCTCTTTGTCAGTAATAACGACACCTTCAAGCGGGTGCGCAGGAGGGGATATTTGGTTAACCAAAATGGCCTTGAGGCACAAGAGGCGTTTTTCCGGCTCTGCTGCGACTGTGGTGGAGGATTCTGGGACATGTTCGGAATAATGGGTGGCCTTGGGTCGATGAAGAAATGGGAAGAGGCCTCTCTCGCCAAGAGGGATAAGATCCATTTCACTGATGAAGGTTATGTCATCTTGGGGGATTTGCTTTATAACGCGTTGATGGCTAAGTATATTGAACATTTGAGGAGGAAACCATGGATGGCTTGAGAGAGGTGTCGCTACAGTTTGTGAAGGACCTGTTTTCTTTTGACCAGGCCCATCCCCTGTTGTTCACCCAGTTCTATTTCTGGGCTTTCTTCGCCATTGTCCTGGCCTTCCTGAGCTTTTTCAGGAACAAGGTTCTGATGAGGAACGCTTTCCTATTCTTCGTCAGCTTGTTCTTCTACTACAAGACCAGCGGGTTGTTCCTCATGCTCCTGGGTCTTGTGATAGTCTATAACTATCTGGCAGGAAGGTTATTGCCTCATTGCAAGAGGGCGTTTTGGAGGAACGCCGTGGTGGTCTCGAGTGTCGTGGTGGACCTGTCGTTGCTGTGCTACTACAAGTACGCTTATTTCATCACGGACGTGGTCAACAACCTGTTCGGGACCTCTTTCGTGGTGAAGGATTGGATAGCGACTTTCGGCAATTCCGTGGTGGGTTCCCAAGCCTTCAGCGTCGATTCCATCTTCCTCCCCGTCGGCATCTCCTTCTTCATCTTCCAAGCCATCAGTTACGTCGTCGATGTCTCTCGCGGCGGCCCTTCGACAAGCTCAGGGACCGGGCAGCCAAGGCCATCAAAGCACAAGTATGGCATCGAGCCGGTGAGGAACTTCCTGGACTTCGGATTCTACCTCAGCTTCTTCCCCCAGCTCGTCGCCGGCCCCATCGTCAGGGCGAAAGAGTTCATCCCCCAGCTGCGGAAGCCCTTCTTCCTCGGCCGCACCCAATTCGGCTTCGCCATCTTCTGGATTCTTAACGGTCTCGCCAAGAAGCTGATTCTCAGCGACTACTTGGCCGTCAATTTCTGCGACAGAGTGTTCGAGAACCCGCTGCTTTACACAGGATTTGAGAATCTCACGGCCTTGTTCGGATATTCATTGCAAGTCTATGCCGACTTCTCCGGCTACACCGACATTGCCACCGGAGTCGCCATGCTGATGGGCTTCTACCTCCCGAAGAACTTCAACTCCCCGTACAAGGCCAAGAACGCCGGAGAGTTCTGGAAAAGGTGGCATATCTCCTTGTCAAAATGGCTCCAGGATTACCTCTACATCCCTCTTGGAGGTAACCGCAACGGCACTTTCGGCTCCTACGCCATCATTCTCGGAATAGCTTTCCTGGCCTCCGCCCTTGCCGGAAGCTGGTGGGTCTTCGGCAGCGTGCTGGTCCTGACCGCCATCATCGCCCTCCTGATCACATTCAAAAAGAGTTGGCGAAAAGAGCTGATCTCCGACATCAACAGGATGGACACCATGCTCCTCGGTGGTCTTTGGCACGGAGCGAGCTGGAACTTCATGATTTGGGGTGGCTTGAATGGTCTCGGCATGCTGATCTACCGCTTCTGGGCCAGCTGCAACGCTTATTTCAAGGTTCTTGTCATCAGCTTGATCGTGGCGGCCTTCGGAGCGCTTAAGTATTATTTCGGAGCGCCGGTGTTCAATCTGTTCTTCTGGTGGACGGTGATCATCCTTGCCGGCGCGGTCATCGGAATGCTTTTCCACAAGTGCCGTAAAGGCAAGGTAACCAATTGGATAAGCGGATCTTGGGCAGTGCTGATGACCTTCATATTCATCACTTTCACCCGTCTTTTCTTCCGTAGTGGGTCCAATCTTGACCCCGCTGAGGCGAACGAGAAGGCCTGGAACACTGCGAAGAACATGGTGAATCAGATCGGTGGGCAGTGGGATTGGTCGTTGGTGCCCCAGATGGCATGGCAGCACAGGAGTATCATCATCGTGTTCATTGTCGGCATGCTGATCCATTGGCTGCCGGACAATTTCAAGAGGCGCTACCGCATCTGGTTCGCGAAGATGCCTCTGCCGTTGATGGTTCTTGCCTGCGCCGTGGCGGTATTCATCATCTGCCAATTCATCACCGCCGACCTGCAGAGTTTCATCTACTTCCAGTTCTAGGGGCTTTCATCTCTGGCTTCCAGAGGGAGAAACGGGACACCGGAAGTATTTCCGGTATTTTTTAGTATATTGCGGAATAATCCGGTTTGTATGAGAATCAAAGCATTAGTGATTGCCGCAGCGTCCTTGTTGTTTTCCGTTGGAGCCTGGGCTCAGGATGCCACCCCGAAAAAGATTGACAAATACGTTGATTTTAAAGCTGTTCAGCCCGACGGTACAGTGTTGAGACTGTCTGATTATGTCGGCAAGGGGAAATATATCCTGGTCGATTTCTGGGCTTCGTGGTGCGGGCCTTGCCGGGAGGAAATACCTCACCTTAAGGATCTTTGGTACGAGTTCAAGGGCGACAAGTTCGACATAGTCGGAGCCCCTGTCTTTGATAAACCGGAGAACACCCAGGAGACGGTCGATGAATTCAAGATTCCGTGGAAGCAGATCCTGAGCGTTCCGGAGTCGGTACCGGAAGCCTACGGTTTCAATTACATTCCTTACATCATCCTGATAAGTCCGGATGGAACCATTCTGGAGAGGGATCTTCGTGGGGAAGCGGTGCGTGAGGCTGTTAAGAAATATCTGATAACCAAATAATTATGAAAAGAAGAACATTTATCAAGGACTCTGCCTTGCTTGTGGCCGCGGCCGGAGCGGGGAATATGCTGAAGGGTGCGGAAAGGTTGACAGGCTCTTCGGCCCCTTCGACCCCTTCGACAGGCTCAGGGACCGAGGGGACCGATGGTATTGAGGGTAAACTGATCACTTCGGCTCCTATGCTTCAGAACTATGCGGAGGATTCTATAGGAGTGTCTTTCGCTGTCGGGGCGCTTGCGAACGGCTACGTGCTTATCAGCGAGAATGAGGACATGTCTTCCGCCAGGAAAATCAAATGTGGAGGTTACCGCTTGACTGAGCTTAGCGACAAGGTCAGCCAGATCAGGGTGACGGGCCTTAAACCGGCCACCAAATATTACTACAAGATCGGTGCTGACCGCATCCACTATGGCGGTGGCTACGATATGAAAATACTTGGTACTGAGGAAGATCCGAGGGTCTATAACTTTACGACGGCAGGAAAGGGAGCGAAGGCTCATTTCTGCGTGATCAACGACACCCATGTCCGCTGGGACGGGATCGACAAGACCATAGCCAAGGTCAATTCCCTTGCCCCGAGCTGCGTGATTTGGAACGGTGACGCATCCAACACACAAGAAACCATCGAGAGCCAGGTAGAAATATTCCTTGACCCCAAGATCTCCGCCAAAGATTACGCCTCTTGCACTCCTTACCTCTTCAGCCCGGGCAACCACGACTCCCGAGGTATGGCTAACCGCCATCTGGAGAAGGTCTGGATGTTCCGCCAGCCGGAAGAGCGGGCTCCGAGAGACTGGGATCTTGGTCGTAATTTCGCGGTCAGGATGGGGGATGTGGCCCTGATCGGCTTGGACACCGCTGAAGACAAAATGGACACCAACCCGATTTTCGCTGGACTGTTCAACAGCGATGCTTATCGCCGCGCGCAGGTGGCATGGCTCAAAGATGCCTTGAAGCGCAAGGATATAGCCAAAGCACCCTTCCTGGTGGCCTTCTGCCATATTCCGTTGTTCGACTCCAGACCCACATCCAATCCCGGTGATATTGCTCCGGACGATAAGGATCCTCGGTACACGCATGATTTCGCCATTTGGCAGCGAACTTGCGCCCAACTTTGGACTCCGCTTTTGGAAAAAGCTCATTGCCAATTGATTATCACGGCCCATGAGCACACCTATCGTCGTGACGATCCAACCAAGGAAAGAAGTTGGACGCAACTTGTGGGAGGGGGTCCCAAATTGGAAGAGATCCATTTCCCGACAGTGATTGAAGGAAAGGTGGAGAAAGGCAAGTTGAACATCACTGTCCATAACGTCTTTACCGGACAGGTTCAGGATTCCGTAACTTTTTCGCCTAGAAGACGTTAAGCGATGAGAAGATTCTTTAATGCGATGATCCTGGCGGCAGTTCTGTCGCCGGGATTTTCTTGTCTGGCCATCGGAGGAGAGCGTCTTGTCGATTATGTTGAGCCTCGCATAGGCACAGCCCATTGCAGGTATTTCCATTTCGCTCCAGGGTCGTTACCATTCGGCATGGCGAAGCCGGGCCCGTCAACAAACGGCCATCTGGGCAATCGCTCGGGATGGGAGGCGACTGGCTACGACTACAGGGACTCAACCATAGAAGGGTTCCCCTGCGCCCATGAATTCCAGGTCGGAGGCATAACCCTGATGGCGACCAGAGGCGGGGATATTCCTGTCACGATACCTGGAAGACCGGACGGGGAAGGTCCCGAAGGCTATCGTTCGGCCTTCAGTCACGATGATGAGGTCGCGATGCCTGGCTACTATTCAGTCTTGCTGAAAGATTATGGGATCAAAGCGGAATTGACCGCCACGGAACGAGTTGCTTTTCAACGGTTTACCTTCCCCTCTGACAACCATTCCCGGATAATCTTCAACATAGGAAGCCGGATGGGAGAGAGCGGTGCCGTTAAAGACGCCTTTGTGGAGATCAATCCCGACGGGACAGTCGAGGGATGGGTCATCACCCTTCCTGAATATGTCAAAAAATACCAGCCCGGGGCTGAGGTTCCAATCTATTTCTCGGCGTCCTTGGACAAGGCTCCCGTTAAAATCTGGGCTTTCAATGGCCCGGAATGTAAGGAAGGCCAGAAGGCTGAAGGCCCCGGTGCCGGGCTCTGCCTTGAGTTCGGCACCAAGGAGGCGGAGGCAGTTACTGTAAAAGTCGGAATCTCCTACACCTCAGTCAGTAACGCCCGGCTCAACAGAGAGAAAGAGGCAAAGTCGCTATCGTTCGATAAAGCCAAGAGAAGGGCTGTCAATACTTGGGAGAACTACCTTGGGAGGATAGTCGTCAAAACCGATGTCAGGGAAGACAAGGTGAAATTCTACACTGGGCTCTACCATGCCCTGCTCGGCCGGGGTGTCTGCAGCGACATAAACGGGGCCTATCCAAAACATGATGGGACAATCGGCCAGATTTCTTTGAAAAACGGCCGTCCAGAGTTCAGGCTCTACAACACTGACGGCATCTGGGGAGGGCAATGGAACCTGGTCCAGCTGTGGGCCATGGCCTATCCTGAGCATCTTTCTGAATATATCACCTCCCATCTTCAGGTCTTCAAGGATAGCGGCTGGATGGGCGACGGGTTGGCGAACTCACGTTATGTGTCCGGCGTGGGGACCAACCAGCTGTCTCTTGTGATCGCCGCCGCATATGAGTGCGGCATAAGGGATTTCGACATCGACCTAGCCTATGAGGCCTGCAGGAAAAATGAGTTGGACGGGAACGACCGCCCTCTCGGAGCCGGCAAGTCCGACACCGACCAGTTCGTCCGCTATGGCTTTGTTCCTCATCTCGAGAGCGGAGCCGGCCCGGATGAGACCTTCATGTTCAGCGCCTCCCACACTCTTGAATATTCCTTCTCGGCCTACGCTGTCGCCAATTTGGCTCGCCAACTTGGGCATCAGGCTGATTATGAGCAACTGACGAGACTATCGAAAGGTTGGGAACACTTGTATGACGATAACCTTGACCTGGTGCGTCCCGCTCTCGCGGACGGCAGTTTCATCGACAATTTCGATCCGATGCAGGTCTGGAGAGGCTTTCAGGAAGGCAACGCATGGCAATACACGTTCTATGTGCCCCATGATGTGGAAGCCCTTGTCGGGAAGGTCGGAGCTGAGGTTTTCAATGCCCGGCTGGATAGCATATTCACTCTATCTCAACCAAAGATTTTCAGTGGCGGAACTGTCGTGGAGGCTTTCGCGGGCTTAAGGACGTTATATAACCATGGCAACCAGCCGTGCCTGCACATCTCGTGGCTTTTCAATGAAGCCGGGCGTCCTTCCCTAACCCAGAAGTGGGTGCGGGCTATCCTGGATGAATTTTATGGAACGGATGGAATCCATGGCTACGGTTATGGCCAGGATGAGGATCAAGGCCAGCTTGGAGCCTGGTACGTTGTGTCTTCGATGGGTCTTTTCGACGTGAAGGGGCTCACCGCTGAGAATCCTTCGCTCGC
Organism: uncultured Bacteroidales bacterium; assembly: GCA_900313275.1. GTDB lineage: Bacteria > Bacteroidota > Bacteroidia > Bacteroidales > UBA932 > Cryptobacteroides. The sequence goes on from OMQO01000005.1 coordinate 34,297, forward strand.
GATAGGATCGCCGCTCTTTGACAAAATCGTTATCAAACTGAACCGCAACTACTTCCAAGGGAGAAAGTTCAAGATGAATATGTCAGGAAACTCAAAGCGGAATGTCTATGTGAAGGATTATTCCCTGAACGGGAAGGCCTTACACCGCACTCGGCTTCAGTTCTCAGATTTCGCTAAAGGTGGACGGCTGGACATGACAATGTCCGACACTCCAACAGACTTGTATTGAACGGTTATTGGTCTGAGACCCGGCAATCTCCGGATCCGAGAGCCTTAAGCGCTTCCATGAGCTCCTCCGCCTCGGACTTGTCATGGAACGGACCCACTTTGAACACCACCGACCCGCTGTCCATGCTCTTCGAAACATCGGTTCCGAAGCGTTTGATGATGTCCATGGCTCCCTCCGGAAGTGATTGTCCGTCAGACGGATAGAAAGCGACGGTGTACAATCTGGAAGCTTCCTGCTCCCTGGCAGCCGAGACGCTGATCAGATCCCCGTCTTTGTAGGCTCGGATCTCCGCGGTCCTGAATCCTTGTTTCTTGACTTTGTTGAGGTTGGCGAGGGCGTCGGCATAGGTTCTGAACACTCCGACTGAGCATATGTATTTCGAACCGGCTTTCTTCTCGAACACCGGGCTCAATCCCTTCAGCTCGGCAACGGTGGCCTTCCTTGACTGGGTGAACATTTGTATTTGATACACAATACCTTCCGGAAGAGTATTGTCTTCAGCGAACCGTCCCTCGGGAAGAATCATGAACGAATAGTCAAACTTCCTTTCAGGCTTTTTGATCTTCAGCTCGGGGGCGGGGCCATAGCTGTTCCGGGAGAATGTGTAGCCGGTGCGGGCCACCACCACCTCCCTGTCGGCTCTGGCCTGAAGCTTCGAGGCATCGATCACGATTCCATTGGCCAGAAACTCCATCTCAATGGCCTGGAGTTCCTTGCTTGCCGCTTGGAGAGCTTTGTTGAGAGCCGGAAGCATCAGCTCTTTTTCCTGGATGGTCTGGGAAAGCTCAGCCTTTTTCTCATCGGGAGCCGAAGAATATTCGCTCCTGAGAGCGTCCAACCCGTTGTTGAATCGGAACAAGGAGTCTCTTAACAAGCGCACTTCCTTGATCTTATCGATGTACTTACTGGTCTCCTCGCTGGAGGAGCCGGTGTCTTCAACAGCCGCGCCGTTATCCATTCTGGATGGGTCTCTTGCGGGCATCAATGAGGCCAGGCTCTTAAGGTCTTTCGGGTTGGTCACCGCCTCGCGCACGGGCATGCTGTCATATTCAAGGACATAGATGCGCACGCTGTCCTTCCCGCACTCCCTGTTGGATGCGAACAAGGAATACTTTCCGTCCTCAGAGTTAACGAACAAGAAGTCATCGTAGGGGGATGAGTACGGGAAACCCATGTTCACAGGGACGTCCCAGTCACCGGTCTCGGGGTTCCATTTTGAGACATAAAGGTCGTAACCTCCCATTCCGTAGAGGCCCTTTGATGCGAAATACAGCGATTCGCCATCCGGGGACAACATGGGGTAAATCTCATCAGATGAGCTGGTTAGCTGCTCATTGATGAGCATAGGGACCGACCAGAGCGAGTCAGTGAGGGCCGTCTTGTAGATGTTGCGGATCCCTTCATCATCGGCCGCTGAGTAATAAATCTCTTTTGAGCCTTCCGGATAGAAGATCGCTTGGGAGAGGGGGCCTCCTCCCAGGGAGTCAAGCTGGTTGGGCGACTTTCTCCAACTTTGGTTCGTCAGCGGGTAATACAGGAAGAAATCTTTCAGCGGGAAAGTCCGCCTGGCGATTGGCGTGGGCCGGCTGCAGAAACCCATCATGGCCTCTCCGTTACGGCTCATTATCATCAAGTCCTCGACTTTGCCGACGGCTGTCGAGTCGATGTCTATGACTTTTTGGCAAAAAGCGGCGGCGGAAGAGAAGTCATATTCCAGTCTTGCTGAGTCGGCCTGTGCCAAAAGACGGTCCACAATGGTCTGCGAGCTGGCTACAGGTGCGTAAAAGACTGCGGCAAGGAGTATTAGGAGAATGTCAAGAGCCTTCTTTTTCATTCTGGTTATTCAGGGTAAAAGTGTCTGCAAAAATAAGAAATACTTGGCAGATAATTTCTTTCTTAGAAAAAAATGCTAAATTTGTACCCTTATTTTTATGTGCGAACGCAAAAACAATAAAAATATAAAGTAAAACATTATGCAAAGTAAAGGTTGGATAAGGCTCGTCGCCATCTTGCTAGCGATCGCTTCCATTTGGCAGCTTTCTTTTACAGCGGTGACAGCCCTCCAGGAAAGGAAGGCGAACAAGTTTGCCGAGAAGGCTGCCCAGGCTGCCATGAACGCCGCCTCATTCGCCAAGGTAACCCCTGAGAACCAGGCATATTACCTGGATTCCATCAGGAAAGACCAGAACAGGGTCTACATTGATTCAATCTCGTCACAGAAGGTCTATCTCTGGAACACTTACAAGGACTGTAAAGCCAAGGAGATCAACCTCGGTCTGGACCTCAAGGGAGGTATGAACGTCATGCTTCAGGTCCAGCTCCAGGATCTTGTCCAGGCTTTGTCTGGTGACAACCCTTCACCTGCGTTCCAGCAGGCTCTTGCTCTTGCCAAGGAGCGTTCCGTCAATTCGAGGGATGACTTCATCACCCTTTTCGGCAACGCATGGAAGGAAGTCGCTGGTGGTCAGAGACTTGCCCAGATTTTCGGTACATATGAGATGAAGGACAAGATCAAGCCGGAGTCCACAGACGCCGAGGTTCTCACCGTGATCCGCGGAGAGGCTGAGAGCGCGGTCTCCAACTCGTTCAACGTCCTCAGGAACCGTATCGACCGTTTCGGTGTGACCCAGCCTTCGATCCAGAAGATTGGAAACAGCGGACGTATTCTTGTTGAGCTTCCTGGTGTTAAGGAGCCTGAGCGTGTGAGGAAACTCCTCCAGGGTACCGCATCCCTCGAGTTCTGGGAGACATTCACCAACCAGGAGATCTCCGGTTATCTTGCCGAGGCCAACGCCAAGTTGGCTGAGATTCTCTCCGCTGAAGAGACTCCCGCCGCTGCTGAGGCTACTGAGGCCACCGAGGCCAAGGAAGAGACAAAGCCCGAGGGTGAGGACATCCTTGGAGCCGAGATCGCCCAGAACCAGAGCGCCGATTCCGACCTTGAGGCTTACAGGAAGCAGAACCCCCTGTTCGCTGTCCTGACTCCTTCACAGTACACCGGCAACGCCTGCATAGGTTTCGCCGCCGGAGTTGACACCGCTAAGGTCAACAGGTATCTCGCTATGCCTCAGATCGCTGAGATCTTCCCTGCCGAGTTCATTCCTATGTGGTCAGTGAAGCCCTCAGATATGTTCGATTCCGACAACATCTTCGAACTCGTCGCCATCAAGTCCACTTCCCGTAATGGCAAGGCCAAGCTTGACGGTGGAGTCGTGACTGATGCCCGCGTGGTTTACGACCATGGCACCAACGGTGAGCCTTCCGTCTCGATGAGCATGAACGCTGAGGGTGCCAACATCTGGGCCCGCATGACTGGTGACAACGTCGGCAGGCAGATCGCTATCGTCCTCGATGGAATGGTCTATTCCTATCCTAACGTCAATACCGCCATCACCGGTGGAAACTCCTCAATCACAGGTCATTTCACTCCGGAAGAGGCTACTGACCTCGTGAACGTCCTTAAGTCCGGTAAGCTTCCCGCTCCCGCTACCATCATCCAGGAGCAGGTTGTCGGACCTTCCCTCGGTGCCAAGTCGATCAGGGCTGGTATGATCTCCTTCTTGATCGCCTTCCTGCTCGTCCTGTTGTACATGATCTTCTTCTATCAGGGAGCTGGTATCGCCGCTGACATCGCCCTCCTTTGCAACGTGTTGCTTCTCTTCGGAGTTCTCGTTTCCTTCGGAGCGGTCTTGACGCTGCCGGGTATCGCCGGTCTCGTGTTGACCATGGGTATGGCTGTGGATGCGAACGTTATTATTTATGAACGTATCAAAGAGGAACTTGCCGCCGGCAAGGGTCTCGGCAAGGCTGTGGCCGACGGTTACAAGAACGCCTATTCCGCCATCATCGACGGTCAGGTGACCACACTCCTTACCGGTATCGTCCTCTTCGTCTTCGGTTCCGGTCCTGTCCAGGGCTTCGCCACCACGTTGATCATCGGTATCATCACCTCTGTTCTCACCTCCATCTTCATCACTCGTCTGATCTTTGACGACCGTATCAAGAAGGGTAAGAACATCACCTTCGAGAATAGCCTCACAAAGAACTTCCTGAAGAACACCCACTTCGATTTCATCAGCGCCCGCAAGGTGTCCTACATCGTCTCCGGTGTCCTGATTCTCATCTCGATCGTGTCTATCTTCACCAAGGGCTTCACCTACGGTGTCGATTTCACTGGTGGTCGTACCTATGTCGTCCGCTTTGACAAGCCCGTCACCGCTGAGGAGATCCGCCAGGCCGCTATAGCCGAGTTCGATGGCGCTGTCGAGGTCAAGCAGTTTGGTGGTGAGAGCCAGATGAAGATCACCACCCAGTACAAGAATGACCAGGAGTCCTCTGACGTTGACGCCGAGGTCGAGAGCAAGCTCTTCAACGCTCTCGCTCCTTTCTTCGAGGAGAAGATGACCATCGACGACTTCAAATCGACGCTCAGCAACGCCAACGGTATCATCTCGTCTGACAAGGTTGGTCCTACCATCGCGAACGACATCAAGAGGGATGCTGTGATCGCTGTGATCCTCGCCCTCATCGTGATCTTCGCCTACATCGCCTTCAGGTTCAAGGGCTGGACATGGGGTCTTGGTGGAGTTGTCTCCCTTGCCCACACCGCCATCATCGTTATTGGTTTCTTCTCGTTGTTCTCCGGCATCCTGCCGTTCAACCTCGACGTTGACCAGACGTTCATAGCGGCTATATTGACTATCATCGGATACGCTATCAACGATAACGTGGTTATCTTCGACCGTATTCGTGAATATAGGACCCTGCACCCTAACACCGACATTAAGACCAACACGAACCAGGCTCTTAACGCCACTCTGACCCGTACGGTCAACACCTCTGTCTCGACCCTCGTCACCATGCTCGCCATCGCGATCTGGGGAGGTGAGTCCATCAGAGGTCTGGCAGTCGCCCTCATCCTCGGTATCCTGATCGGAACCTACGCTTCCATCTTCATCGGTACCCCTGTGATGTACGATGCCACCATCGCCCGTCAGAAGAAGCAAGCTGCCGCCGCTCCCGCTAAGAGCTCGGCAAAGAAGCTCGCGAAGAAATAAAACATAGACTAAGGTCTATTTATTAAATCTACGTTTTTAAAATTTTGCATGATGGAAAGCGTCAGCCGGGAGGTTGGCGCTTTCTCATTATATTATTATTATATTTGTAAGATTAAAAACGGATTATTCAACATTAAAACAAATAATACCATGAGTGAGAAATTCAGGATTGAATCCGATCTTCTTGGCGAACTTGAGGTTCCCGCTGACGCTTATTATGGAGTTCAGACCCAAAGGGCATTGAACAATTACAAGATTTCAACCACCAGGATGTGCCACTATCCTGATTATGTCATCGCGATGGCTTGCATCAAATACGGAGCGGCCAAGACCAACAAGGAACTCGGAGCTTTGGATCCTACCATCGCCGATGCGATAATGGTTGCCTGTAAAGAAATAATTGACGGCAAGTTCCACGACCAATTCCCTGTGGATATGATGCAGGGAGGAGCTGGCACTTCCGTCAATATGAACGCCAATGAGGTGATCGCCAACAGGGCCCTGGAAATTATGGGACATCAGAAGGGAGAGTACAAATATTGCTCACCCAACGACCATGTCAACTGCGCCCAGTCCACCAATGACGCTTATCCTTCAGCCTTCCGTTATGCTTTCATCAGGATGAACCGTAAGCTTGAGAAGAGCCTTAAAGACCTTATCGACGCTTTCCGCGCCAAGGGTGAGGAGTTTAAGGGAGTCATTAAGATGGGACGTACCCAGCTGCAGGACGCTGTCCCGATGACATCCGGTCAAGAGTTCCATGCCTATGCCACCAATCTTGAGGAGGAAGTCGCTAATCTTGAGAGGAATGTCAATCTCCTTTATGAGATCAACATGGGCGGCACAGCCATCGGAACAGGACTTAACGCCAAGCCTGGATTCGCCACTCTTTGCGCCGCCAACTTGACGGAGCTCACGGGCGAGAAGTTCATTGCCGCCCCCGACCTTGTCGAAGCAACTCCGGACACCGGAGCGTATGTGAGCTATTCCGGTGCCCTCAAGAGGCTTGCCGTCAAGCTTTCAAAGATATGCAACGATCTCAGGCTCATGGCTTCCGGTCCCCGTTGCGGACTGAATGAGATCAATCTTCCTCCGAAGGCTCCCGGCTCATCTATTATGCCCGGAAAGGTCAACCCCGTCATCCCTGAGGTCACCAACCAGGTCTGCTTCAAGGTGATAGGCAACGATGTGACTGTTTCTTTCGCCGCCGAGGCTGGCCAGCTTCAGCTCAATGTGATGGAACCTGTTATCGCACAGTCTGTTATGGAGAGCATAACTTGGTTGACCAACGCTATGAACACCCTCCGCAAGGAGTGCGTGGAAGGCATCACCGTCAACAAGGAGCGTTGCTACGACATGGTCAAGAACAGCATCGGTATCGTCACCGCCCTTAACCCAATCATCGGCTACAAGGCCAGTACCAAGATTGCCAAGGAGGCTCTTGAGACAAACCGTTCGGTCTATGACATAGTTCTTGAGCAGGGCGTGATGACCAAAGAGGACCTTGACAAGGCTCTTGATCCTGAGAATATGATCGGATAACCATAACCTTTTTAATATTAATAATCCATGAAAAGACTTATTGTTTTGGCGGCCATGCTGCTGCCTGTGATGACCCTCATGACCGGTTGCGGCGGGGGTACTAAGAATCTGTCCGACAGGGACATCTTGTCGCTGATCTACCAGAAAGCTGGCGGTGACTCCTGGGAAGATAAAGACAAGGAGAACTGGAACAGCGAGGAAGATCTTGGCAAATGGAAGAATGTGAAAGTCAATGAGGAAGGCCGTGTGACCGAACTCACTGTCCGTGGCGCTGGAGAGATTCCGGCTGAGATTTCCGGTCTGACAGAGCTTAAGAACCTCTCTATTGTCCTGAAGAACAAAGGCGTGCAGGTGACAGAGGCTATTCCCGCATCTATCGCTAACCTTGCCAATCTCGAGACTCTTCGCTTGAGTGTCAACGGTTCTCCGATGAAAGTCCCTGATCTTAAGGCTCTTAAGGCATTGAAGACCCTCTACCTCTTCCTTCCGGACGAGGTACAGTTCCCCGAGGTCCCCGAATCCCTGGAGTCCCTTGACATCAGCGGAGGATGCGGAACCATCCCCGAGAGCTATTATGACCTCTCCAACCTCAAGAGAATCAGCATCACCACTTCCGGGCTTAAAGGTGGCATCGATCCAAAGGTCGCCAATTTGAAGAATCTTGAGCACCTTCAGGTTGACCAGACCGCAGGACTGATTGGCAGTGTGGATGCCGCTGAAGCTGTGCTTCCGGCTGAGATATTCTCAATGGACAACCTTAAAAGGATATTCCTTCGCAAAGTCTCCACTAGTGGTGTTATCCCCGCCACTATCGGTGAGATGAAGAACCTCCAGAGCATCACTATCGCTTCCTGTGGCCTTACGGGTGAGATTCCCAAGGAGGTGGGCAACCTGACCGGCTTGAAGGAATTCAAGATTTATAACAACGCCCTGACCGGGACTATCCCAGCCGAGATTGGAGAAATGTCTTCCCTCAAGGAACTTTGGCTCCAAGGCAACCAGCTGACCGGAACAATTCCCGCGGCTCTTGGCAACCTCGCCAACCTTGAGGGACTGCAGCTTGCCAAGAACCAGCTCACCGGCAAGATTCCCGCCGAACTCGCCAATTGCACCAAGCTGGGCAAGGGACCTTTCGTGGATTTCTCCGGCAATCAGCTAGACGCCTCGATTCCCGCCGGCCTGAAAGCCCTCGAGAAATTCAGCAAGTTCAAGTTTTAGGATTAAAGCATACTTATTTTTCTGTGTCACGGTTCTCGTTTTATCTGGCTGCGGGAACCGTGATGTTAGGCAGACTTTGAAGGAGCTAAGGCTGTCACCTGCTCTTTCGTAAAACTAAACAGAAAGACATTTGAATTTGACGAGTTGAAAAATAACAGGCGCTTCAAGATGAAACGTCTTAAAGAATAGCCGTCCCCTGCGGTTGGTCATACCGATCTTTGAGTCAGAATAATCGGGTTTTTCTATTATTATATGCAAGATTTTGACATTTTGGGATTTAGTATATAGAAATAAACGTAAAAGATGAAAAGAGTCGTTTTTCCTATTATTGTTCTTTCCGGGTTGCTTTTAGCGACAGGATGCGATAAATGGAGCGAAGAAGATAGGATCGAAGAGGAACAGTGGACTGTAGATTGGGCTCCAGTAGAGATCTTCATTACCGCTACGGATGATGATGGAAACTCCATTATTTCCCCAGACATGCCAGGCATGACACTTACTTTCAAAGGAGAGACATACACGGTAAAAGATTGGAAAGAGTTTTCCCGGTTACAAACCAGGGCATATTTAGCCATTTTATATGGTTTGTTTGCCCAACCCTATAATGAAAGCGACGGGAAAGCTTCATATCGCCTTTATTTTGGCGAAATAGATGGTGCCAAGGATATGGATGAGGACATTGTCCTAAAATGGCCGGATGGTTCGTCTGACACGATCCATTATCACTGTTCTGATCATTATAATAAAGGCCGTGGGATTTTCGTATGTGATCGAAGTTGGAAGCTTAACGGTATAAATCATAAAGGTAGCATATTTAAATTCACGGGCAAAAGCCTTTGATCGCAGGACGATAGGGGGGGAGTTTGTACCCTTTCGGGATTAAACGAGAATAAATACCGAATTATATACCCTAACGGGTTGTTATTTCGAAATTTTCGTTAAATTTGCACCCGAATGGGTATAATAATATAGCTATGACATTATCGGAACATATAAAAGAGAAACGCAAGAAGTACGACCTTACTCAGGTTGAACTTGCCGAGCGCGCCGGGGTTGGACTAAGGTTCATCCGTGACCTTGAACAAGGGAAGAAGACCCTCCAGATGGACAAGGTTAATGCGGTGCTTGCTCTATTCGGAGAACAGTTAGGACCAATCAAGATCGTTGAATAATGAGAAGCGCCAAGATATTCAAGAACGATATCTTCTGTGGCATACTGACGGAAGATGAGGAAGGTTATCATTTTGTTTATGATGAAACCTATTTGGTTACGCCGGGCGCAAAGCCTCTGAGCCCCACTATGCCGCTGATGCGTGAACCGTATGAGAATGCAATGATGCTGCCGGTTTTTGACGGACTCATACCGGAAGGATGGCTGCTTGATATAGCGACAACGTCCTGGAAGATTAACAGGGCAGACAGGATGTCTCTGCTTCTTGCCTGCTGCAAGGATTGTATAGGTGATCTGAGCGTACGGAGGATGGAAGATGAATAAGTGCCTTTGTTGTTACAAGCCGCTGGAAGAAGGTCAGGTTGACTTTCATCCGGCCTGCGCCCGCAAACTGTTCGGACGCAGCCTTGCTCCAGTTGTCCCGTACACTAGGGACAACATGTCCGAGCTTGCAAAGAAGGTTATCCGCACCAGTGCGTCCGTTACCGGTGTTCAGGCAAAGATGTCACTCGGCCTTGACCGAGGCAAAAGGAATGAGCCGGACAAGTTGACCATAGTTGGGCTCTGGGGCCGTTATATCCTCAAGCCTCAAAGCCCAAAATACAGGTGTCTTCCAGAACTGGAGGATGTGACAATGAAGATGGCTCAGGCCGCCGGAATCGAGACTGCGACGCATTCGCTGATAAGGTTGTCAGACGGAGAACTGAGCTACATCACACTTCGTATGGACAGGACAAAGGACGGCAGGAAGGTATCAATGCTTGACATGTGCCAGCTTTCCAACAGGATATCAGAGCATAAATACCTCGGTGCATACCAGCAACTCGCTGGCACTATAAAGCGCTATTCGGCAGCCTCCATGCTTGATGTGCAACGGTTCTGGGAAGTCGTGCTGTTCTCCTGGATCACGGGCAACTCCGACATGCATTGCAAGAATTTCTCGCTGATTGAGAAATATGAGAACGAATATGTCCTTGCTCCGTCCTATGACCTTCTGGCTGTCCTACTGGTCGACCCGAACGACACTGACGAGTTGGCAATGGCTCTTGAGGTCGGTGGAAAGAAGGCCGGATTTGACAGGGGGGCGTTCATGAGTTCGATTATTGACTCAGGCGTAACGGAAAAAGCCGGAGAAAAGATTATCAAGAAGATGATATCCAACGCTCAGAAATGGTATGACATCCTCGACAGTTCTTTCCTCCCGGAGGACATGATTGCCGCCTATAAGAAGTTGATAGTGAAGAGGATTGAGGTGCTACGTCAAGCCCCCTCGTAAACACTTTTGGGGACATTATCGAAAAAGAGGGCAGACCATTTGGTCGCCCTCTTTTTCAAAGCTATGAAGTCAAAGCTTATTTGATCTTCTTGTAGCCGTAGCGGGCCTCGTCGCCGAGTTCGATCTCGATCTTCATGAGGCGGTTGTACTTGGCGATACGGTCGGTCCTTGAGAGGGAACCGGTCTTGATCTGGCCGCTGTTGGTCGCGACGGCGATGTCAGCGATGGTGGTGTCCTCAGTCTCGCCGGAGCGGTGTGAGGTCACGGTGGTGTAGCCGTTGCGGTGAGCCATCTCGATGGCGTCCAGGGTCTCGGTCAGGGAACCGATCTGGTTGACCTTGATGAGGATGGAGTTGCCGGCGCCCATCTCGATACCCTTCTGGAGGTACTTCACGTTGGTGACGAAGAGGTCGTCGCCGACGAGCTGGCAGCGTCCGCCGATGGCCTTGGTGAGCTTCACCCAGCCTTCCCAGTCTTCCTCGGAGAGGCCGTCCTCGATCGAGTCGATCGGGTACTTGGTGATCAGCTGCTCCAGGTAAGCGATCTGCTCCTCGCTGGTGAGCTTCTTGCCGTTAGGATCCTTCTGCTTGCCGTCCTTAAGCTGCTTGTAGTCATAGTAGAAGGTGTCACCCTCTTTGAAGCAGAACTCGGAAGCGGCGCAGTCCATGGCGATGGTCACGTCCTTGCCAGGCTCGTAACCGGCCTTCTTGATGGCCTCGATGATGCAGTCGAGAGCATCGTCTATGCCATTGAGCTTCGGGGCGAAACCACCCTCGTCACCCACGGCGGTGGAAAGGCCACGGCCCTTGAGAACCTTCTGGAGAGCGTGGAAGACCTCGGCGCCGATGCGGACGGCCTCAGCCTCGCAGGCGGCTCCGACGGGACGGATCATGAATTCCTGGAACGCGATAGGGGCGTCGGAGTGAGCTCCACCATTGATGATGTTCATCATCGGGACAGGAAGGACATAAGCGTTGGTTCCGCCAATGTAGCGGTAAAGAGGAATGTCAAGGTAAGCGGCGGCAGCCTTGGCGACAGCGAGGGAGACGCCGAGGATGGCGTTGGCTCCGAGGTTGCTCTTGGTGGGGGTGCCGTCAAGCTCGATCATGGTCTTGTCGATAGCCCTCTGCTCGAGAGCGGACATGCCGATGATGGCGGGAGCGATCTTGTCATTGATGTTGGCGGCGGCCTTCAGGACGCCCTTGCCACCATAGCGCTTGGGATCTCCGTCGCGAAGCTCCAGAGCCTCATTCTCACCGGTGGAAGCACCTGAGGGAACGGCAGCTGTACCAATAATACCGCTTTCGAGGACGACCTCGGCCTCAATCGTGGGATTGCCTCTTGAATCGAGGATCTCCCTTCCTGTAACTTGGATAATTCTCATGATTATTTAATAATTAAAAGTAGTTTCTATTAATATCTCACAAAGATAAGAATTATTCCTAATAATATGAATCTTAAATACTCTCTACTCCAACAGCTGCGAGCAACTCGGCCCATTTTGACAGTACATCGGCCTTGGCGCTGATGCACGACTCGGCGATGTCGTTGAACACCTGTACGGCCAGGAGGTAGTCCAGAAGTGATGAATCCCCTTTGCTATAAGCCTCCTTACTGCTTTCCATAATCGTACGAGCTTGCGCAAGAGTCTCGTCGGAGTCGTTCTCGTAAGTCTTGACGGCCGCCCTGTAGGATGAATATGCTATTCTGACTTCTGTCTCGATTTGCTTTAACGCTGCCTCATAGGCAGCTTCGGCTTGCAGGACGGCTTTCTCAGCGGCGACACGTTCCCCCTTGTTCGCCGATGAGAATTTCAAAGGAATTGACACCCCGACGGTCACTCCTCGGAACATTGGGGCAGGGGCGATCTCGTTCCGGACTTCAGTGTTGTGGGAATATCCCATGTTCACCCCAAGATCAGGTGCTCTTTCCGCTTTGACGAGAGCCAAATTCTTCTGGGACAGGCTTTTAGATAGGTAAGCCGCCCTGATGTCCGCCCTCTTGTCCTGGGCCAGAGTGACCAGATAGTCTATCGGGTATTCTTTAATAGGCGTGGCTATGTCTTCCGGGATGTCCAGGACCGCCATCCCGCCGGCAAGATAGGAGAGAGTGGTGAGGGCGTTTGTATATTCAGCTTCAGCCTGAATGAGGTCTCCTTTCATGGCCCTGGCCTCTATTGAAGATTCGAGCGCGTCTATTTTCCCTATTTCACCCAAAGCTGCCTTGATGCTGTCCGAAGCGGCAATCGTGACCATGCTCTCGCTCGAAGATTTTTTTAAGGCAAGAATTGAGTGGGTTTGCCAAGCATTCGCCCAGGCATCAATGGCTTCGAAGCGCAGAGTCCTGAAGTAATCCTCAAGAAGAGCTTTGGTGATCTCGGCCTCTTCTTTGGCGACTGCGATCCTGGCCTTTCGGGCATTCCCGAGATTGAAATTATAGGATAGTCCCAGATCCACGGAACGACCCATCATCAAGGTACGGTCTTGATTGTCCGAGTACTCGGCAGTAAATTCCGGATCGTTGAAAACCTTTGCCGCAATAGCTTGTGCTTCAGCTATTTCTACATTGTACTTTTCCGCGATGTAAGCGGCATTTGAGCGTTCCACTTCTGACAGGAATGACTCAAGAGTCTGCGCCATCCCCGTCACGCAAATCAAAGAGGATAGCAGAATGCTAATAGGCTTCTTCATTTTTCTTCACTGTTTTACCTCCCCTTCTTTTCTCCATGCGGTAGTAGAGGGTAGGAAGTATGAACAAGGTTATAATAGTTGAGAACAACAGTCCATAGACAATCACTGTAGCCAAAGGTCTCTGCACATCAGAACCCACACCAGTCGCAAGAGAAGCGGGAAGGAGTCCGAGAATAGCCACTGTGGCGGTCATCAAGACTGGCCTCAGACGGTGTGAAGCTCCCTCCGTCACCGCCTCTTTAAGAGATATACCCTTGACTCTCAGGCCATTAATGTGAGAAATCATGATGACTCCGTTCTGGATTGTCAGTCCGAATAGGGCTATGAATCCGACCGCGGAAGACACGTTGAATGTCATTCCCCTGACATTTAGAGCCAGTAATCCTCCGAACAATGCGAGTGGAAGCAGGGAAATCAGGAGAGCGGCCTGCCTGAAGTTGCCGAATGCACCGAAAAGGAGCAGGAACATCAGTGCGAGGACAAAAGGAATGACCACCCCGAGCCGTGAATATGCCCTCTTCTGGTTCTCAAACTGGCCATCCCATTTCAATGAGAATGCCGTGTGGTCGTAATTGACTTCACGGGCTATCTTTGAGTCGGCCTCGTTAAGAAAAGTGGTCAGATCTTTACCACGAAGATTGACTCTGATAGTGAGATGGCGGCGCCCCATCTCTCGGGTGATCGTGCTTGCCCCGAGAACCGATGACACTTCAGCTACCGCTGAAAGCGGAATCCTATCCCCGGATGCCGTAACAAGTGGAAGATCAGCTATTTTCTCGGGTGTGTTCCGGCTGTCTTCCTTGAAACGGCAAGTCACGTCATAGACTTTGCTGCCTATGAACACCTGTGACACGGCCCGGCCGCCTACCGCTGTCTCAATCAGATCGGCTACGTCAGCGACATTGATCCCGTAATAAGCGACCTTCTCCCTATCGACTGAGACCTTGAGCTGGGGAAGAGGAGGTTCCTGGTCGATGGTCACGTCAGTAGCCCCCTTGATGTCCTTGATGACTTTCTCAACA
>OMQO01000109.1 GCA_900313275.1 uncultured Bacteroidales bacterium
CGTAAAAACGGAGGCGGCACATCTGTGCACACACACCGCGGTTTCCGGAACGGTTTTTGACCGATTCGCTCATCAGGCACTGCCCGCTGTAAGCAACACATAATGCTCCGTATGCGAACACTTCCGTTTCGATACCGGTTTCCGCGCATTCCCGTATCACTTCGATCGGCGTTTCACGCGCAAGCACTGCCCGCGAAGCGCCGAGTTCTTTCATGAGCCGGCAGCCGTCTGCGTTATGAATATGCATCTGCGTGCTGCAGTGCACTTCGAAATCCGGATATTCTGTCCGGATGCGATGAAACAGTCCGAAATCCTGTATCAGCAATGCATCTGTGTCATGTTCATAAAGAAACGCAGCTTCCTTCATGGCGTTGTCGATTTCTTCTTCAAACAGAAGCGTATTCATGGTCACGTATACTTTTACGCCGTGGATATGGCAGTAGCGTACCGCTTCCTTAAATTCCTCATGATCAAAATTCCCGGCAAACGCACGGGCGCTGAAATTCCGGATTCCGAGATATACCGCATCGCATCCTCCCTGTACCGCCGCAATCAATGCTTCAGGGTTTCCGGCAGGAGCGAGCAGTTCAATTCGTTTCAAGAGCGTTTCTGACACAGGTATACTCCTTTACAAGATCATTCAGCCGCATATGCGCATTCGCAGCCGAAGTTGACGGAAGCGGGATAAATGCCCTTGAGCTCCTTGCCCTCGGACTCGCCGAAAAGCTGCTTCCACCACTCGCCAAGATACTGAAGCTTAGGATTATAAGCGACAAGGATCTCTATCTTCTTACCGAACTCAGTGTAGAGCAGGTTCCTCATCGCGGCATATTTGACAGCGGGATTCTCCTCGGACCTGACAGCGCAAGCCTCCTCCATCTCCTTCGCTCCGGCGAGCATCTGTCGCACATCGAAACCGGCGACAACTATAGGAAGAAGACCTACAGGGGTCAACACTGAATAACGGCCACCGACATTGTCCGGAACGACGAAAGTCTTGTAGTTCTCCTGGGTGGCGAGGGTCTTGAGGGCGCCCTTCTTAGCGTCGGTGATGGCCACGATCCTCTCGGAAGCGTCAGTATAAGTCTTCTCGATGTATCCCTTGATGATCCTGAAAGCCACGGCAGGCTCAGTGGTTGTGCCAGACTTGGAAATGACGATCGTGGCGGTGTTCCTCTCAGCGACAAGGTCCATCAACTCAGCAAGATACTCCTCCGAAAGGTTATTGCCGGCGAAGACAACCTCAGGGGCGGATTTCGCGCCAGAAAGTTGCTTGGCGAAATTGTGGGAAAGAGCCTCGATGGCGCAGCGGGCTCCGAGGTAGGATCCACCTATTCCGATCACAACCACAAGATCGACTCCCTTGGCCTTCCAGCAATCACGCACCGCTTCGCACTCGACAATCAGGGACTCCGGTGTCTCCGAAGGAAGATGCTTCCAACCGATGAAATCATTCCCGGCACCGCTTCCAGTCTCCAGAACATCCAATGCCGCGATGGCCTTCTCAACATAAACCTTGTAATCAGCGTCTTTCACAAAGGAGCCGCAACCTCCCAAATTAACTTTTACCATATTGTTTTAAATAATTTAGTCCATTGATATCATAGCTTACAAAAATAACCATTTTCAAGGAAAAGACCGAAAGTTATCGCTATATTTGTTAGACCCATTGAATTCACAAAACCAATCTGATATGAGAAAAGCAATACGATTCGCGGCCATAGCCGCATTTGTCACCCTGACAGTGTCTTGCGCTCCGAAAATAGCCATCACCGCTCACAGGGGCTACTGGAACTGCGAGGAAGCCGGTTTTGCCGAGAATTCCATCAAGTCACTTGAGTTGGCTCAGAAGAACCACCTCTGGGGCAGCGAGTTCGATGTCCACATGACTTCCGACCTGGTGCTTGTCGTCCACCACGACAGGGACATTCAAGGCAAGAGCATCCACACCCACGACTACGCCGATTTCAAGGACTACCGACTCAAGAATGGTGAGAAACTCCCTACCCTGGACGAGTACCTTACCCAAGGTGAGAAAGGAGGCACCGTCCTTGTGTTCGAGCTCAAGCAGCAGTACGACAAGGCCCATGAGGACTACATGGTGGACAAGAGCATCGAGGCCCTGAAAAGACATGGCCTTTTCGATCCTAAGAAGGTGATATTCATCTCTTTCAGCATGAATATCTGCGAGAGGGTAGCTGCCCTGTGCCCCGGGTTCACGAACCAGTTCTTATCCGGGAATATGTCTCCTGAGGAGATCCTGGCCAAGAACATCAACGGCATCGACTACCACTACAGTGTCTTCCAGAAGAACCCGACATGGGTGAAGGAAGCGCACGACAGGAAGATGAGCGTCAACGTGTGGACAGTCGATAAAGAGGAAGACATCAAAGAGATGATCGGACAGGATGTCGATTGCATCACCACCAACGAGCCCATGAAGGTCAGGACATTACTTGGCAGAAAAGAACGCAAGTAGTACCACGGGAATAATTGAATAAGCCAGGCTGACCGCCTGGCTTATTTGTTTTTACAACTCCTTGATCTTTATGTTCTTGAACCAGACCTCATCGCCGTGGTCCTGGAGTAGGATATAGCCTTCCTCGTAGTTGCCGAAGTTAGGCCAATCCTTGTACTTGCTGTAGGCCACAAGAGCGTTCCATTCCTGGTTATCACGTTCATATTCAAGCAGTTTCACTCCATTAAGCCAGTGCTCGACATGGGCATCCCGGACTATCACCATGGCGGTGTTCCAGGTCGAGATGTCGAAAGGCTTGTCCTCAGGAGCGGGAATCAGGTCGTAAAGCGATCCGAGGGTCCTGTTGCCCTTGACACCCAGTTTGGCATCAGGATGCCTAAGGTCGTCGAGGATTTGAAACTCGCAACCGATGGCCGATCCGGCGCCTTTGTTCAATGTGGGATCAACGAAATACTTGATGCCGCTGTTGGCACCCTCGGTAATCTTGAAGTCAACCTTGAGGATGAAGTTCTTGTAGAGACGGGTGGTTATGATGTCACCACCGTTCGTCGATTCGCTTCCGTCGCTGCGAAGAACTTTCAAGACACCATCTTCGATCACCCAACCATGATCCGGGAAGGCGTCGAGCTTAGCTCCACGCCAACCTTCAGTAGTCTGCCCATCCCAAAGAAGAGCCCAACCATCCTTGACTTCATCTTTACTCAAGGTATTGTCTGGAGCGGCTTTGTTGGAATCGCATGCGGAAAAACACAACGCTAAAGCCGCGAATGCCGAAAAAATCTTTCTCATAGCGGGGAAAAAACTACATCTTATAGAACTCCTCCCAGCCCCTGCGAGGCGGCAAGCCAGCCAGCATGGCGTTGGCGAAGTCATTGTTAGTGAACTGTTTCGTACGAGGATCGAAGTAAAGCTTGGCGTTGAGCCTCTGGGCTATGACACCGAGGCAGAACACCTGTGAGAGGACTCCGTTGATCTCGAAAGGAGACCTTGTCTTCTCAATGCCCTGGCAAGCCAGCAGGAAGTTCTCGAAGTGGTTCGAAGGGCTCTCGGGTGTCGGAGGAAGCTTATCGGCCATGTCCTTGGCAGCTTCCTCAGGAATGATTGAAAGCTCTGATCCGTGGCTTCCTCCCTTGAAAATCAAGTCCTTAGTGTAAATGATCTTGCCAGGAGAGACCTTCGCCGCAGGTCCGACATTCTGGCCTGAAGCGGGCACATTGGCGGTGGTGACTCCTCCGCCATAACCCTTCGGAAGCGGCGGCAGGTTGTCGAGGCCATCGTACCAAGTCACGTCCACCGGAGGCATCCCGTTCCTTTGAGGGAAGCGGAAAAGGATGGTCGATGAATATGGATAGAAATAATCGTTGTGACCATTCTCGTAAAGCATGCTGACCTCATAAGGAAGACCGAGCTCGAGGAACTCGTGGACAGTGTCGAGAATATGCGCTCCCCAGTCACCCAGGCAACCCATTCCGAAGTCATACCAGCACCTCCAATCGCCCTGGTGGTACTTCTCGTTGTAATCGTGATAAGGAGTAACGCCTAGCCAGGTGTCCCAATCCATTCCCCTGGGGATGGACTGCTGGGCGGGCATGCGGTACATCTTCTTGGCATCGAAATTATGCCAGCGGCGAGAGTTGTTCATGTGGGCGGTGACGGCGGTGACATCCTTGATTATGCCAGCATCCATCCAAGCCTTGAACTGGAAGTAATTGCCCTCTGAGTGGCCCTGGTTGCCCACTTGGGTGGCCAGGTTGGGATGCCTGCGGGCGGAGGCCATCATCAGCTCAGCTTCGTGGAAGGTACGGCACATCGGTTTTTCGAGGTAGATGTGCTTGCCTTGGTTGAGGGCCAACATAGCGATCGGGAAGTGGGAATGGTCCGGGATCGCCGCTGCGACCGCGTCGAACTCATTGCCACACTTGTCGAACATCTCACGATAGTTACGGAACCTCTTGGCCTTAGGGTACATGGCAAGCACCTTCTTGCACTGGGGCCCGTCAATGTCGACATCGCAAAGGGCGACCACATCGATCATTCCGGTCCTGGTGAAATCACCGATGATCTGCTCACCACGGTTACCTATACCGACAAAGGCAATCTTGACTTTCTCGCCCCTGGGCTTGGCCGAGGAAGCGGCCAGACCACCAGCGAAAGTGTCCTTCCCGAGAATCTCACCGGGAGTCAGAGCCATGCCGGCGGAAGCGACGGCCATGGACTTGAGAAAATCTCTTCTGTTTATCATATGGTTATTGAATTAAAGAAATCAGGTTGTCCTTCGAAAGATAGTCATTTATTTGGAGAAAGACAATTTAATCTCAACAGGACCGAAAAGACCGGAAGGTTGAAGGGCGATATTGTCCGTCCTCACTCCCCTGAAGTCATGACCGAGGACGATGTTCGTACTGGTAAAGGTCTTACCGTCAGGGTTCATCTCATCTCCGGCGACACGGTTGAACCAGGAGTTCACCACAGTGATTTCCAATGAGTTCCGACCTTTCTGAAGCTCACTTGTGACATCAACCTTGAAAGGCTTTGTCCAAACTATACCCTTGTCCGCGCCATTGATCTTCACCCGGGCTATTCCTACATCCTTGACATTATTCAAGAATAAGTAATATGAAGCATCCTCAACAGGGTCGGACTCCATTTCGAAGGAACCCTCATAAACCGCATGTCCGGAGTAATACTTAATGCCCTCATCCTCGGATGCCGTCCAGTCAGTCAAGGAATCGGAAACAACCGACTCCGGTCCACCCCAGGCTGGATCGAAATGAATGGTCCAAGGACCTCCGACTGTCAGCAAATGATTGAAATCCTGATAGTTGCTGTCGGCATCGCCATTTTCCTGAGCGCTGATTCTCCCGTCAAACACCACGAGTACGCTTCCATATGGGTCAAACTCGAGAGGGACGGTTGTCATCCCATCTTCCTGCTTGAAAGCCACCGCCTCACGAATAGTCCCGCCAAGGGCGTCCCAAAGCTCCGGCTGCCGGCCGGCAACCCTAAAGGTGCATGATACCTTTTGTGGAGCGTCGGTTTGGTTGCTCACGAAATAGACATCCTTTCCTCCGACCACGTAATGGATGTAGTCGAAGTCGGCATCGGCAGCGCCACTTAAAGAGAAATCCATTCGTATTCCTTTGGACATCAGATATTTCCGTGCGGGAATATTCTCTATCAAGCCTTTCTCGGAAAGCTCGTTTGAGAGTCTGGCGAACTCACCCTGAGCCTCCTCTCCACCCTTTAGGGAAACAAGACGCTCGGGCTTTGGTCCAAGGACGACGGCGCCCTTATCGGCAAGTCCTTTAACCGCCCGGAGCGCCTCGAGAGACAATACCCCATGGTCTGGAAGGACCAGCACCCTGTATTCCATTCCGGTGGGAGTGACGATCATTCCGTTTTTGACCTTAAGCCGCTGAAGGACAGTCTCATCGACGACATCATAGTCAAATCCTGGCATCGCCCCGGCAGGATCGGCGTGTTTGTAAGGGAACACATTCGGGACATGGTCTCCATAATAATAAAGGACATCCGCCACGAAGCGTCCGTTCTGGGCTATCATCTGCACCCTTCTGAGGTAATCGAAGAATGGGCCGGACTCATTCCACCACGTCACACGTGGATTGATGTGAGTGCCGGCGAAATAATCTTGCCCAGGAAGCCCCATGGAAGCGGGCGAAGATGTGAAAGTGTGGAGATAAACCCTGTTGAGGCCAGCGCAGACCTCATGGTCGAAAGCCGATTTCTGGTCATGCCACAACTCATCGTTCCAATGCGGTCCGATGGTCGTAAACGATTCAGCGGCAATTATTTTCTTGCCGTAAATATGGGCCGCGGAGGATGCCTGTTTAAGGAAGAAACGTGTCGGAGGGGCCGGACGATGAGGGGAAGGCGACCAGAACTCGCTCATCACTATGTCACTGTAGGAATAGTTCTTTAGACCGTCCAACGGGCCCGCATGAGGACCCGCGGACTCTGGTTGTATGCCCATGCCGCGCTTATGGGCATATTCAGCGAAAAGCCTGTAGTGATTCTCAGCCACCAGATGGGCCACCGTCTTACGGAAATCCGCCAGGAAAGCGTTGGAAGTCTCCAGATCATCAACCACATAGCCTCCAAGCACAGGAAGATAACTGATTATGTCGTAGCCATTGTATTCCTTGAAATCGCCTTGGAAGCCATCCGTCCAATTCATGCCACCACATTCCCAACTATCGGTCTCCATGTATTTCAAGGTCTTGCCGACATGTCGTGAAGCAGCCTCCAGAATCGGGTCAACGACCGTCTTCCAGTAATAATCAAACGCTTCCGCGCTCATATAATCAAGGACATTCCCTTGCCAGGTGTCGCTGGAAGTCGAGACTGCGGCATTAGTGCATGTGAAGCCTATCCTCATGACCACCCAGTGTCCCTCCGGGAAATCCCATTCGAGAGTGCCATCCTTGAAGCTGTCGGTGAGATCCTGGATGTCGCCACGGCAAACCTTGTAGGATTCCTTTCCTTCCACTTTCTTGTCAGGGCGCTCATTATCAAGCAGAAAGCGGCAATCAGGGGCCGAACCACCAAGTTCATGCACATCCATGTGAAAGACCTGACGGTTAACCGCACAAGCAGCGCAAATCCACTTCTTCAAATCCGGATCCACCTGTTCCCAGGATAGATTATCTTCCGGCAAGCAATATTCTTTTGCAAGCTTTTTCCGCTCCACCAAAACAAGTATGCGTCGTATAAACGTGTATAATAATAGTTTTCCTATTCGCATCATAGTCCATCCACCTCAAATCCTTTGTACATTTATGCATGTACAGGTATACCTTGCTCTGTCTTAGCTTTTGTCTTTTCCTTCCAT
>OMQO01000211.1 GCA_900313275.1 uncultured Bacteroidales bacterium
TTATCATATTGGCTGGAATAGAGATTGACGAGGAGCCGCTTCTGGCGAGATTCTTGCTCGCCATGACCACGGCCTCTTTTATCAAAATGGTCGTGTCCTTCGTGTTTTGGGCATGGGAGGGAAGGAAGGTTGTCAAAGCGGCCAAGATGGTCATAAGGCGGAAGTCTTTCATCGTTGTTCTGAGTTTGAGGCAAATATGTGGCTTTTTTCGCTCCGTTCCTTCGTGTTGGCGGGGGTTTTTATTAAATTTGCATGATGCGAAAGATTTTTTTTAATATTCTTTTCGTTTCGATGGTTTTCGCCACCATCGTTATCTCTTACGGGTGCCGCGGGAATAAAGAGTCTCGGCGCAATGTCCCAGAGGTGTTGGAAGAGCCTCTTCCTCCTGAAGGTTTCAGGGTAGGCTCTTTGGATTTGATGGAAGACAAAGTCCGTTCCGGCGAGGCCTTCACTTCGCTGATGACAAGGCTCGGCATGTCCGGTGATGACGCCTTCACACTTGCCCAGGCATGCGACACGGTGTTCGACGTCAGGAAGATGCGGGCAGGAAACACCGTCAGGGCATATTACAGCATCGACACCTTGGCCACAGACACAACCGCAGCCGCTGTCTTGGAATATGTTGTCTATATGAAGGACAGGACAGGAGGGACGGTGTTCAAGACTTCCGACTCTCTGGCTGTCTGGAATTTCTCAAGGCCGGTGGAGACTGTGCGCAAGTTCGTTGACGTGACCATATCCAGCTCACTCTGGAATGACATGTCCGCCGCGGGTGCTCCCGCAAGTCTGATAGTGGCCCTCTCGGAGATCTACGCCTGGTCTGTGGACTTCTTCGCGCTCCAGGAGGGTGACCGTTTCAAGATACTTTACGACGAGAGCGTTTGCGATAGTGTGGTTGTCTCTGTCGATCCGATCTATTACGCTGAATTTGAGCGGGGAGAGACTGTCATCCCGGCAATACTCTTCGATCAAGGCGATGGGGGAGGACGTTATTGGAAGGAGGACGGATCCAGCTTGAGAAAAGCTTTCCTCAAGGCTCCGCTTAAGTTCACCCGAATCAGTTCCGGATTCTCCTATCACCGCAAGCACCCGGTCTCCGGCAAGGTCAAGCCTCACACAGCGGTTGACTACGCCGCCCCGACCGGTACTCCTGTGATGTCTATCGGAGACGGGACTGTCTTGAGTGCCGGTTGGACTAATGGGGGAGGCAACACGGTCAAGATCCGTCACAACGCCACCTACACAACCTCCTACATGCACCTTTCCAGATATGCGAAAGGCATCAAGGCGGGAGTGAGGGTGAGCCAAGGGGATGTGATAGGATATGTGGGAGCCACGGGTGTGGCCACCGGTCCTCATCTGGACTTCCGTGTCTGGAAGGACGGCACACCAGTCAATCCTCTGACACTGGATTCCCCGTCGGGCGAGCCTATCAAGAGTGAGAATCTCGCCGCTTTGGACTCTGTCCATACTGTTTATAAGCATATAATCGATTCATTGATAGTAAGATAAAGCCATGCGAACAAGAAAAGTCATCCTGTCCGCCCTGCTGACAATAGTTCTGCTGCTCATCCCTGCCGGGAGGTCATCAGCCGTGTTCAATGAGAGGGATCTGGCGAAGACCCTCCAGGTCCTGCGCTATGAGTTGGCCAAGGCCTACACCGAGATGTCCAAAAGCCAGGTGGGTTTCGAGATGCAGCAGCTCAAGCAGCACGAGCGGCTGATCGAGCTAGTCAAGAGCTGCAACGAGCTTTCCCTGATGCTCTATTCCCAGAAGCAGGACTTCACGTTCGACTTGACCTATGCCCTCAGGCAGGTCACCGACCAGTACAACGGCTTCACAAAGACCAAGTTACCTTTTGACAACATCTTGTCGTACTTCGATGTGGAGATTGACCGTTTCGACAGGCTCTTGAAAGCCCTCAAGATCCTCCCTCCGGAACTTATCGAGCTTCCGGACAGCTTGGGGCCCTCTTTGCTGGGAGCTTTGGCCATGACACTGCATTTGGCCGCCATTCCGGATTTCCAGGTGCTGGAGGATGATAACCCCGTTGTGATCCAGGACACTTCAATAACATTTGATTTCCAGCTCGATAGCCTCTCCCAGATTGACAGGGACAGCTGTATCTTCTACGCCACCCGGCTTCTTGGCATGTTCACCACGCTCAGGGACAAAATGGTGGAGGACAAGTCATATTACGCTTCCACCGACAATCGCTTGCGAGATGCTTATGACTACGCTCAGAATCGTTACAAGCTTGTCCAGAGGCGAATTTTCGTTGAAGGGCAACGGAATTATTGGTACGTGCTGACCCATCTTGGCCAGTTCGCCAAGCGTGCTTTCAATGACTTCAGGGACAAGTATTCCAACGACGTCCTTGGCAAGGGGATAAAGAGCGAATGGAGGGGACCTATCGTGCTTGGCTTCTCTTTCATTATCCTTATTTATCTCGCTCTCGCCGCCGCTATCAGTTGGCTGGCTATGAAAGGATTGAAACGGAAACTGAAGGTTTTCAAGGAAGAACGGTTCGCGGCCAGTGAGATGGCTTTCATCATATTGGCTTCGGTGGTGCTGTTCGTGATAATAGTCCTTCTTGCCAGGGGGTCAACAAGGATAGGAACTCATTTCTATCTTATGGCCTCGTCGCTCATAGTCGAGTTTGCCTTCCTTCTGATCGCCATCCTGCTATCCATGCTCATCCGTTTTGAAGGGGAGCAGATCAATCAAGGCGTCAAGATGTACATGCCGGTCATGCTTTTGGGACTTCTGATCATAGCTTTCAGGATCATATTCATCCCCAACAGCTTAATTAACTTGATATTCCCTCCGATCCTCCTGCTGTTCGCATTTTGGCAGTCCGTGACTTTCAAGAAGAACATCAGCAAGGTGCCGAAGATCGATAGGGATCTAGCTTCCGTGTCGCTCTTCGTGACTGCGGTGACCTTGATCCTTTCTGTGTTGGGATATGTCCTCCTCGGACTCCAGCTCTACATTTGGTGGATTTTCCAACTGACTGTCCTTCAATTCATCTCGGCGGTCAAAGAACTTGTTCGCAAGTACCACCAGAAGACAGTTGAGGCGAAAGTCAGGGCTTACAGGTTTAAGCATCCCGCCGAGATCGGCGCAGGTAAGGGAACAAGTTTCCTTGTGACCTGGCTTTACGACCTTCTGGAGATGGTCATTATTCCGGTCCTTATCCTTGTCTCCATTCCTTGCTGCCTCTTCTTAGCCTCAAGGGTGTTCGACCTTACCGAGATCTGCAAGACGGCCTTGTTCTATCCTTTCCTGGACGTCAAGGCCATAACCTTGTCGCTCTATAAGGTCCTTTTGGCGGTAGGTCTCTATTTCGTGTTCAGGTACATAGAGTACGCCGCCTGCTCTCTCTACAGGGTGTTCAAGATCAGGGACACCATCGCCAAGTCAGGAACAGGCCTTCTGCGGGACAATGAGGTCAATCTGACTCTTGCCAATAATGTCATTTGGCTCGTGACTTGGGGCCTTTACATCGTGGTGTTGATCGGCATCCTGAAGATTCCCACAAAGTCGCTAAATGTGATCGCCGCTGGTCTTGCCGCCGGTCTCGGATTCGCTATGAAGGACATCCTCAACAACTTCTTCTATGGTGTCCAGCTCATGTCCGGAAGGGTCAGGGTTGGAGACACACTCGAGTGCGACGGCATCCGTGGAACAGTGGAAAACATTAG
>OMQO01000106.1 GCA_900313275.1 uncultured Bacteroidales bacterium
TTTATGCCGCTTCCCGGGTTCTGAAAACCGGGTGGATTCCCCATGGAAAACCCGTTCCCAAAGGTGGATCAATGTGCATTGATCTTTTTCTTCAGTGCCGAGATCTGGGTCTCCAGTTCAGGATTCCTCTTAAGATCTGTGGAGACTTTATCGAGACCGTGGATAACTGTGGAGTGATCCCTGTTGCCCAGAACCGATCCGATCTGCTGGAGCGAAGTATCTGTCATCTCCCTGCAGAGATACATGGCGATCTGCCGCGGGTAGGCTATTTCCTTATTCCGCTTCTGTCCCTTCAGATCCGCCTCAGAGACGCCGTAATGATCCGCCACCATCTGGATGATGAAATCCGGGGTAAGAGCCGGCGTATCTTCCGGATTGATCATATCCTTCAGGATCTCCTGGGCCATCTCCAGATTGATCTCCCGGTTGTTCAGACGGCTCATGGCGACGATCCGGTTCAGGGAACCTTCAAGCTCACGGATATTGCTGCGGATATTCGCGGCGATGTACTGGATGACCTCGTTGTCGATGTTGAAGCCGTCCAGTTCCTCTTTCTTCCTTAATATAGCGACCCGTGTTTCGTAGTCCGGAGACTGGATATCCACCGGAACGCCCCACTCAAAGCGGGAACGGAGCCGCTCCTCCAGCGTCGCAAAATCCTTCGGCGGTTTATCTGACGAAATGATGATCTGCTTTTTCGCTTCGTACAGCGCGTTGAAGGTATGGAAGAATTCCTCCTGCGTACTTTCTTTTCCGATGATGAACTGAATATCGTCGATCAGAAGAACGTCGATGTTCCGGTATTTGTTACGGAACTGCGCCGTGGAATAGCTGTCCCGGTTCCGGATGGATTCGATCAGCTCATTGGTAAAAGTTTCGCTGGTCACATAAAGGATCTTTGTCTCCGGATTCCGCTGCAGGATCGAATGGGCGATGGACTGCATCAGATGTGTTTTTCCGAGACCCACGCCTCCGTAGATGAACAGCGGATTGTAGGCTTCTCCCGGAGCTTCTGCCACAGCCAGCGCCACAGCGTGGGCAAACTGGTTGTTCTTTCCGACGACAAAGTTCTCAAAGGTATATCTGGGATTCAGGCTGGATGCCACAAGCGTGGATGCCGCAACCTGCTGCGGGCGGTTGATGAGCTCAGGCTCTTTTTTCATGCTTTCCCGCACATAAAACTCAGGCCTGCAGACTACGCCGGTCACGATCTTGACCGCTGCCCGGATATAAGGAGTGTATTTTCTGGATACCAGACGCTTGTAGACTTCGCCGGGAAATTCTTCCGTGTCCGGCACTTCGATAAAAAGGACCTGGGTTCCGTCCTCGTCCCGCTTCATGTAGCCAGGCTTCAGAGGCTGGATCCACATGTTATAGGACACCTCAAGGATCTCGTCGATGATTGGATGCTTGTCGGCGATATCCACCAGGATTGTCTCATCGGTCGAATATGTCCCGCCCTTGGTTTTCTTGGGTTTCCCGAGAAGGTTTAGTTTGTCGAAGAGGACCTCTCCTATCTGTTTCGGTGAAGACACGTTGAGATTGGGCTCCCCGGCGAGTTCCCTGACGGTGGCCTCCCTGCTGACCATCTCAGTACGGAGGGTGGCGGTGAAGTCCTTCAGCGAAGCCAGATCGACCTTTACTCCACTACGCTCCATCTTGGATAGGACACGCAGCAGAGGCTCTTCCATCTCGGAATATAACTTGCTCAGGTTCTTCGATTTGAGCTCTTCTGACAGCTCCTCGGCAAGCATCTGGAGAATGACCGCTTCCCTGCTCCTGTCGGAAGGGGAGTCCGCCTCAGCGGCACTGTCATCGAACAAAGACCCCATGGAGGCTTCCTTTTCTTCCGAGGTGGTCTCGAGCGAGATTCCAAGCAAGCTTTGGGCAAGCACATCGACCTTGTGGCTCTTCTCAGGATCCAAGAGGTAGTGCATAAGCCCTATGTCGCTAAGATGACCGCGCAGGCTCACGCCCGCGGCCGCCAGAAGGTTCATTTGCCGTTTGAGGTCGTCCCCGCATTTGGCGACGGAGTCGTCCTCGATCAGGGCTTTGAAGTCCTTTGCCTTGCCTTCCGCGACGAGGGACTTGGACGAGACTATCACCCGGCTTATCTTAGAGAATATTCCTCCATCTGCCGCCTCGACAATTATCGAACAAACCTTGGATTCTCGCGCGGCTTTTATGACTTCGGAAGGAGTCACCTTGCTGATTACCAGTTGTTTCTCTTCCTTTTTGGCTGGAGAGGCGACATGACCCAGGAACCTTTTAAGGGAGTTGAACTCGTATTTTTCAAAGAGGTCGGCCAGCAGCGGGCCATAAGCCTTATCGACTCTCATGTCCTCTGTCGGGACATCCACTTCGAGGTCGGTCTTGATTGTCACCAGTTCCCGGCTAAGGGCAATGTGACTCTCCGCTTCCTCGAACATGGTTTTCTGTCTAGGAGAGAGCTCATCGATGTGTTCGTAGATGTTCTGGACTGAGCCATACTTGGAGACAAGTTTCCCGGCTCCGACCTCGCCTACTCCTTTGACTCCAGGAACATTGTCTGAAGTGTCCCCGCAGATTGTCAGCATGTCGATGACCTGAAGGGGAGACTGGATGCCGTATTTGGCGCAAATCTCCTTGACACCGATGATCTCGTCATCTCCTCCGCCTTTTCCCGGCTTGTATTGCCAAATGTGGTCCTCGATGAGCTGGCCGTAATCCTTGTCGGGGGTAACCATATAGACATCAAGACCTTCCCTCGCACTTTGAGCATCAGTGTGGGGATGTTCATCGCCTCGCAGAGTTCCCTCAGTGGATCCAGGGCGTCGATCACGAGTTGAGGCGTCTCCGTCCTGTTGGCCTTGTACTCAGGATACAATTTGTTCCGGAAGGTGCCACCAGGAGGGTCAAAGGCCACCGCGAGATAGTCAGGAGCCTCACGCTCAATTAGTTCCAGAACATATTTGGTGAAACCGTACAGGATTGACATGTCAGCTCCTTTGGAGTTGATCATGGGCCTCCGGATAAAGGCGTAATACATCTTGAACACGAGGGCGTGTCCGTCGATGAGGAATATTTTACGAGGCATCGTCAGATCTGGATTCTATTCCTCGGGCATGAACATGGGATCCCAGGCGGGCAGAAGGATAGGCTTCTGCGAGAGCTGGGCTTTCAGGGATTCGGGGACATATTTCTTCTCGACCACGAGGCGGAACATGTATTCATTGAACCATTCGTCAGTCATGATCAGGTTGCCTTTGTAGCCGCTGGCGGCGCCCCAGCTGTTCTCGACCATCCATTTGACGGGCTTGCCATCCTTGATGTCAACGGCGATCAGGGTCATGGCGTGAGATGATCCGCTGGCGTGGGTGAGGATTCTCTGTTTCTTGTCCATCCCGAAGGTGGTGCCGAAGAGGGAACCATAGTCGAAGTTGTTCAGATCGAGGGTGCCTTTCTGGCGGTTGCTGAACTTGCCCACATCGCAGGAGAAATACATCGCCGTGTTGTCCTTGATTGAAGCTATGGCGATCTCCTTGATGGTCTCGATAGGGACATTGAGGTACACCCAGTTCTGGCCATCATAGACATGGCGGTCGTAGGCTATCTCATAGACCTTGCCGAATTCCCTGGAAGGGTCGTTCATCAACATCACATAGTTGTTGTTAAGGTCTTCGCCCACATATTCCTTATAGAAAGAGAGAGGAGTGTAGGTCTTGGTGCTGATGACCTTGTCTTTGGAGTCGCGCATCGTGTACTCAAACTCTGTCGGGGGCTCTCCGAGGCAGAGGACAAGCATGCGGTAGATTTCCTTGAGCATCTCGGTCTTCATGGCCTGGCAGTCCTTCGGCTTGGCGTCACGAAGCTTGAGGCCATCCTCGCGGAGTTTGGTGGCGATCTGTGTGCGCATCGCCGAGGTGCTGTTGGCATTCAGGGTCTCAGGCATGACGTCTGAAGGGACGACTCCATATTTCATGACGAGGTTGGCCACTCCGGTGAATTGTCCGCCGTCACCGATCGGATTGGCGAAAAGCCAGTCGACCTCACGGTCGTCGAAGCCCTTGTCCTTGGTGTCTATCACACCCTGGAGGAAGAGGTTGGCTTTCTCCAACTGGTCATAGAAGAACGAGTAGTTCTGGGAGAAGGTGAAGGGTCCCAGGTCGAATTTGTCTATCATTCTGGCTCTGAGCACATTAAGGCCGGAGAACAGCCAGCAACGTCCCGAAGACTTCTGGTCTGTCCTGCCCTTGGTCTTGACTTCGTCAGAGAAGTGGGTGTCTATCATGGCGATGTTCTCGGAATTGGCGGCGAGGACACCGATAGAAGTGGAGTTGAGGGCATTCTTTATGGCTTTGTCGGAAGCAGTGCCTTCATAACCTTTGCGGATTTCTATGAGCATGTCGGCGCTTATACCGCCTTTGGGGTCCGCTTTCTGCTGGGCAGAGGCTGTGCCGCTGAGAACAAACGCGAGGGCTGCAGCCAGGAGGATAGTTATTCTTCTCATATTGGTTCGTTTGATTTGAGGTAAAAGTACGGAAAAAACACCGGATAACCAAACAAAGGGGAAGCTATATTGGCAAAAAAAGAGTAAATTCGCGCCCGATATGATGAAGTTGTTTACGCAGGGAGGCACCGCTGGTGCCATTTTGATTATCGCGCTTGTTATCGCCTCTGGTTTGTACCTGAGCCGTTTCAAACTGAAGGGTATCTCGTTGGGCACTACCTGGATTCTTTTCATGGGAATCCTTTTGGGACATTTCGGACTGAGAGTAAATCCCACTATGTTGTCTTTTATCAAGGACTTCGGTTTAATCCTTTTCGTTTTCGCCATAGGTCTGCAAGTCGGTCCCGGCTTCTTCCATTCTTTCAAGAAAGATGGCCTGCCGATGAACCTTCTCGCTGTCGGATTGGTTGTATTGGCGGTCGTGACCACCTACATAATCCATTTGATTTCCGGAGAGGATCTCGGCACCATGACCGGTATCATGTCAGCTGCCGTTACGAACACTCCTGGGCTTGGTGCCGCTCAGCAGACTTTGGTTGACGCCACTTTGGCCACCGGAGGTTCAGCGGAGAAGGCCGCTTCCGCGTCAGCCGGCATCGCCTCCGCCTATGCGGTTGCCTATCCTCTCGGAGTTTTGGGTGCCATCGCTGTCGTGATAGTGAGTAAAGCCGTTTTCAAGGTTGACATCAAAAAGGAGAAAGAGAAGGCTGAGGGCGACACCGACACTGAAGCCAACGCTTATCGCCTTGCCTGTAAGGTTGAGAATCCCGCGATATTCGGGAAGTCTATCCACGACATTATTGGCAATGACAACAGTGACCATTTGGTCATCACAAGGATGATGCGTGATGAGAAGGTCTTTTTCCCGGATCTCGATTTGCCACTCAACGAAGGAGATAAACTTCTGATAGTCACTGATGTGCAGCATAAAGACAAGGCTGGGATCATTTTTGGGGAGGAGCTCCCTGTGGATATGGAACAATGGGCAGATCCTGAGTCCAATCTCATTAACCGCCGGCTTTCCATCACAAAATCGGCCATCACCGGCAACAGCCTCCGCAAATTGGACATACGCCGCAAGTTCGGTGTCACCGTCACCAGGATTCTTCGCGCTGGAGTTCAGTTGCAAGCCGATCCTGACATTATTCTTCAAGTTGGTGACAGTATCCAGGTCGTCGGTTCTGAGGATGGTATCAATCATCTCGCCAAGTTGGTCGGAAACCAGCCGGAGAGCCTTAATAAACCGAATTTGGTCCCGATATTCTTCGGTATCGCCATTGGTGTGATCGTCGGAATGCTTCCGATCCGTTTCCCATGGATGCCCCAGCCTTTGAAACTGGGTCTCGCCGGAGGCCCCCTCATCGTGGCTATCTTGCTCGGCCATTTCGGACCGAAGCTCAAAATAACGACCTACACCGCCCTAAGCGCCAATCTGATGATCAGAGAGATAGGAATATCCCTCTTTATGGCGGCGGTCGGCCTTGGTGCTGGTGAGACATTTGTCTCCAGCCTGGTCGGAGGTGGCTACATCTGGATTCTTTACGGACTTATCATAACCCTGGTTCCGATGGTGCTGATCGCTTTCATCGCGAGGGTGTTCATGAAGTTCGATTTCTTCAAGGTCTGCGGACTGCTTTCTGGTGGTACGACCGATCCTGCCTTGTTGTCGTTCTCCGAGCAGATGTTCGGGAGCGGGAGGATAGCGGTCAACTACGCCACGGTCTATCCGCTTACCATGTTCCTCAGGGTAGTCGCTGCCCAGGTATTAATAATGATAATGTTATAACAACCACAATATGAAAAGGTTTCTATTGGTTTTTGCTTTTGTCGCTGTCTTGGGACTATCAGTCTCATGTGACCATAAATCAAAATCTCCATTCGCGAGGAAGGTCTCTGACTATGCTCTTGTGACTATTCCCGCTCCCAACCTGAACGGTATCACTGATAACGGAAAAGAGGTTCTTAATCTCTATCGCTTTGCGGCTGATGAGATTGACGCTATTTATTGGGATCAGTATTTCGGGGATAAAGAGTCCTTGCTGTCTGGGCTCACCGATCCTTCTCAAAAGGCTTTTGCCGAGATCAATTATGGCCCTTGGGACCGTGTGGATGGCAAGTCCTTCGTGGATGGCTACAATGACAGACCTCTTGGGGCCGGTTTCTACCCTGCCGATATGACTGAGGAGGAGTTCCTTGCTTTTGACGACTCTACCAAGAACAGTCCTTACACCCTTATCAAAAGGGGAGAGGATGGCTCATTGAAGACCGTCTGGTACCATGACGCCTACAAAGAGCATATTGATAAAATCGCCAGTTACCTCACCGCCGCGGCTGACATTACGATCAAACCCAGCGTGAAGGAGTACTTGCTCCGTAAGGCCGAGGCTCTTCAGACAGATGATTATTACGAGAGCGGAAAGGCATGGCTTGCCATGGAAGATAGCAAGATGGATCTGGTCATAGGTCCTAACGAGACCGCGGACGACCAGCTCCTTGGAATCAAGCGATCCTATGAGGCTTTTGTCCTTCTAAAGAATCTTGACCGCACTGAGCAGCTCATGAAATACGCCGGAAGTTTGGAGGAATTCCAGCGGATGCTTCCCGTTGAGGAAGCATATAAGACCTTCCAGCCTGGTTCGGGCTCAGACATCTTCTCATGCGATGCGATCTACTATGCGGGAAAGTCCAACGCCGGCATCAAGGTGATTGCCTTGAATCTCCCTTATGACGCTGACATACAGAAAGATATGGGGACCAGGACCATCCTCCTCGAGAATATTATCCGTCAGAAGTTCAATTATGTGATTTCCCCGACTGGGAATGTGCTTCTCGAGTCAGCTGAGAGGGCTCATCTGTCGCAGGATGCCTTCTTCTGGAATATAGTTTTCCGAGAGGTAGCGCATGGACTTGGAGTCAAGGAGACCGTCAATGGCAAGGGAACTGTGGAGGAGGCTCTCGGCAGTTCCGCTCTGACATTTGAGGAAATGAAAGGCAATGTGGTCGGAATGTACCTCGTCTGTCAGCTGCAGAACCACATCGCTATGGACCGACTCTTCACCACAGAGGACGCTCTTACCACTTTCTTCACATCTCTTGCCCGTTCGGAGCGTTTTGGAGAGGGCTCCGCTTTGGGAAGGGCTAACACCATTATCTTCAACTACTTAAAGGAAAAAGGCTCTTTTGAGCGTCATCCTGATGGTCGTTACAGCATCGACTACACCAAGATGCTGTCCGCTATCGAAGAGCTTTCCGCATTGATTCTCAAGACCCAGGCCACCGGCGATGCTGAGTTCGCCGCGTCTTTTGAGAAGAAGTATTCCCACCTGGGCGCTGACTTTGAGGCTGATCAGATGAATCTGAGCCTCGAGAAAGTGCCGGTGGACATCCGCTTCAAATTCAAAAAGTAGTTTTACCGGTATCCGTGAGAAAAAGTCTTGTTTTTGTTTGTCTGATGTCCCTTTTCTGCCAGTCGATCTTGGCGAAGAGGGATATCATTATGAAAGTCAGCAACGGAATGATTGAACGTACCGTCACTTGCTCTGAAGGGCATGTCACGGGGACAGAGTATAAACTCAATGATTCCGGGAGTTTAATAGGATCGTCCCAAGAGTTCTCTTTCCTGGCAAATGATGAGCTGTATTCAGGGGAAAGTCAATGGACTGGCTTTCAGCTAAGGGACACTGTCACGGCAAGTGGGGGAAAGGGGAAGATCCTTTCCTTCACGGATCAGAAAAAAACTCTTTTGGTGGAACTCTCTTACCTGGCTTTTCCTGACCTTCCATTGGTGAGCAAAACGCTGACTGTGAAGAATCTTGGTCACGAGGAGGTGAAACTGGAAGGGGTGAGCGTTGAGAACCTGAACCTTCTCCAGGGACCCATAAACTCCTGGGTGATGGGGACATATGGGAGGTACCAGAACCTGGGCTCCTTCTACGGCGCTTGGGATGATCCGCTTGTGATTGTTCATGCCAACGAGGAAGGTTACGGGATAGCGGTTGGAAACGAGGCGGTAGGCATAGTGAAGCGTACTGAAGTGTTCCAGGATGGCCGCAAGTTAGAGGCTGGCGTGACTAAGCCTGGCTCTGCATACCCGTTCCGCCGCTGGCTGAAGAGAGGTCAGAGATGGACCAGCCAGCCGGTATTCACCGCTATCTATGGGAACGGTGAATTTGATCCTCAGCGTATAGTGAACACCGCTGTGCAGAAATACTCTAGGCTCCATATGGGGACACGAGTCGAGCAAATCAAGCATAAGCCGATGTTCGTGTATAACACATGGGTTCCCTTCACTCGAAACATTAACGACGAGTTAGTGAAGCAAGTGGCGAAGGCGGCGGCGGAATGCGGTGCTCAGGAATTCATAATAGACGACGGATGGCAGATGGGGCACGGAAGCTCTGATGTCAAAGATGGTGAGAAGGTTGATGACTGGGCTGTGGATACCATCAAATTCAAAGGTGGACTTAAACCCACATTCGACTACATCAAGTCGTTAGGTATGAAGCCTGGAGTGTGGATAAGCTTGGCTAGGCTGGATTCCAACAGTGAGGTCGTGGCAGACAAACCTCAATGGATTATCCGTGACAAGAATGGGGATATCACTGACCTCCACACCTCCAGCTCCAATAACCGTACGGCCTGTATGGGAACGGACTGGTATGATTACATCCGTGACGTGATTCTTCATTTTGTGAATGATTACGGACTGGCTTATCTGAAATTGGATCTTGCCATTGTGACCAGCGCATACGTGTTTGATGATGGACAAACTGGGTGTTATGCCACAGACCATCCATTCCATCAAGATCACGAGGAGTCTTACGATGTCATCTACAGTCGGGCTATGTCTCTCTTTGACGAGTTGCACGAAAAGGCTCCCGAGTTGTTTATCGACTGCACATTCGAGACGGCTGGAAAGATTCAGCTCATGGACTATGGAATCGCCAAACATGCTGATGGGAACTGGCTCAGTAACGTCAATGGATGGTCAAGCAACGCTAATTTGCGGGTCCGGAATCTCGCGTGGGGCAGATCTCCGGCATTGCCTGCCACGTCTCTCGTCATAGGCAATTTGATGATGGATAGAGAGGATCATATCCTGGCATTGAAGTCGCTGGCGGGGACGCTCCCTATTATGCTTGGAGATCCCAGGAAGTTGAGCGATGAGGAAAGAAAAGAATTCCGTTCGTGGACTGATTGGCTGAAGCAAGTGGAAGAACGGCACCACTTCATGTCTTTCAGGCAAGATTTGCCTGGGTTCGGGGAGCCTGCCGTCGGCTTTTGGGACGGTTTCGCTCGCATAAATGTGGACACTCAAAGTGGGGGAATTGTGGGTGTATTCCGTGAGAATGCCGCTGAGTCTTCACGGACAGTGACGGTACGGGACCTCAAACCTGACAGCAAGTATGACGTTTATCAGGGTCCGGGCAGGAAGAAAGTGGCCACTCTCACTGGTAAGGAGTTGGAAGAGAAAGGCTTTATCGTCCATTTGGAAAAGCGGAAGGATGGGGAACTGTTTGAGATAACGAGGACTACTCTGTAAAGGCCTTTTTGTAGTATGGCCTGAAGGGATCGTCCACGGTGACGCTTGCGGAGACGACGGGACAGGCGGCGAAGTAGCCGACAGCGGTCCCGTCGCCTCCTTTTATATTCGTCGGACAGTTGGCTGGCTGAGGGGAGAAGAGCGGGATGGCTGCGAAAGATCCGTTGAGCAAGACCGCCATCAGATAGTCAAAGTAATCTTTGCTTAGGGTCATCGCCTCCAAAGTCACCACATCGCCTGTCTCAAGGTATTTGGCGCAGTCGCCGTAGAGTT
>OMQO01000254.1 GCA_900313275.1 uncultured Bacteroidales bacterium
AGGTGTGGCCATATCAAGCCTCGGCGCGAGCCGGGCGATAGCTCTCGGTGCCTACGCCTACTCTATCTCAATGATGTCGTAGATCTCAAGAACAGGAATCTTGAATATCGCTTTCCCGTCCCGGTATCTGAATCTCAATTCTTTACCATCTGGTTGACGGACAATCCTGGAAGGTTTGTCCGGACAACGCACAGTGACTTCAATTTCCTTCACAGGATCAATCGAGTCGATAATCGCCGTGTTCCTATGGTCGCCCGAGGTGTTGACCATATGGACTTGGAGCTTCCCGCGCAATGTCCGCAATGACACATCCACATAAGGGGAGGAAGCGACTTCCACGAGCGGATTCGGAAACAGCTCATTCACAAGGAGATTCACCTTCGCGCGAATGCCGTCAGAACCTTTCCCGGCCTCGTAGTCTCCGGCGATTTCCTCAGGAATGTAACCGATCTTTCCCGCTCCGAACGCAATGCTGCCCCATGCCGGTGGTTCGACAGGCTCACCAACCGATTTCTGCTCACCAACCGGTCGAAGGGATGCGGAGAAGAACTCCGTCATCGCCTTACCGACCACAAGAATCGATCCACCTTCACGGACATATTCAAGAAGGTCGTCACGGAAGGACTCGGAAATGGTCTCGCACTCTGGAATGACGATAAGCGGGAAACGGCTCATGTCGGGCTGTAAGGAAGCCTCCCCGAGCAGATCCACGCTGTACTGTGCCTCAAGCAGGCAATTCATGATTCCGGTGGCACCACCCGTGAAATTCGGGAACAATGCCCCAGGATTGCCCGGAAGATTCCTGTGCTGATAGTCGTAAGTGGAAAGAAGCACAGCCACCTGCGGAACCGAGACCGAATGGTGGCAATAAGGCTGCCGGGCCCTTGCGAACACAGCCACATCCGCCATCGATGTCAACTTATCCAGATTTAGCGACCCATCCCCGTTCTGAGTGTAATATGCCTGAAAACCACCGCCTTGCGAAAGTGTGACCGCAGCTTCCCTCATCAGTTGGACTGATGGCTTCTGCCTGCGTTCCTTTCCATTGCCTGCGAAACTCCAGGCCATAAGGTCCCACGGAACGCCTTGCCATGCGAGATACCGAGCGGCCACTCGAGCGGAATTCACGCTGTTTGTGGAAGAGTAGTCCCCCGACAGGAAATCCACCGGAGCAGACACCGGCTCTGACATATGGTGGGTATAAGCCCAGTTGCTGCAAATCTGGAAGTCAGGATACTCGCTCCGCACCGCAGCGATGTAGTGACGGAGATAATTCCGGTACGCCTCCCTGTGGAACTGCTTCCACTCGTACCAACCAGGATCTTCGGGCGATAGAGGAGCGTCTAACCCCGTCTTTTCCTTGAATAGCTTTACCGCCTTCACGCCATAGTCAAGAGCTGTCGCCCAGCATTCTCCGTCCACCCACATTCCGTCCACACCATACACTCCGGCAAGCTCCTTGAGTTGGGGAACCAGCAGTTT
Source organism: uncultured Bacteroidales bacterium (assembly GCA_900313275.1). Lineage (GTDB taxonomy): Bacteria > Bacteroidota > Bacteroidia > Bacteroidales > UBA932 > Cryptobacteroides. The sequence continues at coordinate 1,483 of OMQO01000254.1, forward strand.
ATCCACATAGGGTCCGAACACGGAAGTAATTGTAGTACTGGGATTTCCGGCAGGATCCTTAATCGCCCAATCAGGATGAAGCTCAACCGCCCTGGCATCCCAAACCCCGGAATAGTGCATGTACAGACCGACACCACGGTCGGCGGTCACCTTCCTCCAGACCAAGAGGGGATCCGTGACCAGACCTGGAGCAGGATTGCCCACCTTCGTGGGATAGCTGGAATATCCCGGATGACCCTTGCAATCCACCTGAATGTAGTCCGGATGGACCATGTCAAGGATTGTCCCGACCATCTCAGGGGTTGTGTTGGCGCCAATGTTCTTATTGGCGGCTCCGGCGTGGAAATCGAAATGGATGCCGAGAAAACTCTCGTCCCGGCGGAGCCTTTCCTGACCGCTCAGCGCGAAACTTCCGGCAATTAGCATCAACAAAATAATTCTAAAAATCTTTCTCACAAAGACGACGAATTAATGTGGTTTATCAAAGATAATGACTATTTTTAAATGTTAACCTTATTATAGTTGATTTGCCGTATGAAATATTACTTAAAGGCTTTTTCGGCATTTGCATTAATAGCATGTCTGACTTCACTTGATGCCACCGCCCGAAAATCAGACAAGATCATCTGGCAAATCGGCGAAAAAGACGGTTCTTCGGAAGGATTCGCCCTTTCCCCGGACGGATTCAAGGACTTCATCGAACACGATTTCGGTTTCGAGGACAAGTTTTTCCTCCTTGGCTGGTCCGACCCGGCCAAGGACTTCCCTTATGTTCTCCCAGGGCCGGCAGACACTTGGGGCGGTACTTGGTCTACAGCTGGCTGGAGGACACATTGTGTGAACATCCTTTTCGATTTGGGGCGAAAACCTATTGATAAAGGGAAATATGTCCTTAAGATCCATCTTGCCGACCATGCGACAAAATTCCTTCCCCTTGTAAAGATAAGCCTGAATGAAAAGGACCAAAAAGTCCAGCTCACTAAGGAAGGAACAGACCTGTCGTCGCTTCCAGCGCCTGGCATGACCGAGCCGGTGACAGACACTCTGGGAATAACCGGAAACCTCTCCGGCGCTTCCGCGTGTACCATAGAGATGCCGCTGAACGGAGAGGACCTTCGCAAAGGACCGAACATCTTAACCATAAGCGTACTGGACGGTTCCTGGATCCTGTTCGACCAAATCGAGCTTCTCGGGCCGTCACGCATAAGGGTAAGACGGCCGCATGGAGTGTTCGTACGCGGTGTCAAAGCTGCCGATTATCAGCTTGGGGATGATATCCAACCCCTGCTGGTTGATATCGAGCATTTGGAAGGAGACCCTTCTCTCGAAATCAAGGTGGACGGAAAAAGCATCATGCGAAAAACCATAGAGCAGGGACGCTACATTCTGGAAGCTCCAATGGCGGCGGTCAAGAAATCGGCAAAAAGCCATTACAAGGTTCTGGTGGATGGCAGGAAGGTGGCCTCCGGAACAGTTCTTCGCTCGCCTCGGCAACACCAGACCCCGG
>OMQO01000169.1 GCA_900313275.1 uncultured Bacteroidales bacterium
GACAAGACCCGCAACCCTTCCATCATCATCCTCGACGAGGAAGGCAACCAGGTCAGGCAGTACAACCTGCCAGTCGGCGCCCACATCATCCCGAACAACGGAGACTATGTCAAGGTTGGTGATTCCATCATCAAGATCCCTCGCGCTATCGGTAAGTCAAGCGATATCACCGGAGGTCTGCCCAGGGTCACCGAACTCTTCGAGGCCAGGACTCCTTCAGCCCCCGCGATTCTCTCTGAGATCAACGGTGAGGTTCTGATGGGCAAGGTCAAGAGGGGTAACCGCGACATCATCGTCAAGAATAAGGCCGGTGTCGAGAAGCACTACCTCGTTCCTACCACCAAGCAGATTCTCGTACAGGAGAATGACTATGTCAAGGCAGGTACCAAACTGTCCGACGGAGGCATCTCCCCTACCGACATCCTCAACATCCTCGGACCTGTCAAAGCGCAGGACTACATTGTCAACGAGGTTCAGGCTGTCTACCGTCTGCAAGGTGTGAAGATCAACGACAAGCACTTCGAGATCATCGTACGCCAGATGATGCGCAAGGTTCAGATCACTGATCCCGGCGACACTGACTTCCTCCATGAGGAACTCGTGGACAAGTGGGAGTTCATGGATATGAACGACGCGATCTTCGGCAAGTTCTTCGTGCTTGACCCTGGCGACAGCCAGAGGTACATGCAGGGTGACATCGTTGACGCCCGTGATTTGAGGAACGAGAATTCTTCTCTCGAGCGTCAGGGCCTGAAGATGATGGTGGCCCGCGAGGCGAAACCCGCCACAGCCAAGCTTGTGCTCCAGGGTATCACCCGCGCGGCTCTTCGTACCAACAGCTTCATCTCCGCCGCATCCTTCCAGGAGACCACGAAAGTTCTCAGCGAGGCCGCTATCCGTGGCCGTGTTGACTACCTCGAAGGCCTGAAGGAGAACGTCATCTGCGGTCATCTCATTCCGGCCGGAACCGGCCAGAAAGAGTTCCAGGACATCCTGGTCGGCCGCAAGGATGAGTACGAGGCTCAGATGAGCGAACTCTAGCCGTTCGTTGAAGAAAAACGGCGTTTCGTTGAAAAGGCCATGAGCGGGAACGCCCATGGCCTTATTTTTATAATACTGGTTTTCATCTATAAAACCATATATATATGAAAACGAGGACAATAATCCGGACAGTCATAGCGCTGTCAGTAACTCTCCTAACCCAGAATTGCATGGGCGACGAGCTACTTCTTACCGATGATGAGATCGGTGGCGGAAACGAACCAACGGAACAGGTAGATTCCAACGAGGGCGAAAGCGACAAACAGAGCCCCAACCTTTCGTGGTCAGCGACATCTTGCGTCACCAAGTTAGATTCGGACTGCGAGTATCCCACCTTGATCAACCCGGACGGGCTTACAGTGGCATATTCCTCATCCAACACTTCGGTGGCAAGCATCAATGAGAATGGCGGATTGAGCATACAGGGTGCGGGATCTGTCACTATCTCAGCCACTTTCGCAGGCAATGACACTTTCAAATCCGCTTCAGCCTCCTACACGCTTGTGGTGACAAGCGGAACCGATGAAGGTGCCGGCACCTACACATATAGCTCAACAGGAGACTCCTCTTCGGACGATGACATCTCAAACACGACTTTCACAAGACTGATAACTATAACATATTCAGGTACTTCCGTTACCGTGACCGGAGACTATTACAGTTATGTCACAACTAACGGCGCCCATGTGACAGTCAACAACACCGACTCTGAGAACATCGTATATATGCTCGTAGGATCAACGGCGAACGGCAGTTTCAAACTCTATAGCGCAAAGAAACAAGCCATACTGCTGTCCGGAGTGTCGATCACCAATCCGAACGGGGCCGCCATCAACAACCAGAGCGGCAAGCGCACCTTCGTGATGATTGAGGGGACTAATACCCTTGCGGACGGCTCATCAGCCGCCTACACAACCACCGATGACGAGGACATGAAGGCTGTCTTTTTCAGTGAGGGCCAGCTTGTCTTCAGCGGATCCGGATCCTTGACCGTGACAGCGAGCAACAAACAAGGCAAATCCGGCATTGTGTCTGATGACTATGTACGCTTTATGGCAAATCCCACAGTCACAGTCACTTCCGGAAGCTCCGCCGGCCACGGAATCAGGGGGAAGGAATATGTCCAGCTCTCCAATGGAGAACTCACCGTCTCAACCTCCGCAGCGATGAAGAAAGGAATAGGATCCGATGACTATGTCCTTGTCGAGGGTGGAAGCGCCACCATAAATGTCAGTGGTGGAGTAGCTTACGATAGTGACGACGCGGAATACAAAGGCTCCGCAGGCATCAAGGCGGACAACTACTTCGGCATGACCGGAGGCTCGGTGACAATCAAGAACACAGGAGCGGGAGGCAAGGGGATCAGCGCCGGAAGCTATGACTTCGACCCGGAGAAGCACACCTTGTCCAACAGCTACATCTCAGGAGGAAAGCTTAAAATCACAACCACCGGCAGCGAGTCCAACGACGTTTCCTCAAAAGGCATCAAGATCGGCTACAAGGAAAAGTCAAACAACAAATATGTTTACGGCGGCGATCTAGTGATCAGCGGCGGAACCATAACTGTCACAGTGTCAAAGAGTGAAGGCATCGAGGCCAAGGGTAATATGACCTTCAATGGAGGCGAGACTTACGTGACATCCTCCGCTGACGATGCCATCAACTGTCAGGGCGAGATGAACGTCAATAACGGGTACATCTACGCTTATTCTACCCAAAACGACGCAATGGACTCCAATGGCAACATGAAACTCAATGGTGGCTATGTTTTTGCAGTCACTACCAAGGGTCAGCCAGAGGTTGCCCTGGACGCCAACACGGAAGGCGGATATAAGCTCTATGTCAACAGCGGAGCCACAGTGGTGGCCTATGGAGGCCTTGAGAATGGGTATTCAGCTTCACAGACAATCTACAGCATGAGCTGCGCGGCCGGTGGCTGGAATGCCCTGCACAACGGAAGCTCGTACATCGCGGCTTTCAAGGCACCTTCAGGAGCCTTAACCGTGGCCGTGTCGGCACCTTCGCTGAAATCGGCCTACAAAGGCTCAAGTGTCAGCGGCTCGACACTCTGCAACGGGATTTGGGCGACTTCCGGAATATCCGGAGGAACCACTGGAAGGAGCATAGCCGTTGATGTCACTGGGACGGGAACCATATCCGTAGGGCGCAGCTCCCGGACGGAATTCCTCCTCCTCGTACGGAATGGGATTTCCGTACTCATCATACTCCTGTTCATATTCCTCCTCCGTTGCTTCATCGTACGGGGGATCATTATAGTACTGATCGACTTCCGGTCGTGTGGGCCGTTCTTCCTCAAAGATCTCCGATCCACAAAACGGACAATAATCGGAATCGTCGCTGATCCGTTTTCCGCATTTGGGACAGAACATAGACACCGCTCCCTTCTGCTTGGTTTCGTGCCATAAGAATGATTACATTATATTATATAGGAAAAAAAGGATTTTTCCAGTCAGTCGGAGGAGGAAGCTTCTTCCTCTCCCGGTGTGATTCCGGCAATGATGTCCATAATGAGACGAACCGCATTCTTTCCTTCCGGTGTGTTATGCATGGGATAGTCATGGTTCAGCCCGTTTCCGATATAGAACCGGGCATTGACGCCGGCGCTTTGCAGCTTCTGGCAGAGGATCTGCTCGTCGGGATAGAAGATCTCTCTGGTACCGGAGAATACCGTGACGTTACTCAGACCGCCCATTTCTCCGTTGATGGGGCTGATCTTATAGAATTTCGTTTCCTCATCCCCTGCCCAGGCTTTGGCCAGCACTTTCATACCTTCCGGTGCCAGCATGGGATCCGTATCCACGTAATCCGGGATGCGGGGATTCTCCAGTGTAGCATCCACCCAAGGTGAGATCAGGATAAGATTTCCGGGCTGCCGCTGACCGGTATAGGACAGATACTCACAATACCCCAGAGCCAGACCGCCTCCGGAAGAGTCTCCCAGAATGGTGACATTGTCCCATCCGAAGCCCAATGTGATCATGGGAATGATCTTTTCCAGATCTTCATAGGCCTTCTCAAAGGTAAACTTCGGAAGCTTCGGATAAACAGCCACAATAACTTCCGCATCATTGGTCAGTGCCAGAGTCTCGGCGAATTTCCAGTGGCGCACGGTAGGCTGGTTGATATAACCGCCTCCGGGGATATAAAGGATGGCCTTTTCATTATGGCCGGTATCGTTCAGGAAAAACACTTTGGTCTCGCCCACCATCATATCGCGCTGGGAGACCGTCAGCTTCGCAGCAACAGGGATCTCATATTCTGCATTGGACTTGGCGCTTTCCATCTCCTTCATGTATTTTTCAGCGCTCTCTTTCGTCTCATACAGACTTCGGACTTCCGTGCGCCGAAGATTCCATTCCGTTACTGTGGCTGCCATAGAGCGGTGATATCCCAGACGGGATACTCCGGCCAGGACACACATTGCCAGTGCCAGAAGCGCCAGGACCCATAACAGAACGCGAATTCCTTTTTTCATTTCCTACATTCTCTCTTTCATCGGCTT
>OMQO01000107.1 GCA_900313275.1 uncultured Bacteroidales bacterium
TGGTGTGGCCGTCAAGTGCGCCACCATCACTCCTAATGCGCAGAGGATGACCGAGTACAACCTCAAGGAGATGTATAAGAGCCCCAACGGAACCATCCGTTCCATCCTTGACGGAACGGTGTTCCGTACTCCTATCACCATCCCTTCGATCCACCCTGCTGTGAAGTTCTGGAAGAAGCCCATCACCATCGCCCGTCACGCCTATGGCGACGTCTATAAGAGCGTGGAAATAGTTGCTGATGAGCCCGGTACAGCAAAGCTCGTCTTCGACGGTGAATCTGGCAAACACGAGGAAGTTGTCATCCAGCAGTTCAAGGGCCCCGGTGTCCTTCAAGGAATGCACAACACCGAGAAGTCCATCCGCAGCTTCGCGCACTCCTGCTTCCAGTACGCTCTCAGCCTCAAGCAGAGCATTTGGTTCGCCACCAAGGACACCATCTCCAAGAAGTACGACGGCCGCTTCAGGGCCATCTTCGAAGAGGTTTTCCAGGAATATAAGGACCGTTTCGCTGAGGCCGGCATCGAATATTTCTACACCCTGATCGACGACGCCGTGGCCCGTGTCATGCGTTCTGAGGGTGGATTCATCTGGGCTTGCAAGAACTACGATGGCGACGTTATGTCAGACATGGTCTCCACCGCTTTCGGTTCTTTGGCCATGATGACTTCCGTCCTTGTCAGCCCTGACGGGAATTATGAATATGAGGCCGCTCACGGCACAGTGACCCGTCACTACTACAAGTATCTCAAGGGTGAGGAGACTTCGACCAACCCTATCGCCACTATCTTCGCTTGGAGCGGCGCTTTCCGCAAGAGGGGAGAGCTTGACAACCTGCCGGAGCTTGTCGCTTACGCTGACAAACTTGAGGCGGCTTGCCTTGACACCCTTAACGAGGGCTATGCCACCAAGGATCTTGTGAACCTGATGGAGGGTATCACTCCTAAGATGCTGACCTCCGCCCAGTTCCTTGCTGAGATCCGCAAACACCTGGAGAAGTCTCTCGAGGCTTAGGCCGCGATTGATTCCAATTAAATAAAGCTACTGGCTGAATGACAATACCCCCGGCTCCCTGCGCTGTCGCGCCCTATCCGGGTAAATGGGAGCCGGGGGGTATTGTCATCTCAGCAGTGTCATCCTGAGCGTCTCATGTCATCCTGAGCGTCAGCGAAGGATCTACCTTCCTTCGATCACCTCTTTCCAGGTCTTTCCGACTATGACGGGCGGGATGTGGACGGGAGCCTCGTCGTCGGCCCGCGCAATGCTCCTTGTTGCCCTGGTCGTCGTCGGGTGTGCCTTATCCCAAGTCTTGAAGGCGTTGTAGTCGTATTGCCATGAGGATCCCTCTGAGAGTTTCATGATCCTAGTGTAGATCTGTGAACGGCAGGGAGCGTTGAAGGTTGAGTGGTTGAAATTGTCGTTCATCACGCTCTGCTCAGTGGATCTCCAGACTCCTGACCAGAAGGTGTCTCCACCCTCATATACCCCTATTTTCTCTGAGGCGAAGGCGCTGTCACCGATAAACTGGCTCCAAAGGACTTTCTTCGGATCGGAAGTGAAGTCGACATTCAGGAACCAGTCATAGTCCTTCTGCCTGTCCTTTGTGTAGTTGATATCCGCGTCGGTGGCAGTTCCTTGGCTTCGGTAAGCATATTCATCCGCAAGCTTCCCGATCCCGTGACCGCCCAACTCGTGGACAATAGTGCTTGCCAGCGATGAAACACCTCCGCTCACAGTCACATCCTTGAAAGGGATCCAGCAAACTGCCGCACCACCACCGTAGATGTTCTTGTCGGAAGGAATCATCATATAACAGGTGCCTCCTTTTCGAACACTGTTCATAAGGACCAAGACAGCCACATTGTCCATCCGGGTGTCACTGGCAATTGCCTTTTTCGCATATTCAAGCACCTTATCATCGTTACCTCCAACAGCGGAACCATAACCGAAGACTCCACCATAGACTGTGGAACAACCGTTGAAATACTCCTCGTGCTTTGACACGGCGCTGACGAAATAGATGTTGAACCTGTTCTTCATGGACTTGTAAGGCTCGACAGAGAACAGATCGGCAACCGCCTGCTTGGCAGCCTTTTCGAATGTGCCGTCAGTTATCCTCCTGTCGGAAAAAGCGTCTCCTGTTATCACGATGTCTATTCCCTTTCCGGTTGAGGCTGTCTGGTATTTCGTCACTTTTCCATCCTGAGTATAACTCTTTGATTCGTAATGCGTTATCGTGGTCTTGAATGCTTTCTGAAGATAAGCGACCGCATTGTTCAAAGATTCCCTGGAATTGTCCAGGACGGTAGAGTAGGCGATAGTCTTATCTGGTCCGAAGATAACTATAGAGTTCTCGTGGTTAGTCGGGTACAATGAAAGTCCTTTTTCCGCATAGAAGGGGGCTCCACCTGGATAGTCCTCGTTCATATGCCTGATGAAAGAGTCCCAGGTGGCTCCCACTTTTTTCAGGACATCCTTGAATTGAGCGTCTCTCTCGTTTATATGAGATTCATCCGGACTGTTGTTGTCGAAGTTTGTGATTATTTCCAATCCTTTGCTATGATTGGTTTTGTACAATGTCACAAGTTGTGTCAGGCATTCTACGGCATCGCCTGAGTCTGGATTCAAACTGAACAGTACTGTGTACTGGTTATTTGACAACACCTCATCGAAATCAATCTCTTTCCCGGAGAGCATCTTGATCTTGGGACTGATTGGAGCCGGAACTTTGGAATTGCGGAGATCATCCATCGTGAAATTGTTTTCATCGAAAATCCCCGGCCAGAGCTTCCAATAATCGGCCATTTTCGATATCTCGGTAGGAATAGCGCCGGAGAGTTTGTTCGTTGTCAAATTCAATTCTTTCAGGTTAATCAGACTTCCCAGCGACGCGGGTAAGGTGCCAGTCAGGGAGTTGTTGGCCAGATACAACTCCTCCAGACTCGTCAGCTGTCCGATAGCGCTTGGAATCGAACCGGTCAAATTGCAGTCAAAGAATCGTAATACCTTGAGATTCTTAAGCTTGGATATGCTGGAAGGAATAGTCCATTTATCCAGGGGAGTGTGTGATAACGATAACTGTTCCAGCCCTTCCAAAGCGAAAAGAGATTCGGGTAGTTTCCCGGAAATAGGATACATCCAGGTTGTCAGGTCTTTGAGTTTCTTGAGCTGCCCGATCTCTTTAGGCATAGGATAGGTTTGGGTGTAATCGCCGTCATTCATCAAATGAAGGACTTCCAGTTCCGTAAGGTCGGCGATTTCTTTCGGTATCTGTCCTCTGAGATTCGCGTCGTTGATCCATAAGTGATTCACGTGCTTGCCGTCAGGGGTCATTCCGACGCCTGTCCAGTACTCCAAGGGCTCGTCTGAGCACCAATTCCGCTTATTATAGTCCCTCCAGTTATTTCCGTTGTTGGCATTGAAGAACTTCACCAGAGCGGCTCTTTCCTTGGCTTTGTACGCTCCCTCTTTCACTGTGACCTTGCAGGTGGCGGTCTTATCGCCGAATTTCGCGGTGATCGTAGTCTCTCCGATTGCTATGCCTTTGACTTCCCCGTTGTCGTCCACTGTTGCTATATTGGAATCATCAGAGGACCATTCCACTTTCACATCGGGATCCTCGGTGTCAACAGTCGCTTTCAGGGTCAGAGTCGCGTCTTCCTCTATTTGTGCTGTAGTCTTGTTCAGGGATATGGATTTCACGGAATAGCTAACTGTCACTTTACAAGTGACTTGCAGCGATCCGGCTGAAGCTGTGATCGTGGCGGAACCCTTGCCTATGGCTGTGATCTTACCGTTCTCAACCTTGGCGACACTCTCGTCGGAGGAGGTCCATGTGACTGTCTTGTCGTCGGCATCGACAGGCTCTATCATGGCGGTAAGAGTCAAGACTTCCTTGACGCTCATCGAAGCCGCATCTTTATCGAGTTTGATAGATGCTATACCCTTTGGAGTCACTGTGACTTGACAGGTCGCCGTCTTGCCGCCCGCTGTGGCTGTTATGGTGGTTGTTCCGACCGCTACCGCGCTGATATTACCATTGTTCACAGTGGCTATTGAAGAGTTGGAACTGGACCATGTGACAGTCTTGTCTGTCGCGTTCGACGGGCTGACTGTGGCGGTCAGGCTGGTGGATCCTCCTCTTGCTATGGAGAGAGAAGACTGATTCAACGATATACCTGTCACCTCTACGACGGGATCTTCTTTTTTGCAGGAACCCAGTGACGCCACTAAGGCCACAATGATTGAAATGATGAAGAACCTTTTGATATTCATTATGTTATGAGTTTAGTTCATGTGGTAATATTCCCTAATGTTGCGGGCCATCTCGTCGGCGAGACGCTTCCGGGTCTCTTCGCTTACCCACGCGACATGGGGTGTCAAAAGCACTCTCTCGGGATGGCTGGTGTGAAGTAGGGGACTCTCCATCGGTAGAGGCTCTTTCTCGAACACGTCAAGGGCCACACCAGCGATTCTACCCTCATCGATTGCCCTGGCCAGATCTTTCTCTACCGCGATACCTCCGCGGCCGGTGTTAACTAAGATGGCCGTGGGTTTCATAAGGCATAGCCCGGTGTAATCGATCAGGCCTGCGGTCCGCTCGTTGTACGGGGCATGGATACTGACGACATCGGCCTCCTTCAGGAGAGTCTCCAGCGGAACCGAAGGGTAGATCTTGCAATGGGAAGTACCTGAGGTTGAGTAATATATCACCTTCATTCCGAAAGCTTCGGCGATTTTTGCCACCTTGCTGCCTATGGCTCCCATTCCGACTATTCCTATGGTCTTGCCGGTCAGTTCAGTGTACGGATGGCCGGCGTCGGTGTGGATGACACCCTTTGAATATTCACCTCCCTTGACATATTCATTGTAGTGGAAAATCCTTCCGCTGAGCGCCAGGATCAGGGTCCAGGTGTGCTGGGTGACCGCATCAGTGGAATATCCCGCGACATTCATGGCGGTCACACCCCGCCTTTCGCAGAGCTTCAGGTCGATGTTGTTCATCCCGGTCCCAGCCTCACAGATGAGTTTGAGTTTCGGTGCGGCGTCCAGGAAATCCTCGTTCACTATTATTTTGTTCAGAATGGCCACATCAGCGTCCTTGACCCTTTCACGGGCCTCTTCCGCCGTTGACGATTCGTATCTTGTGAGTTCCCCGAGCTTTTCGATCTCAGTCAGCGGCGTGGAACCCATTGTGGCCGCGTCAAGGAAGACTATCTTCATGGATAATTATTTGTTGTAGAGTTGTTTCCGTGTTGTGGGAAGATCTCCTTTATAGATCTCGGGATCATCGATTTCTGAATCAACTATCCGGTTCAGGCCCCTAATGACATTGGTCTCCAGGAAGCGGATCTGCTCCGGGAAAGTGGAGACGAAAGTAGAGGCGATTTCGTGGGAATGGTCATTGTAGCGCAGGATGTTGTACGAATAACCATTTTTCCGGAATATCCTAGCGAGTCGGTGAGAACCGAATATTCCCCATTTAAGGATGTGTATCTGCTTATAGTTTACGATCTTATCGTCTGTGCCGTGGAAGAAGGCTGTAGGTGCCGGAGGGGTCTTATATGACGGGGTTCCTTCAACGGATATGATCGCTCCCGCGAAAGGCATGACACCGGCGTACCGGAACCCTTCAGGCAGCCATTCGGAGGCCCTCCCGTTATTCAGGAGCCAGTCGGCTTCCAGAACAGCGATGGCACCCGCGGATGATCCGCTGGTCACAAGGTTGTTCGGATCTATTCCCAACTCATCTCCATGGTCTATAAGGTAGGCGGTGGCGGAGAATAGGTCTTCCGCGGCAATCTGGGCCGCCTTCCGGAAGGCCTTCGCGGAGGAGACACCGCCAGAGGTCTTCACACCTTTCATCCCGAGCCTGTAGTCGATGCTGACAACCTCATAGCCAGCATCGTTGAGCTTTTTGAACCACGGCATGTAGAACTTGTCGTTCCTTGTGCCTGTGATGAAGCCTCCTCCGAACATGAACACTATTGTCGGTTTAGACTTGCCGTCCAAAGTTGTGGCGCTGCCTGGAGTGGCGTCGTAGTCGTCGAGATAAAGCTCTTGTCCATCCTTGGTGGCGAATAGGCGAGTGGTGGTTGGCTGATAGGCTTCCTGCGCTATCATTGTTAAGGACAGGAAGATAATGCCGAGCGAAGTTAGAATGCTCTTATTCATTAATGTCTTGTGTTTGTTGGGTTTCGACCTCTTGGGTGGTGGAAATCAGTCGCCGGATGGGCTTGAACCCGGTGAAAAACCGCGCCGCGATGACCCTAATCACAGTGTAGGCGGGGATGGCGACGAGCATACCGAGAATCCCTCCTACATGGCCGGCCATCAGGAGGACTATGAATATCTCCAACGGGGTGGACTTTATGCTCTTGGAATATATGAACGGCTGGAAGAAGAAGTTGTCAACCAACTGTGTCACAATGAACACCGCAAGCAAGGTGGCCAGCGCTATCCAGAAGCTGGGATAGACTCCCAGAGCGGCAGCGCTGCTGTATTTCAGAACCAATCCGAGGATCACTCCAATGGCTGTTCCGATCCAAGGTCCGACGTAGGGGATGATGTTGAGGAGGCCGGCCATGAACGCTATTCCGATAGCGGGATAGAAACCGAGCTTGGCGACAAGCCACAGGCCGAGGAAATCCAAGGTCGCGACGCCGAGCACCTCAAGGAGAAGGCCTCCGAAGTACCTTGTGAGCAGATGTTCGATGTCTCCGATGGCACTGATGGCTTCGCCCTCTACTCTGTCAGGAACAATCGAGCCGATTATGTTCTTGAAAAGGTTGTCGTCTTTGATGAAGAAGAAGCCGATGAACACTACCGAGAACAACCCGATGGCCAGGGATCCAAGCGTCGAAGCCACTGAACCTACCACTGAGGTAATTGAAGACAGGTCGAAGGCTTCCCCGATCCATGTCATGAAGGCTTCCTGAATCTTGAAGTCCCTACCGAGTTGCGGGAACCGGTCTATCAGCCAGACATTCAGCCGGTCAGCCCAGCGTGCGATCTCTGAAGTGTTGAAAGAAGCGGTCTCCAGGTTGCTGGACACATTCTGGATAATTCCTGACACCACAGGAATGACCTGGGTTACGATTCCGAACAGTATTCCTATGATTAATAACAGGGTAATTATAGCAAGCAACCAGTCAGGGGCGCTCTTTCCTTTGATCTTCGGCATGCGTAGGATCCGCATGATGGGTCTTCCCAACAAGGACACAACCGCCGCCAGGATAATGTAGATCAGGACATTCTTGAAATACCAGCAAAGCGCCACGATAATAGTTGCGCTTGCTGCCCACATTATGTACCGAGCAAGTTTGTCGGTGCTTCTTTCTTCACTCACGCTCAATTATTTTTTCGAAATATAAGAAAAAATGCGAAAAATAGCTTGCTTGTGCCGCAAATAGGCACAAGCTGGCGGTATCTTCGCGTTAGAAAGAAATAGAAAAGACAGAAGTATTAATTATAAAAGCCAAATAGCCATGAAGAACACAGATTTCAATCTCGACAATCTCTCCTCGATGATTTC